>NZ_JBFBJL010000084.1:0-37276 GCF_040686075.1 Streptomyces sp. NPDC086519
CCCGCGGGCCCCCGGACGCCCCCCGGACGGCTCGGGCCCCCCGCCTTGGCGCGGGGGCCCCAAGCCGTCCTCGGCAGCCGTTTCTCAGGAACCCCAGGTGACCGGCAGGCTGCCCAGGGCGTGGTTGATGCCGCCCGGGTGCCAGGGGATCTCGCTCTCGGGTACCGCGAGCGACAGGTCGGGGAAGCGACGGACCAGCCCGTCGATCGCGATCTCCATCTCCATACGGGTCAGCTGCTTGCCCAGGCAGAGATGCATGCCGTGTCCGAAGGAGAGGTGCGGGTTGTGCGAACGGCCGAGGTCCAGCCGGTCCGGGTCGGCGAAGACCCGTTCGTCCCGGTTGGCGGACGAGATCGCGATCACCACCGCGTCGCCCTTGGCGATCCGCACACCGCCGAGTTCCAGGTCCTCGACCGCGATGCGCGGATTGCCGGCCGAGTCGGTGGAGAACAGGTTGACGTGCCGCAGCAGTTCCTCGACGGCCCTGGGGATCCGGGAGCGGTCCTCGGCCAGCCATGTCCACTGGTCGCGGTGGTGCGCGATGAGCGCCAGCACCGAACTGGCGAGCTGGTTGGCCGTGGTGTCGAAACCGGCGCCGATGAGAGTGAAGGCGAAGGTGACCAGTTCCTGCTCGCTGAGCCTGTCGCCGCTGTCCCTGGCCGCGATCAGATCCGACAGCAGGTCCTGCGCGGGGTTCTCCCGCTTCTCCGCGACGACCTCGACCATGTACTCGTTGAGCTTCGCCAGGCCGTTGACCGAGTCCGAGTCCTCGCCCTGGTCGTCGACCGTGACGAAGTCCCGTGCGTTCTGGGCGAACAGCCGCAGCACCCGCATCGGTACGCCCAGCAGCTCGCCGATGACCGTCAGCGGCAGCGGCACGGTGAACCGCTCGACCAGGTCGACGGGGCCGCCGGCCCCGGCCAGGTCGTCGAGCATCCCGTCCGCGATCCGCTGTATGCCGGGCCGCATCTGCTCGATGCGCCGCGCGGTGAAGGCCCCGGCGGCCAGTCGGCGCAGCCGGGAGTGCTCGGCTCCGTCCATCGAAATGATCATCTCCGGCGTCGAGGTCATCGCGCCGCCGATCCGGGGCGCCCCCGGCTTCACGGTCTCGGCACGGCTCAGCCGGGGATCCGCCAGCGCCTCCCGAGCCTCCTCGTAGGTGGTCACCAGCCAGGCGTCCACTCCGCCCTCGGTGCGCACCCGGGCCACCGGCTGCTCGGCCCGCAGCCGGGCGTACTGCGGGGCGGGGCAACGGTAGGACGAGCCGGAGAGGGGGAACACCTGCGTTTCCTGGGCCTGATCGGTCGCGGACAAGACGGCACCTCCATGGGCGGACACGGTTGTGCGAAACCGTAGAAGGGGCCGCTGGAAGGCCGGTTGCTTCGGGCTCGACTCCCGGCACGAGCGGGGCGCCCCGCTCCCGGGGCGCCCCGCGGTTCGCCGGTCCGGCCTGGCTCAGGCCACGTCCGCGGCGATGTCCGGACGTGGTGTCCGGCCCGGGCAGGAGGACCGGGCAGGCGGCAGCACGCCGTCGACCAGGTAGCGGTGGACGACCGCGTCCACGTGCGCGTTGCCGGCGAGTACGTACACCTCGTGCTCCCCGGAGTCCTCGACGGTGAGCAGATGGTGGCCGAGCCGCTCGGCCATGGCCACGCCGCCGTCGTAGTGGTCCATCGGATCCCCGTCGGCCTGCACGATCAGGCCCACGGAGTAGCCGTCCCGGGTCAGCGCGACCGGCTCCTCGGGGGCCTCGAACGCGCGGAACGCGCCCACCCACGGCTGGGCCCGCAGCACGCCGTACCCGTACGGGAACCGCTTCCGGAACTCCCGCATGTCCTGGTAGTAGACCTCCAGGTCGGACGGCCACGCATGCTCCAGAGTGATGGCCTCCAGTACGCCGACGCGCAGGTCGCCCTCGCTGTCCGCGGGCCGCCAGGTGCCCTGCTGGGCCAGCAGCTCCCGGCAGCGGCCGAGGTCGGCCCCGGCGGCCGCCCGGCGCAGATCCGCGACCAGAGAGCCGAGCTCGCCCCACTGGCCGCGGTCGCTCGCCCGGTTGCCCACCGCGCCGTCGAACAGCGTCCGCAGCCGCACCGCGTCCTCCGGCAGCGCCTCCAGCGCCGTGACCACGTCCTCCACCGTGCCGAGCACCTGCTCGGGCGAGGTGCCGATGCCGAAGGTGCCGTGGCGCTCACCGGTCCAGCGGGCCCACAGGTCGACATTGCGCTGGACGGCGTCGCCCTGCTGGAGGAACTGCTCGCGCCAGGTCCAGTCCGGGCCGACACAGGAGTCGAGCACGAGCCGGTCCAGGCCGCCCGGGAAGAGGCTGCCGTAGACGGCCCCCACGTAGGCGCCGTAGGCGTAGCCGACGAAGCTGATGCGCTCCTCGCCCAGGACGGCGCGGATCACGTCCATGTCGCGGGCGGTGTTACGGGTGCTGATGTGCGGGCGCAGCGTACCCCCGGCCCGTGCGCAGGCCTGCTCGCGCAGGCGCATGTCCTCGGCGATCGCCTCGAAGGAGCTGTCCGGCGGGCGGGAGTCCATGGTCACGGCGGGGACGGTCACTTCGGCGTACAGCGGTGTGGACGCGCCGGTGCCGCGCGGGTCGAAGCCGATGAGGTCGTACACCTCGTGCAGGGGGGTGCCGGCGTACCGGCCGGGCAGGTCCCGGCCGCCTCCCCAGTCTCCGCCGGGGCCGCCGTTGACGGCCAGCAGAATGCCGCGGCGTCGCGCCGGGTCGGTGGCGCGGCGACGGCTGAGGGCCAGCGAGATCCGTTCACCCCCGGGGTCGGCGTAGTCGCGGGGGACCTCGATCGTCGCGTACTCGACCTGGTCCTGGTCCGGTGCGGGCGACCATTGCAGCCGCTGTGTGCAGAACTCGCTCACCACCGCAAACCTCCGTTCTCGTCAGGCCGCCACCCTCTCGGTGTCCCCTTGAGGGGTGCTGGACTGCTTCCGGACCGGGACGAACAGGGCGGCCACCAGCCCGGCCCCGGCGAACAGCGCGGCTCCGGAGAGGGCCAGGCCGTAACCGGCCGCGAGAGCCTCGGTCGTGCTCGCCCCGGCCGCCGACCGGGCATCGGCTCGCCCCGCCGCCAGCGCGGCCAGGGTCACCAGGCCCACCGCGCTGCCCAGTTGACGGGTGGTGTTGAGCAGCCCGGCGGCCAGCCCGGCCTGTTCCGGACCGAGTCCGGCGGTGGCGGCGTTCGTGGTGGCGTTGAGCACCGCGCCCATGCCGAAGCCGAGTACCACGGCGGGCCCCAGCACATCGCTGAGGTAGTGCGCGCTGCCGTCCACCCGGGCCAGCCGGCACAGCGCGGTGCCGGACAGCGCGAGGCCGCCCAGCAGGATCGGGCGCGGGCCAGGACCAGGGTGACCGGCGTGCCGGCCGCTCCCCCGACCACACCGGCGAGCGTGAACAGGCCGACCCCGCACAGGAGGATCCGGCGTTGGCCGAACAGGTCCGCGAGCCGGCCGCCGAGCAGCAGGAAGCCGCAGACCACCACCGTGTAGGCGTTGTTGACGAGTTGCGGGTTGTGCTGGTCGAAGTGCAGGTCGTCGGAGATGACGGGCAGCGCCACGTTCACCACCGAGGCGTCCAGCACGTTCATGAACTGGCCCAGGCAGCAGGCGGCCGGCACCGGTCCGAGCCGGCGGCCGGGGCCGGGGCCCGGTGGCGAGACCGCCTCACGCGTCCGATCCGTCAGAGTCATGCGGGCACGCTGCGTGCGGCCGATGGATCCCGGATCGAGGGCGGGTGGCAGCCGGCTGGAGTGGCCGGATCCGGTCCAGACATGCTCCACCGGCGCTGGAGAGGTCCTCGCCACAGTCCGATGCCATACCTCCAGGGCCGGCCGATATTCCACTAGGAGAGCTCGCCATGGCCAAGATCACCTACAAACATCCGAACGGAACCGTGACCGTCGTCGACGTCGAGGCCCCGAACACGGTCATGCGCGGAGCGAAACTCAACAACGTCGACGGCATCGAAGCCCAGTGCGGCGGCTCCGCCCAGTGCGGCACCTGCCATGTGTACGTCGACGAGGCGAACACCCTGCCGCTGCCCGTGATGGACTCCGTCGAGGACGACGTGCTGTACGGCACCGCCTGCGAGCGCACCGAGTTCAGCAGGCTCAGCTGCCAGTTGCCGGTCTCGGACGAGATCGACGGACTCCTGGTCCATCTGCCCGAGGCGCAGAGCTGATGGCCCCGCGCTCGGTGATCGTGGTCGGTGCCGGCCAGGCCGGGGTCGACACCGCGGCCGCCCTGCGCGCTCGCGGATTCCGGGGTCGCGTGACACTGATCGGCGACGAGCCGGGGCCCTGCCACCGGCCGCCGCTGTCGAAGGGCTATCTCACCGCGGCGGTGCCGGCCGGGGAGACCGCTCTGCGGCCCCCGGAGTTCTTCGCCGCGCAGGACATCGACCTGATGACGGGCGAGCGGGTCGTCTCGATCGACCGGGAGCGGCGCACCGTCTCGCTCCAGTCCGGGCTGCGGCTGCCGTACGGCGCCCTGGTCCTGGCCACCGGGTGCCGGCCGCGCGCCTTGCCCGTGCCCGGCGCCTCGCTGGCCGGGGTGTCGTCACTGCGGGGGCTGGCCGACGCGGAGGACCTGCGGCTGCGGCTCAGCGGGCCGCCGGTCCGGGTCGTCGTGGTCGGCGCCGGGTTCATCGGCCTCGAGGTGGCGGCCACCGCACGCGGCCTCGGTCATGACGTGACCGTGGTGGAAGCCCAGCCACGCGCCCTGGCCCGTGCCCTGACCGGTGGGATGTCGGCCCGGCTGGTCGCCGAGCACCGTGCGCAGGGGGTACGGGTGCTGCTGAAACGGGAGGTGGCCGCGCTGTACGGCGACGACGCGGGCCGCGTCCAGGTCGTGGAGCTGGACGGCGGTGAGCGGATCGCCGCCGACCTGGTCGTGGTCGGCGTCGGTGTCCTGCCCGACACCTCGCTGGCGGCGGCCGCGGATCTGCTGGTCGGTGACGGAGTCGTCGTGGACGCATCGCTGCGGACCAGCGACCCGGACATCTACGCGCTCGGCGACTGCGCCCGCTTCCCCAGCTCCCACGCCGGCCGGCACATCCGGCTGGAGTCCGTGCAGAACGCCTCCGACCAGGCCAGGTGCGTGGCCGCCGCGATATGCGGCGAGCCCGCGCCGTACACGGCGCTCCCGTGGTTCTGGTCCGAGCAGTACGCGATGCGCCTGCAGATCGCGGGGCTCACCGCGAACCACGACGACACGGTGACCGTGGGCGACCCGGACGGCGGCAGGTTCTCGGTCTTCTGCTTCCGGGGCGGGCGGCTGATCGGCGTCGAGTCGGTGAACCGGCCGGCCGACCACGGTATCGCCCGCCGGCTGCTGGCGGCGGGCACGGACCTGTCGCCCGAGACGGTCCGGCAGCCGGGCTTCGACCTCAAGAACCTCACCCGCCCCACCTCTGCTCCACCGTCCGCACCATCGAGAACCTCCGAGGAAAGGCAGACCGCTCATGTCTGAGACCACGTCGGCGCCGGAGCGCCCGGCTCACTCCGCCCCTGCCGTGTCGCGCCGCCCGCGACCGGTCGCCCTCCGGATCCTGGGCCTCTGGCTCGCCGTACTGACCGTCCTGGTCGGCACCGGCGGCGCCGCCGCGGCCACCGCGGGTGAGACCTCGCACCACAGAGCCCACCGGGTGTCGCTGGCCGGTGTCTGGGATCTCACGGTGAACGTCCACACGCCCGACGGCGCCGTGTCGACCACCACCCCGCGGTTCACCTTCCACGCCGACCACCAGCTCACGGCCGAGGGCCCGATCGACGACAGCGGCAACCCGCTGTACGCGGCCAGCGGCTTCTGGAACGAGCGCGAGGACGGCTCCTTCGTCTTCTACGTCACCCACGGGGGCGCTGAGGGCGGCGTGATTCCCGGTGTCGTCCAGGCCGTGCACATGGGCAGGATAACCGGCAAGACGTTCACCACCGTCGCGTACGCCTTCGTCACCGCCCACCCGGGCGAGGCCCCCGAGGGCCCGATCAGTGTCGACAGCTCCGGCACCTGGGTGTCCGCCCTCCCCTCTTCCTGACGGCCGACGGTACGAGGCCGCCTCGTACGCACCGGATCGCCCGCGCCCCGGCTCCCCCGAGCCGGGGCGCGGGCGTGCGCGTACCCGCTCTCGTGCCCGGCCCTTGTGACGGCGAACGGTCCCGGCCACCTTCTCGGTGGCCGGGACCGTTCGCCGATGCGTGCGCCCCGGAGGGCCGCCTCAGTCGCCCCACACCACCGGAAGGCTGGTCAGGGTGTGGTTGATCTCCCCGGTGTGCCAGGGCAGTTCGCCCTCCGCCACCGCGAGCCGCAGATCCGGGAACCGCCGCACCAGGCCGTCGAGCGCGATCTCCATCTCCATCCGGCCCAGGTGCTTGCCCAGGCAGTAGTGCATGCCGTGGCCGAAGGAGATGTGCGGGTTGCGCTCGCGGGCCAGATCCAGCCGGTCCGGGTCGGGGAAGACCTCGGCGTCCCGGTTGGCCGAGGCGAGCGACAGCAGTACGGCCTCGCCCTTGGGGATGGTCACGCCGCCGACCTCGATGTCCTCGGCCGCGATCCGCGGGAACCCGGAGGTGTCGGTGGCGAACAGGTTGACGTGCCGCAGGAGTTCCTCCACGGCCCGTGCGATGCGGGAGCGGTCCTCGACCAGGTGGCGCCACTGGTCCGGGTGGTCGGCCAGCAGTGCCAGCACCGAGTTGGCGAGCTGGTTCGCGGTGGTGTCGAAACCGGCGCCGATCAGCGTGAAGCCGAAGGTGACGAGCTCCGGTTCGCTGAGCCTGTCGTCGTCGTCCCGGGCCGCGATGAGCTCGGACAGCATGTCGTCGGCGGGTGCGGCCCGCTTCTCGGCGATCAGCCCGACGATGTACTCGCTGAGCTTGCCGAGCGCGTGCAGGGACGCCGCACCGCCCGCCCGGTCGTCGACCGTGGCGAACGCGCGGGCCCACTGCTCGAACTCCCGCAGGTCCTGCGCCGGCACGCCGAGCAGTTCACCGATGACCGTCAGCGGCAGCGGCACCGCCAACTGCTGGACCAGGTCCACGACCCCGCCCTTGGCCTGCATGTCGTCGAGGAGTTCGTCGGTGACCCGCTGGACGTTCTCCCGCATCCGCTCGACCCGCCGCATGGTGAAGGCGCCGGCCACCAGCTTGCGCAGCCGGGAGTGCTCGGGCGCGTCCAGCGAGATGATCATCTCGGGTGTGGTGTGCATCGTGCCGCCGACCCTGGGGGCGCCCTCACCGCAGGCCTGGGCCCGGCTGAGCCGGGGATCGGCGGACAGCCGGCGCACGTCCTCGTAGCGGGTGACCAGCCAGGCGTCCACTCCCCCCGCGGTGGGCACCTTCACCACCGGCTGCTCGGCACGCAGTCGGCCGTACGCCGGGGCCGGGCCGCGGTAGCTGGATCCGTTGAAGGGGAACGTGCCCGCCACCGGGCAGCCGGTGCCCTGGGGCGCCGTCTCCTGGGGGGCTGTCTCCTGGGTGACTGTCACGAGGGAACCTCCGCTTGGGGTGTCACGGGTCAGGCCTCACCGTAGACACCGCTGCTGGAGGCCAAGTCGCCTCGTTCTGGAGCGAGTTGGAGTACCCGGTACACGCCTCGGGGGCGTCCGGGACCCGTGGTCCCGAACGCCCCCGCGTCTCACCCGAGGCGGCTCACCCCTCGGGGCCGAGCAGCACCGCCGAGTAGTTCTTGCGTGCGGCCGTGTCGTACTGGAGCGCCACATGGCTGGTGGCGGACGTGATGTCCCGCCAGAAGCGCTGCAGGGCGTGCCCCTCGCCGAGGCCGCCGGTGCCGGCCGCGCCCACCAGCAGGGCGGCGGCCTCCCGGAGCGTCTCGGCGGCGAACGTCGCGTTGCGCTCGTTGCGCGCCATGTGTTCGGGGGTGAAGAGCCGGCCGTCCAGGACAGCGGCGTTCTCCGCCACGAGATGGCGTGCGGCGTCGATCCGGCCGGAGGCGCGGACGACGGTCAGCTCGGCGGTCTGGTTGCGGCGCCGGCCGGTGATCGATCCCGCGCAGGCGGCCAGGGCGCCGATGGCCGCGCCGACGACCGGGGCGATGAAGGTGAGCCCGCCGACGGCCTGGAACGGCACGTTGTGGGCGGGCACGTCGGAGACGGCGTTGCGCCCGGTGAGCATGTCGGCACGGTCGAACGACAGATGCCGCGGTACGAACACGTCCTCGACGACGACCGTGTGGCTGCCGGTGGCCCGCATGCCGACGCTGTCCCAGCTCTCGCGCACGGTGTACGCGCCGCGGGGCAGGGTGAAGAAGCGCAGTTGCGGGGGGCCTTCCCCGCCTGCCACCGCCGCGCACACCATCACCCAGTCCGCGAAGTCGACCCCGCTGACGTATGCCCACTGGCCGGTGACCAGCCAGCCGCCGTCCGCCGGCCTGGCCCGTCCGGCCGGCATCAGGCCGGTCGCCACGACCGTGTCGGGGCTCCCGCCCCAGAGTGCCTGATGGCCCTCGTCGGGCAGGTGGGAGGCGAAGCGCGCCGAGTAGGCGGCGAGCGAGGCGCACCACGCCGAGGCGGCGCAGCCCTCGCCGACCGAGACGACGGCACGGGTGAGCTCGTCGAACGAGCCCTCGGTGCCACCGAAACGCGCGGCCACGAAGTGCCGGGCGAAGCCGGCCGCGCGTATCGCGTCGACAACCTCGTGGGACAGGCTGCGGGTGGCGTCCGCGTCGGCCGCGTGCCGGGCGGCGAGCGTGCTCAGTTCACCCGCGGCCGGGAGCAGTCCGGTGGCCGCAACGGCGACCGGGGCGTCGATGACGCTGCCGTCGACGCTCATGCCGCGGCCCCGTCGGCGACGGCGCGGGCGAAGCGCTCCAGGGTCTCGCCGGGACTCGGCCCGTCCAGCGCCCTGAAGATCCGCTCGGCACCCGGACCGTGCTGGTGCAGTTTGACGTGGGCGAGCGAGACCCGGGTGTGTCCCTCGTCGACGGTCTCGAAGTCGACCTCGATCTCGCTGGCTCCCTCGTCCGTGGGGATCGACTGCCAGTTGGGGTCGATCCGCCAGGTCATGGCGAGGCGTCGGCCGGGCACCCATTCCAGGACGCGGCCCCAGGGGACCTCGTTGCCCTCCACGTCCCACTCGAAGTAGCGTCCGCCGACACCCGGTTCGAAGGCCAGGCCGGCCCGCTCCTTGCGCACCAGGATGTGGCTCGGCGGCCACCACTGCGCGGGCCGCTCCGTGAAGACCTTGAAGCAGTGGTCCGGCGTCGCCGCCACGGTCACCGACTTCCTTACGTCGGGCAGGGTCTGCGTCTGCTCGGGCACGGGGCCTCCTAGCTCCAGCCGGGTGTCCGCCCGGTCGCCGCGTCGAATACGCCCACGCTGAGCGGTCGCGCTAGGCCCCCTGTCGAGTACGGCTCGAAGCCGACAGCTCAGGCCGGACTCCACCGCGGACCCAGGGACCCGCAAGGTGACGGGCCCACCGTCGACCCACTCGGACCGGAAATCGACACGAGCGGTCGACACGAGCGGTCGACACGAGCGATGGGGAGAGCACGATGACGGACGCGGGACGACGAGTTGCCTTCGTCACCGGCGCGACCAGCGGGATCGGCCTGGCCGTGACCGAGCTGCTCGCCCGGCAGGGCGTCGCGGTGTTCGGTGTGGCACGTAGCGCGGAGAACGTGCGCACCGTGGTGAAGGAACTGCGCGAGCAGGGCCTGGAAGTGGCGGGGACGATCTGCGACGTGACCTCCCCGGAGCAGATCCGGGAGGCCGTACGGGCCGCGGTGGCGGAGTACGGCCGTATCGACATCCTCGTCAACAACGCGGGGCGGGGCGGAGGCGGCGTGACGGCCGAGATGCCGGACTCCCTCTGGGACGACGTGATCGAGACCAACCTGAACGGCACCTTCCGTGTCACCCGTGAGGTGCTGAGCACCGGCCTGATGCGGGACGGCGACTGGGGACGGATCATCAGCATCGCGTCCACCGGCGGCAAACAGGGCGTCGAACTCGCCGCGCCCTATTCGGCCTCGAAGCACGGCGTCATCGGCTTCACCAAGGCGGTGGGGAAGGAGCTCGCACCGACCGGGATCACCGTGAACGCCGTCTGCCCCGGCTATGTCGAGACGCCGATGGCGCAGCGCGTGCGCCAGGGATACGCCGGCCACTACGGCGTGAGCGAGCAGGAGATCCAGGACAGGTTCAACGCCAAGATCCCGCTCGGTCGTTACTCCACCCCGGAGGAGGTCGCGGGCCTGGTCGGCTATCTGGCCTCCGACACGGCCGGATCGATCACCGCGCAGGCGCTGAACGTCTGCGGCGGACTCGGCAACTACTGACGGCCCAAGTGAGAAAAGGGAGTCCTGACATGACTGCTGTGACCGGCGCGCTGCTGGCCGAACCCGACATGACCGCTTTCCGGACCGCGATGGGCCGATTCCCGACGGGGGTCGCCCTGCTCACCCAGGGCAGCGGTGAGGACACCATCGTGATGACCCTCAACAGCCTGACCTCGGTGTCACTCGATCCCCTGCTGATCCTGGTGTCCGTCAAGGCGGACGGAAGGATGCGGCCGCGGATATCGCGTGCCGGCAGCTTCGCGGTGAACATACTGACCGAGCCGCAGCGGTGTCTGGCCCAGGAGTTCTGCAGGCCCGACCGGCCGGAGGGCCCGGCCGCGATGCTGCGGCTGTCCGCAAAGAAGGGGGTCACCGGCAACGCCGTGCTGCCCGCGGCGGAGGCGTACCTGGAGTGCGTGCTGGACGCGGAGCACAGCGCCGGCGACCACACCCTGCTGATCGGCCGGGTGGTCGCGCTGTCCGGGGGCCCCTCGGCCCCCGACCCGCTCCTCTTCCACCAGGGCCGCTTCGGCCGGCTGCCCGCCGAGCGGACGGAGGAGGCGGCATGACCTCGACGGCGGTCCCGCGCACCGCTCCGCCCGGCTCACTGGTACCGGTCGCCGACGGGGTGTACGCCTTCGTGCAGCCGGAGGGCGGCTGGTGCCTGAACAACGCGGGCCTGATAGCCGGCGGGGACGGTTCCGTCCTGGTCGACACGGCGGCGACCGAGTCACGTACCCGGCGGCTGCGGGAGGCGGTTCAGCGGATCGTGCCCGGTGGTCCCGACTACGTCGTCAACACGCACTTCCACGGCGACCACACCTTCGGCAACGGGCAGTTCGCGCCGGGCGCCGTGATCGTCGCGCACGAGGGGACCCGGGACGACACGCGGGAGGCGGGGCTCGGCCTGCGCGGGCTCTGGCCGGACGTCGAGTGGGGCGAGACTCCGCTGACCCTGCCGTCGCTCACCTTCCGCGACGAACTAACGCTGCACGGCCCCGGGTTGCGGACCGAGCTGCTCCACGTGGGGCCGGCGCACACCGCCGACGACGTGGCGGCGTGGGTGCCGGAACGCGCCGTGCTGTTCACCGGGGACGTGGTGTGGTCGGGGGTGACTCCGTACATCCTGATGGGTTCGGTGACCGGTTCGCTGCGGGCCCTGGAGCGGATGCGGGCACTCGAACCCGCAGTGGTGGTCCCCGGGCACGGGGCGGTCGGCGGCCCCGAGCTGATCGACGAGACGGAGGCCTATCTGCGCCGGGTCCAGCAGCTGGCGCAGAACGGCCTG
Source organism: Streptomyces sp. NPDC086519 (assembly GCF_040686075.1). Taxonomy (NCBI): domain Bacteria; kingdom Bacillati; phylum Actinomycetota; class Actinomycetes; order Kitasatosporales; family Streptomycetaceae; genus Streptomyces; species Streptomyces sp. NPDC086519. The sequence goes on from NZ_JBFBJL010000084.1 coordinate 11,600, forward strand.
CGGCGCGGGCTGAGCCCCTTGCAGGCCGCTCGCGAGGCGGACCTCGGCGGGTTCGCCGGGCTCCTGGACTCCGAGCGGCTGGTCGGAAACCTGCACCGCGCGTACGCGGAACTCGAGGGCCTCGCTCCGGGCGCCCGTATCGACGTGGCCGCGTCCTTCGCGGAGATGGTTGCCCTGCACGGCGGCCTGCCCGCCTGCCACGCCTGAGCACACGTACCGACGACACCGACATCGGTCGTCGAGAGGAATCCGAGAGGAGAAGACGATGGAGACGTTGCTGCAGGACCACGAGAGGGTCGGGTCGCCGCCCGCCGCTCTCGGCGAGGTGCCGCCGCGGGCACTCCTGGTGCCGGCCGGGGACCTCGACGAGGACGAGAGCGAGTCGCACATCTGCCGGGGTGTCGACTGAGAGACCGCCGGCCGGCACGTGGAAGGAAGAGGGGCCCTGTACTCGGGCCCCTCTTCCTTCCACGTGCCGGACACGGCCGGCCTGCGCGCTCAGGAGGCGGCCGGCGCGACCGGGCTGTCACGGTGAATGACACGGGACCGGGTCAGCAGCCGGCCGTCCCGGCGGACCAGGACGTCGTCGACGGTGAAGGTCGGCTGGAAGGAGACCTTCCCCTCGCGGTCGGTCTGGGTGACCAGGGTGTAGTACGAGACGCGCACCGTGTCCTCGTCCGCCGCGTCGGTCTCGATGAGCAGGTGACCGAACCAGTGCCGTACGGCGATGTCCTGGTAGCGGGGCAGGTTGGCCCGCATCCCGGCGATCATTTCCGCCCGCCCGCGCTGACGCTGCCCGCCCGCGTGCGTGACCTCCCCGTCCTCGGTGAACGTGTCGGCGAAGCCCTCGATGTCCAGGGCGTCGACTCGACGCATCTGCCGGGCGTAGAAGGTCTGCACCTCCGCGTAGAGGTCTCCCGTGACCTGCTGACGGAGGGTCCCGACCGGCTGAGACATGGCAACTCCCTTCGCGACGGCGGCCCTCATGGCCGTGCCGTCTCCACCAGGCTGCCGGGCGCGGCTGCAGCCCCACTGGAGAAGCGCTGGTCTCACCCGGCGAGCGGGCGGCGACATGGCCGTTCGCCCCATCCAGGCCCCAGGACGCGATCACCCGAAACGCCGCAGTCACCGTCAGGGCCCGCCGGTCAACCGATGCTCTGTGGGCTCCGGCCGTTCGCTGCCGCCGGGCATCCGGGCCGTTCGCGCCGTGCCCGGAGCAGGTGGCGGACCCGCCGTACGGTGGCGAAGAGCAGACCGGCGGCTCCGGCCGCCAGGACGACCACCCGTTTCACCGCAGGAGCAACCGATCGTCGCGCGCGGCGGTGACCGGCGAGGATGCTCGGGTCATGTGCCGGCGCCGGACGTGGCGACCGCGATGCGGGCGGACGTGATCGTCATCGGCGTGCCGGTGACGGCGATGAGATAGCTGCCCGGCCCGTGGCCACGGGGCATCGCGCGGAAACCCCCCTCGGGCTCCACCCGATAGTCGGCCGAGGCGTGCGGGCCCAGCACGGCGGGTCCCGAGGCGATCGTCCACCAGTTGGAGGCGCCCTGACCGGTACGGCTCGCGAAGTGCGGCTCAAGCGCCGTACCGGTGGTGTTGACGGCCCGGACGTCGATGGCGGTGACACCGACACGTGAGCCGTGTCTGGCGAAGTGCGGCGTGAGGCTCATGCGCAGCGGCGGCGGACTGCCGGCGGCGATCACGACGCACGCGAGGGCGGGGGCGAGCAAGCCGGCCGCGACGACGGCCTTGGCGCGGCGGCCGGTGAGGCGGGGCAGGCGCGGCTGCCAGGCGGTGGCGAACGCGGCGGCCGGGACGGTGGCGGCGGCCGCCAGCCACAGCGGGGTCATCATCAGGAAGTAGCCGTCCTGGGAGCGGGTGGCGAGGTAGAACGCGAGCCACGGCAGGACGGTGAGAGCCGGGCCGAGCCGCCGGACGAACAGCACTGTGGCCGTGAGCAGGCCGAGCAGGAGCAGTTGGCTGCCGTAGGAGTAGTAGTCGAGGCGGCTGCTGCCGTCGGTGAAGTAGTAGGAGATGCCCATCACGCCCTGGCCGTGCAGGATCGCCTTCTGCTCAAGAGGCAGCAGGATTCCGTGCAGCCAGGCCGGGAAGTCCTGGACGGCGAAGTACGCGTTGGCCGCGGACCAGGTGAGAGCGGCGGTGGCCGTGTAGCGGGCGGTGACCGCGAGGGCGCGCCGGGGGCCGAGTTCACCGCGCCGGACGGCGTACAGGCCGATCAGGAGGAACGGTGCGAGGAACCAGGCGAGTTGCTGGGCCGCGCAGGCGGCGCCCAGGCAGGCAGCCCGCAGTACGCCCCCTGCCCCGAGGTGGCCGCCCTCGCCTGTGCTGGGCCAGCGGACCACGACGGGGACGAGCAGGGCGAGGGCCGTGACGGCCGGGTAGCCGGCGTAGGCGTAGTGGGGCAGGAGGCCGAAGCCGAGGCAGACGGCCGTCGCGGCGGATCGCCAGGGCGCCGGCAGCAGGAACCACAGCAGGACCGAGGAGGCCAGCAGCGCGAGGGTGGGGACCAGGGTCGCGGCCGCCGTCGAGTGGAGGACCGCGTGCACCGGTGCGGCCAGCAGGGCGGTCAGCGGCGGATAGCCGTACGTGTAGTCGGCGCCGCCGGACATGGTCTTGGTGATCCCGACGCCGTGTGTGTCGAACAACCAGGGCCACGGTTGGCCGTAGACCGGACGGCCGTGCAGGATCTGGTCCGCGGCCTGGGAGGTCAGAGCGGCTTCGTCGGTGCCCGCGTGGTCGAGCAGGTAGCCGCAGATGACCAGCGCGACGGCGGTGACCAGCACGGCCGCGTCGACCCGGATCAGCGCCCGGCGGGTGCGGACGAGAAGGGCGAGAACGGCGCAGACGAGGATCGAGGCGTAGCAGACCGAGATGACGGCGGCGACCGGCGGGCTCGACGCCATCGCGGTGGTCCAGGCGGCGCGCGTGCCGATGAACAGGCTGATCGTGGCCACCAGCGTCATGCCCCGGTGCCATTGCTGGGGCCCGGAGTCCGGGACACCCAGGGCTGAGGCCCGGGTCGGAGGCGGTGCCGCCAGGTGCGTCGCGGCACGACGACGGATCTCGACGCCCATTCCGCCACGATGGGTGTCAGCCAAGGACTGCCTCCTCTGCCTCGCCCCCGCCGGGCGGCAACCACGTGTGGCCGGCCACCCGAGAGCCGTCCACTCCATCAGGTAGAGGAAAGCTCGGGCGGCGAGGTTCCGCCGAGCCGGAGGTTCGTCCGACCGCCCCGGCACGGAGTTCACGCTCCCGTCGTTCAGGGCGGGGACGCATGCACGCCCCGTTTCGATCATCCACAGTTCATCCGACGTCTACAAGGACGTAGTCGGTAAGCGGTTCGCGTGAAATCACCCACCGGGTGGGCACCCGTCTCTTACCGCCGCCACGCTGGTCAGGATGAGGACGCGGCACGGCGAGACGCTCGCGATCCGGCGGGTCGCCTCGGCGCCGTCCAGCATGGGCGTGCGGACGTCCGTGAGGACCACGTCCGGTGCCGTCCGCCGGACGAGGCCGACGGCCTGGCGGCCGTCGACGGCCTCCTCGACGACGGTGATGTCCGGCACGGTGCCGAGCAGGGTCTTCGGCACCGCCGCCGCGGACTGCTTCCGCGTCGGACCGCACGTGCCCCTCGCGCCGGTGTGCGCCGCGCTGGTCGGCTGCCTCGCCCGGTCCCGCCCCCGCGCCGCCAGGACACCCCGGGGCCCGGTCCCGCCCGTCGCCCTGCCCTGGTCGTTCAGTGCACGACGCGGTAACGGTGCTCGGGACGTCCGGTGGCTCCGTAGCGCAGTTCGAGCCGGACCATGCCCTCCTTGACCAGGTAGGAGAGATACCGCTGAGCCGTGGCACGGGAAACCCCGGTGCGTTCGGCGGTCTCCGCTGCCGACAGGGCGTCGTGCGCGGTGCGCAGGGTCTGGTGCAGCAGGGCCAGCGTCGGGGCGGAGTGCCCCTTGGCGGGGACACGGGGCACGGCCGGCGGGCGGGCGGCACTGAACAGGGCGTCCACATCGGCCTGGTCGGTCTCCGGGACCGTACCCAGGGCGTCCATACGGTGCTGGAGCTCGCGGTAGGCGGTGAGCCGCTCGGCGAGATCAGGCGCGCCGAAGGGCTTGACCAGGTAGCCGACGGCGCCGAGTTTCATCGCGATCCGCACCGACGCGATGTCACGGTCGGCGGTGATCATGATGGCGTCGGGGCGGTCGCCGCCCTCGTCCCCGCTCAGCCGGCGCAGTACGTCGAGTCCGCTGCCGTCCGGCAGGAAGACGTCGAGCAGCAGCAGGTCCGGGTGGAGATCGCGTACCGCGTCCAGCGCCGCGGCCACGGTCGCCGCCTGGCCGACCACCTCGAAGCCCTTGACGCGGGACGCGTAGTCGCAGTGGACACGGCTGACCCGGAAGTCGTCGTCCACCACCAGGGTCCGGATCACCAGCGGTCACCTCCTGCGATGCCGTCACGCGCGCCGACCGGCACCGGCGGAGCCGTCGTGAACAGGGCGCCCTGCGGGGCCAGGGCAGTGTCGGGCACGGGCAACGTCACGGTGAAGACGGCACCCGGCCCCGCACTGACCGTGATCGTGCCGCCGTGCCGCTGCACCAGCCTGTGGACGAGAGCCAGTCCGAGGCCGCGCCGGGCGGTGCCCCGGTCCGGGCGGGTCGACCAGCCGTCCTCGAAGATCGACTCGGCGGTGCCCGGCGGGATGCCCGGACCGGTGTCGGCCACCTCCACCCGTACCACGTCGACGGCCTCGATCAGCGACAGCCGCACCTCGGCACCGCCCGCAGGCGCCGCCCCGGTCGCCGACGCGTCGATCGCGTTGTCCAGCAGATTGCCGACGATCGTCAGCAGCCGGCGCAGATGCGGCGGGTCCTCGCCCAGGGCGGAGTCGTCGCTGAGGACGATCCGCACCCCGCGTTCCGCGGCCACCGTGATCTTGGCGACGACCAGTCCCACGAGCAGCGGGTTGCCGATCCGTTCCCGTACCGACTCGGTCAGCGCCGGCTCGGCGCCGGCCGTCTCGACGGCGAACTCGTAGGCGGCGTCGTGATCGCCGATGTCCAGCAGCCCGGCCACCGTGTGCATCCGGTTGGTGAACTCGTGCTGCTGGGCGCGCAGCGCGTCGGTGAGCCCGCGCACCGAGTCCAGTTCGCGCAGCAGCCCGATGAGCTCGGTGCGGTCGCGCACGGTCACCACCGCGCCCAGTTCACGGCCGTGCAGGGCCACCGGCATCCGGTTGACCACCAGGCAGTGGTCGTCGGTGAGCACGCTGATGTCGCTGCCCGCGAGGGTGCCGTCCAGGGCGCGGCGCAGCCGCCCGTCCGGCAGCGCCTCCTCCAGCGTGCTGCCGAGCGCGGTGCCGAGGCCGAGCAGGTCGCGGGCCTCGTCGTTGACCACCGTGATCCTGCCGCCCGGGTCGAAGGCGACGACTCCCTCACGGATGCCGTGCAGCATCGCCTCCCGGTCCTGCAGCAACCCGGCGATCTCCTCCAGTTCCAGCCCGAACGTCGTCCGCTTGAGCCGCCTGGCCAGCAGGAACGCGGCCGCCGAACCGAGTGCGACGGCGATGGCGCTGTACAGGCCGAAGGTCGGCAGCTCGCGCCACAGCTCGCCCAGCACATAGTGCTCCGGGATGCCCGCGGACACCTCGCCGACCAGCTTGCCGGTGGGACCTTTCAGCGGAGCCTTGCCGTTGGCGGAGCGCCCGGTCGCGCCCTGGTCGGTACCGACGTGCGTCCTGCCGTCCAGCACGACGATCTGATCACCAGTCGGTTCGCCGATCAGCGCCGGGTCGGGGTGGGAGTGGCGGATGCCGCGCAGGTCGAGCACGACCACGTACGACGCGCCCGACGCCTTGCGGATCCGTTCGGCCACGGTCTGCACCACGTCACCGCCGCCCCCGTACTCCATGGCATGCCGGATCTGCGGATCGGCGGCCGTGGTCTGCGCGATGTCCAGCGCCCGCTGCTCGTAGGCGCGGTCGATCTCGCCGCGCTGCGCGAAGGCGAACAGCACGAAACCGATCAGCCCGGTCAGCGCCAGGATGACCATCTGGTTGGCCAGAATCCGCGCGGAGAGCCTCCCCTTCCCGCCACGGCCGATGATCGGGATACAGGTGGGTTTCACAGGTGTCTCTGCCCGCCGTACGACTGCCGGGCGCGGCCCCTGCGCCGTACCCGTGGTGGCGCGATTGTGCCCCCGCCCCCGGCCTTCTGCCCACCCCCGGATCGCTGAGCAGAACGAGCAGAACTCCGGCTAACACGGCTAACGCGGGATACGGATGAAACAGCGACGTAACACCCGGCGGCCTCTAGCGTCTGCCTTCCTCGACCCCGAGGTTAGGAAGGAGACGGCCTCAGATGGCTTCGCGAAACGATGCGGCGGTGAGTCCGGCCGCCGGGAAAGCCGGCCAGGACAGCGCGCGAGTCGAGATCTCCGGGCTCACCAAACGATTTCTGACTCCCGCCGGTGAGGTGTTCACGGCGCTGCAGGATGTTTCGTTCACCGTGGAGCCCGGCCAGTTCTGCGCGGTGGTGGGCCCGACCGGCTGCGGCAAGTCCACGACGCTGAGCATGGTGTCCGGGCTCGACCGGCCCAGCGAGGGCTCGGTCAGGGTCGGTGGCCGCGAGGTGGACGGCGTCACCGACGGCGTCAGCTTCATGTTCCAGGCCGACGCCCTGCTGCCCTGGAAGACCGTGCTCGGCAACGTCCTCATGGGTCCCGTCTTCCGCGGGGTGCCCAAGCAGCAGGCCCAGGTCTCGGCGCGCGACTGGCTGCGCCGGGTGGGTCTCACAGGGTTCGAGGACCGCTATCCGCACCAGCTCTCCGGCGGTATGCGCAAGCGCGTGGCGATGGCCGCCGCGCTGATCAACGAACCCCGGATCCTGATCATGGACGAGCCGTTCGGCGCCCTGGACGTGCAGACCAAGGCGATCATGTCCACCGAACTGCTCGGCCTGTGGGAGCAGATCCGGCCTTCGGTCATCTTCATCACCCACGACCTCGACGAGGCCGTGGCGCTCGCCGACCGGGTCGTCGTCATGACGTCCAGCCCCGGGTCGGTCAAGGCGGTCTTCGACATCGACCTGCCGCGCCCGCGCGGCTCGGTCCAGGAGATCCGCTTCCAGCCCCGCTTCATCGAACTTCAGCACCAGATCTGGGACTCGCTGCGCGAGGAGGTGGAGCGCGCCTACGCACGCACCGCAGGAGGTACGGCATGAGTACGACGTCCGCTGTTTCCCCCGCCCCCCTCAAGGGCGGCGCACCGCTCTCGGCCGGGGCGGCCGCCAAGCGCGCCCGTCGGCGCCGCGCCGCCCTGGTGTGGGCGGGCCGCGTCGGCCTGGCGGCCCTCGTCATCGGCGGCTGGCAGGCGTTCACCACCTGGGGGATCGTCGACCCGTTCTTCTTCGGGCAACCCTCCGGCATCGCCAGGCGGCTGGCCGACCTCTTCCAGCACGGCACCGAGTTCGGGTCCTTCTACGCCAACATCTGGACGACGATCCAGGAGGCACTCGTCGGCTTCGTCCTCGGAGCCCTCACCGGAGTGGTCTTCGGTGTCGCGCTGGGCCAGAGCCGCTTCCTCGCCGACGTCCTCGGCCCCTACATCAAGATGGTCAACGCGATCCCGCGGATCGTCCTCGGCTCGATCTTCATCGTCGCGTTCGGCATCGGCGTGCTGCCGAAGATCCTGCTCGCCGCGGTGCTGGTGTTCTTCATCGTCTTCTTCAACGCCTTCCAGGGCGTGCGCGAGGTCGACCGCAACATCCTCGCCAACGCCCGGGTGCTCGGCGCCTCGCAGCTACAGATCATCCGGCACGTCACCGTCCCCTCCGCGCTCACGTGGATCATCGCCAGCCTGCACAGCGCCTTCGGCTTCGCCATCGTCGGCGCGCTGGTCGGGGAGGTACTGGGCGCGCAGAGCGGCCTGGGCCTGGTCATCAAGACCGCGCAGAACAACTTCGACCCCAACGGCGTGTTCGCGACGATGCTCGTCATCTCGGTCATCGTGCTCGGCGCCGAGTGGGTGATCGGCAAGCTCGAACGCCGGCTGCTGTCCTGGCGCCCGCCGGCCCCGTCCGAGGCGTCGAACGCCCTCTGACCGGCCCCTCCCCTCCCCTTCCCTCCACTCCCTCGCTCTTCCCTGTTCGACCTCAGAAAAGGAATGTGGCCAGCCATGTCCAGACGACCCGCCACCGTTGCCGCGTCTCTCCTCGCCGTTCTCACCCTCGGCGCGGTCAGCGCCTGTTCCGGTAACTCCGGCAGCACCACCGCGACCACCGGCTCCGGCGGCACACCGACCGTCAAGCTCATGGTCGGCGGTATCGACAAGCAGATCTACCTGCCCTACCAGCTCGCCCAGAACCTCGGCTTCTACAAGAAGTACGGCGTCGACGTACAGCTCAGCACCGAGCAGGACGGCGGCGTCGGCGCGGAGGAGGCCATGGCCTCCGGGCAGGTGGACATGGCGGGTGCCTGGTACAACCACACGATCGAGTTCCAGGCCAAGGGCAAGGCGGTCGAGGACGTCGTCCAGCTCTCCGGCGCACCGGGCGAACGGGAGATGTGCACCAAGAAGTCGGGTGTCACCTCGGGTGCCGACTTCAAGGGCAAGACCCTGGGCGTCACCGACCTCGGCTCGGGCACCGACACACTCACCCAGTTCCTGGCCGCCAAGAAGGGCGTCAAGACCAGCCAGTTCCACCGGATCGGGGTCGGCGCGGGCTCCACCGCCATCGCCGCCCTGCAGAACGGCAAGGTCGACTGCGTGATGACGACACAGCCGACGGTCGCCGCGATCCAGAAGAAGGGCGTCGGCGCCTCCGCGATCGACCTGGCCACCACGCAGGGCGCCACGGCGGCCATGGGCGGCGCCTACCCCGCGGCCGGTGTGCTCGCCCGCACCGACTGGGTGAACTCGCACAAGGACACCGTGCAGAAGGTCGTCGACGCACTTGTCGCCACCATGCACTGGATCAACACCCACAACGCGGCCGACATCGCGAACAAACTGCCGACGTCGTTCGTCTCGAACCAGCTGGTGACCAAGAGCGACTACATCGCCGCCCTGACCGAGGACAAAGGCCAGTTCCTCCCCGACGGCATCATGCCGGCCGGCGGCCCGAAGACCTCCCTGGCCACGGAGCAACTCGTCGGCAACGTGAAGGGCTCGGTCGACCTGAGCAAGACGTTCACCAACGACTTCGCCCTCCAGGCCAACAAGACCGAGGGCTTCAAGACCACCACCGCCCCGGCAGGACCGACCGGCTGATCCCGCCGCACGGGGCCGCTCGGGTGACGACCACCCGGGCGGCCCCGTCCCACTCCGGCGACCAGGTCACGGACGAGGGCCGGGGCGGCCGACGGCATCCTGACGTCAGCGCATGTCCGTGAGGAGGGTGTTGAGTTCGGCCTCCTGCCGGGCCGGCGGCATCGGAGGGTTCGGGTGGTCGATGCCGAAGGTCTTCAGGACCTGGTCCATCTGGGCGTCGAGGAACGTCCAGCCGGTGTTGTCCAGCGGTTGCAGCGAGGCCTGGTCGGCATCCCAGAGGTCTCGCAGTGACTGGGCAGCTGTGTGGGCCCCGGTCGCGTTCCCTGACTGTGCGTCCTTGAGTGAGGTCGACGCGAGGGCCCTCAGCGCGTCGACCTTCGCGGACGGGAACTTCTTCACGGCCTGGCCAGGGGCGAGTTGCACGGTGGAGGTGGCGTCGGTCTCCGGCGCCGGGCCGACGTGCGGCTGGCTGTGTGCCCAGACCAGCAGTCCCCCGGTGGCGAGGGCGAGGAGGCCGAAGCCCGCCAGCGCGATGCGCTCCCTCTGCGGGTTGGCGGTGAGCTGCGGGGTGTGCGTGGCGTCGTAGGTCTCGGTCACGTCGGAGCGCGTCACCGTCAGGTAGATGACCGTCGCCAGGATCAGGCCGAGGAAGATCAGGCTGGTGGTGAAGGTGCCCAGCGCAAGTCCGGTCGGGTCGCCGGGGTTCTGAGCGACCTTCGGGGAGGCGAGCCAGTCGCCGATGTTGGCGCCCAGCGGGCGGGTCAGGATGTAGGCGAGCCAGAAGGACAGCACCGGGTTCGCGCCGAACTTCCGCAACAGGGTGATCGCCGCGATGAGGCCGAGCGGCAGCAGGACCGAGACTCCCGGGCTCCAGCCGGTGAGCTCCAGGGTCCAGTCGCCGGTCGCGGTGCCGAGCGCGAAGGTGACGAGAACGGTGAGCCAGTAGAACGACTCACGCGACAGCGTCGTGACCGAGTGGATCGAGAGGGTGCGCTCGCGCAGCCACCACACGCCGAAGACCACGGCGAGCAGGACCGAGAACACGGTGGTGCTGATCCACAGCGGCACGTTGAGCTGGTCGGTCAGGATGTCGGTGTACAGCGTGCCCGTGACACTGACAACGACCACGGTCAGCCAGTACGGGAACGGGACGTACCGCTTCAGCCGCAGCTGGACGCCCAGCACCACCACGAACACCGCGGTGAAGATCCATGCCGTGTTGACCAGGCCGACGCCCAGCTTCATGTTGATCCAGTCGGCGAAGCTCTCACCGACGGTCGTGCAGAGGATCTTGATCACCCAGAACCAGACGGTGACCTCGGGAACCTTGTTCAGCATCAGCCGCCCGCTGTGCTGCGTGCGGGCTTCGCTTGTCGTTGTCATGCGGCGAGGCTGGCTCGGCCAACCTGCACACAACCTGACTACGCGATCGCCTCCGGCACGGGGAAGGTCACCTCGACGCGACCTCGGCCATCCGCGACCGCGCGGACCGCCACCCCCGCGGACGCGGCGAGACGCCTCACCACGGCCAGCCCCAACCCGTGCCCGTCGCCGCTGGTCACGCCCGCTTCGAAGACCCGGTCGACCTCCGCGGGATCGAACCCCGGGCCGTCGTCGAGGACATCGGTCACGACCCCCTGGGGCTGGATGCGCGCCGTGACCCAGACGCGCGACCTCGCATGCCGCAGGCCGTTCTCCAGCAGGGGGGACAGCACAGCCACGACGAGTTCCGCTGCCACGGCGACATCGACGTCGGCGGGGACGGCGAGTTCGATGGAGCGGCCGGCGATCGCCTGTCGCGCCGCCGCCCTGAGATCGCAGCGGGTACCGCCGTCGATCCGTGTCCGGGCGGTACCGAGAATCGTCGTGATCGCCGTGTTCAGACGGTCGACCTCGGTCAGAACAGACTCCGGTGCCAGATGATGACCGGACAGCTGCGCCAACTGCGCCTCGCCCCGCAGGGCCGTCAAGGGCGTCCGCAGTTCGTGGGCGATCTCATCGGTGAGCCGGCGCTCGTCCGCGAGCGCGTTGTCCACGCGGTCGAGCAGGCGATCGAGAGTGCGCCCGAGCTCCCCGAACTCATCGCGCGGAACGCCGAGGTCGAAGCGGCGCCCGGGTTCATGATCGCCCCAGTCGTCGGCGAGAGCGGCCATGTCGTGGACCACCCGCAGCGCACGACCCACCACGAGGTGGGCGACGACGCCTGCGAGCAGGATCGAGATGCCGCCCAACATGAGCGACATCATCAGGCTTCGCTGCTCCGACGTCTCGTACGGCGTCAGATCCACCCGCACGACCGCCATGACGTGGTGGCCTTCGAGCCGGATCGGCCGGGCATACAGAAGGTGGCTGCCGACCGTGGTGGTCTGGGACTGCCCGGAGCCGACAAGTGCAGCGACGCGGTCCAGGACGCCGCCCGGCACGATCCCGTCGATGAGGTGCCCGTCGGCGTACACCCACGAGACCGTGTCCAGTGCTTCGTTGCCGCTCTCGATCAGCACGACGTGACCACCGCGTACGGCTACGTTCGCCGCCACCGCCTCCGCGCGTGTATGCGCCAGAGCGTTCGCGTCGGCGTCGGTCACCCGGCTCAGCAACACATGTGAGACCACCACCAGCACTGCGACCACCGCGGTCGCGATCAGGACCGCGAGCGCGACGACCCTTCCGCGAAAGCCCGTCACTCCCATCGATAGCCCACCCCACGGACCGTCGCCAGGCGATCGGCCACGCCCAGCGCGCCGAGTTTGGTCCGCAGCCGGCGAACGAAGGAGTCGAGGGTGTTGTCGCTGACCTGCGCGCCGTGCGGCCAGCCGGCGGCGACGAGGGCGTGGCGGCGTACGGCGTCGCCCTGCGAGGCTATGAGCCTGCCCAGCAGTCGGAACTCGGTCGGCGTCAGGCTCTCGCTTGCCGCACCGTGGATCACGACATGTTTCGCCGGATCGAGAACGACGCCGCTGGGTGGGCTTGTCGCGGTTGTCCTGCGCAGCAGGGCACGGACCCTCACCAGCAACTCCGGGATGTCGAACGGCTTCGTCAGGTAGTCGTCGGCTCCCGCCTCGAAGCCGCCCACCTTGTGATGCATGCCGTCCAGAGCGGTGAGCATCAGCACCGGGGCGTCAACGCCACGTGCCCGCAGCGCCAGGCAGACGTCGCGGCCGTCAGCGTCCGGAAGCCCCAGATCCAGGACGACCAGGTGAGGGACCGGCTCGAGTTGCCGCAGCAGGCTGTGCGCCGTGGGAGCGACCGCGACCGTATGGCCGTCGTGCTCAAGTGCACGCTTGAGGACGTCACGGACCGCAACGTCATCCTCACATACCACAATAAAAGCCACAGGCTGACCCTAGGTATTCCGGCGAGAATTCTCCATTCTCCCTGGTCAGCGCCGGGGCAGTCCGCGAGATCCGCGGCGGCTTCGACCAGTGCGGTGCACCCGTCGGCGCCCCGCCGCCGCCCCAGGCGCTGATCACCTGCGGCCCTCCCCGGACCTGGCGGCCCGGCGCCCGCGGTACACCTCGGCCATGAGGGGGACCAGCGACACGATGACGATCAGCGCCACCAGCGGCAGCAGGTACCGGTCGACATTCGGGATCGCCGAGCCGAGCGCGTACCCCGCGAGGGTGAGTCCGACGCTCCACACGAGCCCGCCGACGGCCTGCCACAGGGTGAACGTCCGTACCGGCACCTCCAGCGCGCCCGCCACCGGGTTGAGGACCGTGCGCACCACGGGCACGAAGCGGGCCAGCACGATGGCCTTGGCATACCCGTAGCGCTCCAGGAGTCTCTCGGCGCGTTTCGCTCCTTCGTGCAGTCGCGGGGAGTGACTGCGAGCCAGCAACGCTCCGCCGGCCTTCCGCCCGAGCAGATATCCGCACTGAGCCCCGGCCAGCGCGCCGGCCGCCGCCGCCACGAGCAGGGGGCCGAGAGACAGGTGCAGGCTCCCGTGCGCCGACCCGGTGCACAGCAGTCCGGCGGTGAACAGCAGGGAGTCACCCGGCAGGAAGAATCCGACCAGGAGTCCGGTCTCGGCGAACATCACCGCCGCGACACCCAGTACCCCGAAGGCCGCCAGCAGCGAGTGGGCGTCGAGCACGTTCACAGCCAACTGGGACGCCGCCGGAATCGGTGCCGTCATGGGGCAGGGTCCTTCCGGATGGATGGGTTCGGTCCACACAACTATGCGACTACAGCTGTGGATGGCGATCACGACCGCCCGCATGCCGGTCGTATCATCCCCTCAATCACCCTGACCAGGTGCTTCGGCGAGATGTTCAGGTTGCGGTCAGGTTGACCGCGCGGTGGTGAAATTCATGCACCAGAAGTCCCCAAGCGACGGCAAAAACGTCCGGGGTGGTGGGAGAGGGCCATGCCATCGTGCGGACCATGATCCCTCTCCTCGACGACCGCCCCCTCACCCCCCTGCGCACCGTGGCGAACAAGGTGCCGGAAGTGACCGCCTACTTCTGGATCATCAAGGTGCTCACCACCGGGATGGGCGAGACCGCGTCGGACCTGCTGGCCAAGCTCCTCGGCCCGGTGCCGGCGGTCGGTCTCGGCGGTCTCGCCCTGGCCGCCTCCCTCGCCGTGCAGTTCGCCGTGCGCCGGTACGTCGCCTGGGTCTACTGGACGGCCGTCGTCATGGTCAGCGTCTTCGGCACGATGGCCGCCGACGTGCTGCACGTCGGCCTCGGCGTGCCCTACACCGTGTCGACGCCGGTCTTCCTCGTCACGCTGGCCGCGGTCTTCGCCCTCTGGTACGCCGTCGAGCGCACCCTGTCCATCCACAGCATCACGACCCGCAGCCGCGAGCTCTTCTACTGGGCGGCCGTCCTCGCCACCTTCGCCCTCGGCACCGCCGCGGGCGACCTCACCGCGACCGCCGGATTCGGCTATCTCGGCTCGGTCGCCCTCTTCGCGGTGGCGATCTGCGTTCCCGCCCTCGCCCACCGTTTCGGCGCCCTGGCCGCCGTGCCCGCCTTCTGGACGGCGTACGTCATCACCCGCCCCCTCGGCGCATCCCTCGCCGACTGGATGGCGCTCGGGCACTCCCGTGGCGGCCTCGGGTTCGGCCTCGGCCCGGTCACCCTCGCCTGGACGGTCGCCATCGCCTGCTTCGTCGGCTACCTGGCGGTCTCCCGCAAGGACACGTCCTACGACAAGTAGGAGGCGGGCGGGTAGCCTGTAGGCGACGACGGCGAGGGAAGGCGGACGGTGAGGTGGCGCGCCAAGGAGACGAGGAGGCCCACGAGGCATCCGGCAGGCGGGCGCGCGGCGAACTGGAGAGCGATGTGCTCGCCGCGCTCTGGGCGGCCAACGGGCCGCTGACCGCGCGGGAGGTCCGGGAACGGCTTTCGGGCGACCTCGCCTACACGACCGTACTGACCATCCTCTCCCGGCTGCACGACAAGGGCATGCTGGTACGGCACCGCGAGGGGCGTGGCTATGCCTACGAACCGGCCCGCGACGAGGCGTCGCACACCGCCCAGCGCATGCACTCCCTGCTGAAGGGCGGCTCCGACCGTCAGGCGGTACTGGCCCGCTTCGTCTCCGAACTGTCCGAACAGGACGAGCACCTGCTGCAACAGCTTCTGTCCGGGCACGACGACATACTCCCCGAGAGCCGGCGCTCCCCCGGGGAGCGGTGAGCCGATGCTGATCAGCGTCTACATCCCGTTCCTCGTCACGGCGGCACTCGCCGTGCTCGCGCCCCCCGTGGCGCACCGGCTGCCCCCGCGCCCAGCGGCCCTGGCCCTGGCCTGCGCCGCGCTCGTGACCGCGGCAGGCTGGGCGGGATCACTCGCCCTGCTGGCCTTCACCGGGGTGGCGCAGATCCCGCAGATCGCCGAGGAGGGCCGCTGGTCCGTTTCGGCCCTGCGCTCCCAGGACCCCGTCTATGCCGTGGTCGCGGCCGTCAGCACCCTGGTGCTTGCGGGGTGCGTCGTCTCCTTCGGCGTGGCCGCCGTCCGGCAGGGCCGCCATCTGCTCCGGGCTCGGCGGGAGTGCGCCGAGCTGCCCGGGCACACGGAGCTGGCGGTACTCGATGACGACGTCCCGCTGGCCTTCGCGCTGCCTGGGGCACCGGGCCGGATCGTCGTCTCCCGGGGGATGCTGCGCCGCCTCGGCAACGCCGAGCGCGAGGCGCTGCTCGCTCACGAGAGGGCGCATCTGCGCGGGCGTCACCACGTCTTCCAGAGCGTGTGGCGGCTCACGGCCGCGCTGAACCCGTTGCTGCGGCCGGTGGCCGTCGCGGGCAACTTCGTCCTGGAGCGCTGGGCCGACGAGGACGCCGCCGAGCGGGTCGGTGACCGTACGGTCGTCGCTCACGCCGTCGGCCGCGCCGCCCTGGCTTCCGCCGGCGCGTCCCGTCCCACCGCGCTGGCCGCGACCGGCGGAGTGGTGCCCCAGCGGGTACGGGCCCTGCTGGCCCCGCCGCCCGCCCGCCGGAACCTGCCTCTGCTGGCGGGCGGTCTGCTGCTGGTGGTCTGCTGCGCGAGCCTGGCCAACGCCGCCTCGGACAGCGACCGGATGCTGGACAGCGCGCAGTGGGCACTGTGCACGGCACATGCCGACACCACCACCGCCACGACCGCCGCCGCGCCGACCGCGCACGCCGGCGCCCCCGGGCACGGACCGGACCGCTGCTGTGCCGGTCCCGATCGTCCGGAGCACGGACAGCGGCACTTCTGACCTGCCCGGCGCCACTGCTCACCCTGTCGCACAGCACCCGAGGGGCGGCTCCGGCTCGCCTGACGCCGCACTCGCCTTCGCCCTGGTCACCATGGGGGCGCCCGGGGTACGGCCGTCGTAGTGGTGCCCGGCTACCGGCTACCGGCTTCCGACCGGCCGCCCCCGGTGCCGGGACTCCTGGTCCTGGTCGTTCCGACTTGCCGCACGGTGTTGTGACGCTGCGCTGTCGGAGGGGCAGTCACAGTGGATCCCCGGTCGAAGCGGCTTGCCGGGCCGGCTGTGGGGTGGCGATGGGCTCGGTCGTCAGCAACGGGCGCAACACCCCCTGGCTCAGAGAGCCGACCAGCGGGGCGGCCCAGCGGCGCAGTGCCGAGCTGACGAGGAAGGCGACGGGGAGGGCGAGGGCAGCGGAGCCGAGGACGTCGTGGGGGTAGTGGGCGCCGACGTAGACCCGGCTGAAGCCCTCCAGTACGGCGAACACGGCGGCGACGGCGCTCAGCCGGCGATCGAGCAGGAAGAGCGCTGCCACGGTCGCGGCGGCGACGGTGGCGTGCCCGCTGGGGAAGGCGTAGTCCGATGGTGCCGGGCAGGTGTCGACGAGGTAGGCGTGGGGCATCGACCGGCAGGGCCGCACCTCCGCGACGAGCTTCTTGACGACCTCGGTGGCGGCGAAGGCGATCAGGACGGCGACCGGCGAGGCCAGTGCGACGGTCATCGCCCGCGGGCCACGGCGCCGTGCGGTCCACCAGCCCGCGATCATGAGGATCGCGAAGACCCCGAGACCGAGATTGGTCCACACCTCCATGGGTGTGTTGAGCCACTTGGTGTCACGGGCGAAGTCGGTGACCGAGGTGAACAACGAGCCGTCGATACCGGATCCGTCGAAGGCCAGTTGCGCGGTGGCGGCCGCGGCCATAGGGAGACGTCCTTCCGTCCTTGTGAGCGGGTCGAGTGCTCATGGGATGAGTGAGCGGCAATGAGGTCCGGGCTGTGTCACCGGCCGCCTCGCACGCGCGAGGTGGCCTTTGGATGACATGGTGACGACGTCAAAGTGGCCGCCCGCCAAATCTACTACATCTTGTAGATTCCAGGATTCGGGCCGGTCACCACCACGTAGTGCGGTCACGATCGGACTTTGCCCGGCGGTGACCGCGGAGACCGTCCTCGGCCCGGTGCCGACCGAGCTCCTCCACGGACCGCGCGGTCGGGCCCAGCGCGCGGTGGGACTCGACCTGCACCGCCTGGCTCCCGGACCGGTGACCGCCATCGCCGCCAGGACCGGGCCGCGGCCCACGCCGGCGGCACAGCCCGCGGTGAGGCGCTTCCCCGGCCGACGACGGATCGCCCTGACGGCCGTCACCATGGCGGCCACGGCCTGTCTGGACGTTGCCGCCCCGCTGGCCCACGCCTACAACGAGACGCCCGCCCGCTTCACCGCCGTCGCCCGTTACCTGGATGGAGACGGACGATGGCCCCGGCCCGTCTCGCCCGCGCCACGGCGCTCGCCTCGGGACCTTCCCACCACACACTGGCGAGTCGGGCAGCGCCGGACCGCCATGAGACGGCTCAAGGCCCGCCACGGACGCGGGTCGGCGCCGGTGTACTGGTCGTCGGTGTGGGTGAGGGTGAGGTGTTGCCACCGGTTGTGCCGCCGAGGAGGCCGCCGCCGGTGCCGGCGGTGGTCCCGGCGGTGTCGGTCGGACTCGGACTGACACAGCGCTTCCCGTGCCCGCGGCACTTGGTGGTGGGGGTCGGGGTGGTCGGCGCGGTCGGGGTGGCCGGGGGTGTGCTCGGGGCCGCGGTGGCGGAGGGGGTGGGCGAGGGCGCGCCGTATTCGTCCGTGCCCTGGCCCAGTTGCGGTGCGGGCGGGAACTGCTGAACGGGTAGCCCCCGAAGGGCCGCTGTCATGTAGCCGGTCCATATCTCGGTGGGCATGTCGGCGCCGAAGACCTTGGCGTAGCCGCCGACACCCTGCATCGACTGGAGGCCGGCGTTCTTCGGGTCCTCCTTGAACATGCTCACGGCCGTGGTCAGCTGCGGGGTGTAGCCGATGAACCAGGCGGACTTGTAGTCGTCGGTCGTACCCGTCTTGCCGGCCACCGGGCGCCCCAGGGCCCGGGCGTTGGTACCGGTGCCGTGTTCGACGACGCCTCGCAGGACGTCGGTGACGGTGTCGGCGGTCGAGGCGGGCATGGCCGTGGTGCCCTTGGGCTTGTCGAAGCCGGGCAGCTGCCGGCCGTCGGCGACCACCTTGGTGACCGAGTACGGATCGTGCTGGATCCCGCCGTCGTCGAAGGTGGCGTACGCGTCCGCCATCCGGATCGCCGACGGGGTGGAGGTACCGATGTAGAAGCCCGGGGTGTCGTACTGCAGGCTTGCGCGCAGGAGCCCCGCTTTCAGGGCCTCGCCCTCCACGTTGTCGTAGCCGACGTACTCGCCGAGCTGGACGTAGGGGGTGTTGACCGACTGCTCCATCGCCTTGCGCAGGGTGATGTAACCCCACTTCGTGGACACGTCGTTGCGCTGGTGCAGGAGCCCTGTGGGGTCCTTCGGGTCCGGTAGTTCCTGGCCTTGCTGGTTCTTGATGGTGATGCCGTCGTCGCCGTCGAACTTGGAGGCCGGGGTGATCGGTGAGGCCGGCTGTCCGGGGGAGAGGACGGCGCCGTGGTCGAGAGCGGCGGCCAGGTCGAGGGGTTTGAAGGTGGAGCCGACCGGCACACCGGTCGCGTCCGCGTTGTCCGTCCAGTGCCCCTTGTTCCAGCCGGGCCCTCCGTACAGCGCGACGATCGCGCCGGTGGACGGATCGATCGACGCCGCGCCGACCTGGACGTCCTTGTCGGCCGAGCGGTGCTGCGGGTCGAGGTGCTTCCGCTCCATCGCCGCGACGGACGTCGACAGGGCGCTGACCTTCTTCTTCTCGAAGGTGGTGTAGATCTGGTAACCGCCGTGGCCCAGTTGCTGGTCCGTGAGGGACGTGTGGGCCTCGATGTATTTCTCCGCGGCCTGCACCAGGTAACCGGTCTGCCCGGCCATCCCCGCCGACGGCGTGTACGGCTTGGGCGTGGGGAACCCGGCGGCCAGGTACTGCTGTTCCTGGGCGTCGGTGATCTTGTGGATCCTGGCCATGCGGTCCAGTACGTATGTCCAGCGCGCCTTGGCCTGAGCCTTGGCCTTCGGATCGGTGTCGGCGTGCATCAGCAGGCTCGGCTCGTTGACCGCGGCGGCGATGAAGGCCCCCTGGCTGACGGTCAGCTGGGAAGCGTGCACGTGGTAGTAGGTACGGGCCGCGGCCTCGATGCCGTAGGCGTCCCGGCCGTAGTAACAGGTGTTGAGATAGCCCTGGAGGATCTGCTGCTTGGGCATCTGCCCGCCGATCTTCAGGGAGATCATGATCTCCCTGAGCTTGCGGGTGACCGACTGGTCCTGGCTGAGGTAGGTGTTCTTCACGAACTGCTGGGTGATGGTGGACCCGGACTGCACCTCACCGCCCATGGCCATGTGGTAGACGGCGCGGAGCATGCCCTGCATGTCGACACCCGGATCGGAGTAGAAGGTGGCGTTCTCCGCGGCGAGGAAGTCCCATTGCACCAGCTTCGGCACCTGGGCGAGGTCGACGTTCTGCCGGTTGGTCGACCCCTGCGTGGTCATCACCGAGCCGTCCGACCAGTAGAAGGTGTTGCTCTGCGCCTGGGTACTGGGGTTCGCGCTGGGAATGGTCGTCGTGGCGTAGGCATAGCCGAACAAGCCCAGCAGGCCGCCGACGAACAGCAGGAAGGTGCCCGACACCAGCTTCCACGACGGTAGCCACCGCCGGAGACCATGTCGGCCGGCCCGCGGGTAGTCGATCAGGCCCCGCCGACGGGACCGTGTGACGTCCGCACGTCGCGTGCCCGCGGTTGCGGTTCGGCGGGCACGCCTGTCCCGGGACTGCGCAGCCCTGCGCGCCGCGGCCCGGCCACCGTGGTGCACACCGTCAGAGCCGGACGGTATGGTCCTCCCCGACGATCGGCGACGGTGTTCGCTCATTCTCGCCACTCCTCAGCCAAGGGCCCGGCTCCGTCGGCGCCGAGAAGCCACCCACGGAGTGTCCCTCGGGGACTGTCGGGGCGCGCTTACACCCCAGCGACTCCTACATGTTGTAAGACTACGGTGCGCCCGCCCTGCGCATGCAGCCGCCCCTGGCCAGGCGCAACAGGGCAGCGGGTCGCCTGTGCGGGAGAGGACGGGACGCAGCGGGCAAAACCTGCCGGACGAAGGCCGCGGTTGACGTGGCCTCGAAGACTCCGCCCCGCTCACGGTATCTGCCGGCAGTCCCTCGACCCGCACCGCCGGCGGCGGCGACGACCGAACGGCACCTCGGCCGCTCCCCGGAGACGACCGCCCTGCCGCGTCGGTAACTGTCCCACACCCCCGGCCCGCCTCCCGGCCAGGCGGTCCCCCTCGGGCTCCACCACGCCGCCCGGCCTTGATCCCGCCGACGCCGACGCCGTCCAGCAGGACGCGCAGACCCGCACGAAAGGCCCCGTCGCATGTCCCCTTCGGCACAGTGCATCGACGTCCATCAGCATGTGGTGCCCGACTTCTACCGAGCGGAACTCGCCAAGGCCGGCATCGTCGACGCCGGCGGCCGGGCCCTGCCCGACTGGAGCCCCGAGTCGGCACTGCGGCTGATGGACCTCCTCGGCACCACCACCTCGATCCTGTCCGTCTCCACGCCCGGCGCCGGCTTCCTCACCGACCCCGGCGAGGCCGCCGGCCTAGCCCGACGCCTCAACGAACACTCCGCGGCCCTGACCGCCGACCACCCGGGCCGTTTCGGCTTCTTCGCCACCCTGCCCACGCCGGACGCCGACGCCACCGCCGCCGAGGCCGCGCGGGCACTGGACGACCTGCGCGCCGACGGCGTCACCCTGCTCGGCTGCCACCGCCCACGCTGCGTGCCCGGGTCGGCGAAGCTGAACTCCTACCAAGCGATCGCCGCCACGACCTGCTCGGCCACCACGATCCGCAGTCGCCGCGACGAATGGATTGCGCTGCCATCGACGCCTTCTTCGACCTCGCCGACACCATCACCACCGTCCGTAGCCTGATTCGACGGGCATGGACCACCCACCGCTGGGACGATCACCCGATCCGCCGCCGATGAGATCACGCCTGTCTGGGGGCCTCTCGTCGGCGTTGGCAGCGAGCCGTCGTCGGTGGTCGGTAGGCCGGGCTGCGGGCCATGGGGGTCGAGTGCGCCCGCCGGCTGCTGTCACTGGGTGTTGTCTTCGGTCATGGTCTGGGTGCCGATGACGTTGAGGAGCCGGAGCCGAAAGGCGGCGTCGCTGCCAGGAGCGGCGGTATAGGCGACGATGCGCAGATCGCTGCCAGGAGCTATGAGCACGTCACAGTCGAAGGTGGCTGCGCCGACATCGGGGTGATGGACGGTCTTGGTGTCCGACTCATGGACGCCCACGATGCCTGTGTCCCACAGGCGCGCGAAGTCGGTGCTGACACCCCGCAGGTCTTTGATCAGGGAGCGCAGGTCGGCATCGGCGGGGTAGCGGGCGGTCGCCGCCCTGAGATCGGCGACCACGGCCGCCTCGAACCGGGCCTCCTGCTCGGGGGTGTGGCTGACCCGGCTGGGCAGACCGGCGAAGTGCCGCCAGACGATGTTGCGCTCGCGTCCGCGCAGCGCGGACGCGTCTCCGAAGAGGGCGGCCCACAACGGGTTCCACAGAATCAGGTTCCAGGCGGCGTCATGCACGCTCAGCGGTGAGCCGTCCAGCTGGTCGAGCAGCCTTCGGACCCCCGGTGGAAAGTGGGCCGACAGTTGCCCGGGGCCCGGCGCCGGCTGGCCCGCGAGGAGGTACAGGTATTCGCGCTCGGCTGCCGACAGCCGCAGGGCGCGGGCCAGCGCGGACAGGACCTGCGCCGACGGGGAAGTGGCCCGGCCCTGTTCCAGGCGGGTGATGTAGTCCACCGACAGGCCGGCGAGCTGGGCCAGTTCCTCGCGGCGCAGTCCGACGGCCCGACGTACTCCACCCGCGGGCAGTCCGACCGTGGCAGGGGCGATCCGGTCCCGCCAGCCGTGCAGGGCTCTGCCCAGTTCCCTGGATTCGCTCACTGTGCCAGTATCGCGCCGCCGCGCCCGGACAGCCTGGTACTGCTGGTCCACTGGCTGAGGCGGGCACTGCCTGTTCGTCTGCGGTGCGCCGACGGTGGAGACATCACCGACCCACCGATCACCGGAGTGAGCACATGACCACCACATTGATCACTGGAGCGAACAAGGGCCTCGGTTTCGAGGCGGCTCGTCGTCTGATCGAGGCCGGGCACACCGTCTATGTCGGGGCACGCGATGCCCACCGCGGTCGAACGGCGGCCGAGACGCTCGGCGCCCGCTTCGTTCAACTCGACGTCACCGACGAGGATTCCGTGAAGTCCGCAGCCGAATTCCTCCGCGCGGACGCAGGCCGTCTCGACGTCCTGGTCAACAACGCCGGGATCGTGGGCGCGCGCAAGCCGGTCGGCGAGGTCACCGGGGCCGACATGCTGACCACGTACGACACGAACGTCTTCGGCGTCGTGCGGGTCACGCACGCCTTCCTGCCGCTGTTGGAAGCAAGCGACGCCCCGGTCGTCGTCAACGTCAGCAGCGGTCTGGGCTCGCTGGCTGCGTGCGCCGACCCGAGCCGGGTGGAGTTCCAGGTGACAGTGCTGGACTACAACTCGTCCAAGACCGCGCTGGTCATGGTCACCTCGCAGTACGCCAAGGCGTTCCCCACCGTCCGGTTCAACGCCGTCGACCCCGGCTACACCGCCACCGACCTCAACGGCCACCAGGGCACCCAGACCATCGAAGAGGGCGCGGAGATCATCGTCCGCATGGCCTCGATCGGCGCCGACGGCCCGACCGGCGGCTTCTTCGACAAGACCGGCCCGGTCGTCTGGTAGCGGTCCGGTCACTGATGCGTGGGCGATGGCAGTACAGCACAGATGTCCCCGGTGATCACAGAGCGTTGCAACTCCAGGATCACCAAGATCTGTGCCGGCTTCGCTGTCGGGGGCGCCCCGCGCCTATCTACGCGACCTCCAAGACAGGTCGCCCAGGTCCACGGCCCAGCACCGCAAGCCCGGTGACCAGGCCGACGCCGCACAGGAAACCGTCGGACACCGGGCGGCCACAGCCGTGGGTCGGCTGCGGCCGCTCATCGCCGACATGGTCTCCCCAGAGCAGGTGGCCGCCGGGCGCGAGCGTGCGGTGGAACTCGGCGAACGCATCCGGCAGCCACTGCGGGGGCGTGTGCGGGGTGGAGTACCGGGCGAGGATGCCGCCGAGTTCGTCGTCCCTCCTCTCCAGCGCGGTCATCGTGCCCTCGGCGAACCGCAGGTTCGGACAGGCGTGCCGGGCCGGCCCGACCGTCTTCGACGACAGATCGGCGCCGAAGACGGCCACCCCCGGCCCGGCCAGGTGTGCCGCCACGCGTCCGGGGCCGCACCTCAGGTCCGCGACCGGCCCCAGACCGGCCGAGGTTCACAGCACCGCCGCCACCTCGACGACCAGCGCACCGATCGTCGCCCCCGTCGCGCGAGCAGGCCCGGACCGGCCGCCGGAGCGTCGGCAAGAGTTCACCGCCTGTCCGCTCACTGACCGGCCCCAAGGCCAACCGGGACGGCCAAACTCCCCGCCGAGCCGATCACCGGCTGCCGCCCGCGCCCGCCGTGAGCCGCACCGCTACCCCCCACCGGCCGCTGACCAGTTGTGTGCCCGGGCCGTCCGGGCCGCTCGACCGTGAGGGAGAATCCCATGAGCTCGTGGCGCCACGCCGTGTCCACCACCGCCGCCCTTAGCCTGATCACGCTCGCCGTGTCCACCGGGGCGGCCTCCGCCGGCCCGCACGCCGCAGACGCCGGCGCCCACGCCGACGACACGCCGTTCACCTTCGCGGTGATCGGCGACATGCCCTACGGCGACGCCGAGATCGCCGACTTCCCGCACGTCGTCAGCCAGATCAACGCCGACCCGGACATCACCTTCGTCTCCCACCTCGGGGACATCAAGAACGGCTCGACGGTGTGCAGCGACGCGTACTTCCACATGATCAAGTCGGACTTCGACCAGTTCAAGGACCCGCTGGTGTACACGGTGGGCGACAACGAGTGGACCGACTGCCACCGGCCCAACAACGGCTCGTACAACCCGCTGGAACGCCTCGCCCAGGTCCGCCAGGTCTTCTTCCCCCGCCCCGGCTGGACCCTGGGCCAGAACAGCGTGCGGGTGATCTCGCAGGCCGGCGAGGGCGTCCCGGAGGACGTCCGGTACACCCGTGCCGGCGTCGCGTTCGCCGCGGTCGACGTGGTGGGCAGCAACAACAGCATGGCGCCGTGGACCGGCAACACCCAGCCCACCCCCGAGCAGGCCGCCGAGGTACTGGCCCGTACGGCATCGGTGATCGAGTCCGTCCACGACACCTTCGCCTCGGCGCGCAGCCATCACAACCGGGCCGTCACCCTGATGATGCAGGCCGACATGTTCGACCCCACCGTCAGCGATCCCTCCTACGCCGACTACTACGCCTTCCAGCCGATCGTCGCCGCCATCGCCCGCGAGTCGGCCGCCTTCGACGGACCGGTCTACCTCTTCAACGGCGACAGCCACCTCTACAACAGCGACCAGCCGCTGGCCGCCGGCTCCTCGTGGCTGTCGTTCTACCACCTGACCACCGCCGTGCCGAACCTGCACCGCATCACCGTCGACGGCTCCAGCAACGCCAAGGACTACCTGAAGGTCACTGTCAAGCCGCACAGCCCCCAGGTCCTCGACTGGACCCGGGTGCCCCTGGCCGGCTCCGGCGCCTGACACGCGCGGGCGTCGGCGGCCGGTCCCTGGTCAACGGCCGGCCGCCGACGCCGTGCTCCCGTCCCGTCCGGGACCGTCTCGGCTTGTTGTTCGGCGGTCCGTTGGCCGAACGCCTCCTGTTGCCGCCGCGAGGCGGCGAGCAGGTCGCCGCCGGGGCGGCGAGTCCGGACGTCGTACGGCGGATGCAAGACCGCCGCGGGTGTTGAGGTCGACGGTCTCGAACGGGCCGATGACACTCCACCGGCGCCCGAGACCGCCGCGGACGACTTCGTCGATCTCGTCGACGGTCGCGATCCCGTCCCGGAGCAGGCAGTAGGCCTCACGCAGTACCGCGCCCTGGAGACGGTTGAACACGAACCCTTCCGGTTCATGGCAGACCGTGATCGGGCGCAGTCCCGCGCCGGTGTAGACGGCACGGGCGCGCTCGACGGCCCACGTGGCCGTGCTGGGTGAGGGGACGAGCTCGATCACCGGGATGAGGTACGGCGGGTTGCCGGGGTGGCCGACCAGGATCCGCTCCCCCAGCCCTTCGGGCAGGTCCGCCGCGACGAGACCGGGGCGTATCGCCGAGCTGGAGCCGGCGAACACCGCCTGGTCGGGCGCGCTTCGGGCCGCGCGCCGGATCAGGTATCGCGGCCGAGTTCCCCGGTGGCCTGCCGGCCTATGAGAAGTACATGACGGGCAATCAGTCGCTGCGTCGCCTGGGGCGTCCGATCGATGTCGCCTACGGGGTCCTCTACCTGGCTTCGGACGAGTCGAGCTGGGTGACGGGCGTGAACCTGCCCGTGCTCGAAGAACCGCAGCTCACCGCCCGGCCGCAGCACCCGCCGCACCTCCGCGAGCGACCGCCGCACATCC
>NZ_JBFBJL010000085.1:0-36258 GCF_040686075.1 Streptomyces sp. NPDC086519
GCACTGCAGCGCTCGTTCTTTTCAGGGGCGCGGGGAACTGCGCGAACGACCCCCACGCACCCGCGGCCGAAACACGACCCTCAGCAGACCTTCTCGTCTCCGCGGATGACGGAGGCCTCTTCCTGCGGCGCCGGCACATCCGCCCGCACCTTGCGGACGGTGCCCTTGAAGTCGGTCCCCACGGTCACCCGCAGCACCGGGCCCATCCCCGGCACGGCCCGCAGGACACTGCCCGGCAGCGCCGCCGCCAGTGAGCGGGCCGAGCGGTCCCAGCGTGGGTCGAAGGAGACCACCGTGCGCTTCAGGTCGCGCCGGGCGGCGCCCACCGGCCAGTGGTTCGTCGCGAAGCCCGTCGCCGCCAGCGCCGCGTCCATCCGCCGCGCCAGCCCCGCCGTGGGCGTGCCGTTCTCCACCTGGACCCGGATCCCCGCCGGCGCCACCTCCACCGTCGCCGGCGGCGGCACCTGCGGCTTCGGCGCATGCGTGGGCGCATGCGGCGGCGTGGGCGGCGGCGTGGGCGGCGCGAGCGGCCTGTCGTCGCGCAGGGACCGGAACAACTGGTCCGCCCCGGCCCGGTCCCACTTCAGCGTCGAGCCGATGCCCTTCACGGCGTACCCCATCTCCCCGATGGGAACGGTCGTGAACTCGGACGAGGACGGGGAGAAGTTGCGCATCGCCCGGCCCAGGTCCAGCAACTCGTCCGTGCCGAAGCCCGTGTCGGCCCGCACCGACCCCAGCACCGCCCGCGTCACGTCCCGGAACCTGATCGGGTTGAGCAGCACCCCGCTCGACGTCGCCTGCTCGATCATCGACGCCAGGAACCGCTGCTGCCGCTTCATCCGGCCCAGGTCGCTCGCCGCGTCGACGTGCCGGGAGCGCACGTACTGCAGGGCCTGGCCGCCGTTCAGGGTGTGCGTGCCGGGGGAGAGGTTCAGGCCGGTGTAGGAGTCCTTCAGCGGCTGCGCGGTGCAGACACGGACCCCGCCGAGCACGTCCACGGTCCGCATGAACGTGATGAAGTCGACCTCCAGGTAGTGGTCGATCTTCAGACGGGTCATGTCCTCGACCGTGCGGACGGTCAGCTGCGGGCCGCCCTCCGCGTAGGCCGCGTTCAGTTTGATGGGGTGGGCGGCGCGCGGGCGGTGCGTGGTCTCGTCGACCTGTGCGGGGACCTCGGCGTACGAGTCGCGCGGCAGGCTGACCACCGTCGCCCGTTTCCGGTCCGCCGAGATGTGCACGATCATGATCGTGTCGGTGCAGTGGCACGGCGCCCCGCCCAGCCGGTACTTGCGCCGCTCCCGCTCGGTGATCTTGTCGCGGCCGTCGGTGCCGACCAGCAGCACGTTCATGCCGTGGCCCGCGGCGGGACGGTTCTTCATGTCCTTGAAGGGGTCGACCCGGGCGATGTCCGCGTCCAGTCCGGCCATCACCGAGTGCCCGATCCCGGCCGACGCCAGCACCACCACGGAGAGTGTGGTGACCGCCCGCATGGCCCAGCGCGGCCGCCGGGGCCTTCTGGGTCGTACCGGCGGCCGCGGGGCCTGACGGGTGGGTTGCGGTCGGCGCTGCGGCCGGGCTGGCCGGACGGGGGACCGGGGCGGGCTGGCGGACAAGGGACACCTCCGGACGAGGCCGTACGCGGGATCCGTGAGCACCGTAGGCCGATACGACCTTCAGCCCGCCGCACCGCCCATGCGGCGCGCACCGGTGTCCCCCGTTCGCGGTAACGTGAGCCCCCTATGAACGCCAAGTCCGACGTGCGGCACCCCGCAGTTTCTGTGATCATGCCCGTCCTCGACGAGGAGCGGCATCTGCGCGGGGCCGTCCAAGCGATCCTCGCGCAGGAGTACGCCGGCGAGATGGAGGTCGTCATCGCCCTCGGTCCCTCCACGGACCGTACGGACGAGATCGCGGCCCAACTCGTGGCGGAAGACGCGCGCGTGCACACCGTCCCGAACCCGACCGGGCGCACCCCGGCCGCGCTGAACGCCGCGATCAAGGCCTCCCGGCATCCGATCGTGGTGCGCGTCGACGGCCACGGCATGCTCTCGCCGAACTACATCGCGACCGCCGTACGGCTCCTGGAGGAGACCGGCGCGCAGAACGTCGGCGGCGTCATGCACGCCGAGGGCGAGAACGCCTGGGAGCACGCGGTCGCGGCGGCCATGACCTCGAAGATCGGCGTCGGGAACGCGGCCTTCCACACGGGCGGCGTCGCCGGTCCCGCCGAGACCGTGTACCTGGGTGTCTTCCGGCGCGAGGCGCTGGAGCAACAGGGCGGCTACAACGAGGAGTTCATCCGCGCCCAGGACTGGGAGCTGAACTTCCGGATCCGGGAGGCCGGCGGGCTGATCTGGTTCTCGCCGGAGCTGAGGGTGTCGTACCGCCCGCGGCCGAGCGTGAAGGCGCTCGCCAAGCAGTACAAGGACTACGGCCGTTGGCGGCACGTCGTCGCCCGCTACCACGAGGGCTCCATCAACCTGCGCTACCTCGCCCCGCCGACCGCGGTGTGCGCGATAGCGGCGGGGATCCTCGTGGGGGCGCTGGTGACGCCGCTCGGGTTCGTCGTTCCCGGCGGCTACCTCGCGGCGATCGCCGCCGGGTCCCTCCCGGCCGGCAAGGGGCTGCCGCTGAAGGCGCGGCTGCAGATCCCCCTCGCCCTCGCCACCATGCACATGTCGTGGGGGTACGGCTTCCTGACCAGCCCCAAGTCGCTGGCGAAGCGGGTCATCGCGTCCCGTCGCCCCGCGGTGCTCAGCTCTTCGTCCAGCTGAGCACCGGCTGCCGTACGGCCCGGACTACCAGGTGTAGTCCGGGTCGACGTGCATGCAGGCCTTGGTGTCCGAGGCGTTGAGGGCGTTCGCCGACGCCGGCGTGGTGTCATCGTCGTCGGCGGTGTACGCGGTGCCCGAGCGCCAGTCGGCGCCGACGACCACCGTGACCCCGTCGACGGCCGTCGACTTCTTCACCTGGCCGGTGGAGATGCCCAGCGCCTCGGCGACCCGCTGGGCGTCGCCCGCCAGGTCCGCGCTCGGATAGCGGACCAGCGTCTGTTCCTCGCTCAGCAGCGCCGTGCCGTCGGCCGCCGCCTTGGTGAACCCCTTGCCGGCCAGCAGTTCGGTGACGGCGGCGGCCCGGCCGGTGACGGCGGACTCGGTGCCGCTCCTGGTGCCGTTCTGCACCTGTACGGCGATCTCGTCGTCGGCCGCGGCCTTGTCGGTGACCTTCGTCGTGGCCGACGTCGTCGTCTTCTTCTTGTCCTTGCCGTCCAGCGCGATGTCCTCGCGGACCAGCCGCCACAGCTTGGCCGCGTCGGTGGGCTTGGGCAGGACGCGGTTGCCGTCGGAGGAGTACACGTACGGCATCGTCGTCATGGTGATGCGGTCGGTGGGGACCTTCTTCAGCTCCTTGCCGAGGTCGTAGAGCCTGGTGACCGAGCCGAGGCCGGTGTCGACCGTGAGCGCCTTGGTGGCCGTCTCGGCGAGCCCCAGGAGCTTGTCGGGGTTGCTGAGGGTGGCGTTGGAGCGCAACTGGCGGACCATCGAGTTCATGTACATGTGCTGGGCCTTGGTGCGGGCTATGTCGCTGCCGTCCTCGAAGCCGTAACGGGTGCGCAGCCATTGCAGGGCCTGCTTTCCCTTGACCGAGGTGGTGCCCTTCCTCAGCTTCAGGCCGGAGCCGTGGCCGGAGGAGGTGTGCGAGTAGATGTCGGCGTCGACGCACACCGGCACCCCGCCGATCGCGTCCGCCATGGACACCACGCCCGAGAAGTCGACCATCATGAAGTGGTCGATGTGGATGTCGGTGAGCTTCTCCCAGGTGGCGACCGTGCAGCCGGGCCCGCCGCGTTCCAGGGACGCGTTGGTCATGGTGTCGGTGGTGGCCGCGTACACCTTGCCGGTGTCGGGGTCGGTGCACTTGGGGATGGAGACCAGGGTGTCGCGAGGCATGGACACCACCGACATGTCGGTGCGGTCCGCGGAGACGTGCAGCAGCATCTGGACGTCGGCGCGGGCCGCGGTGCCGATGTCCTTGGCACCGCCCAGCTTCACGTTCTCCGCGGTGTTCCGGGCGTCGGAGCCGATCAGCAGGATGTTCAGCGGGGTCTGGCCGGCCGCGTTCGCCTTGGTCCTGGTCGCGCGGTCCTTGGCGTCGGCGTTGTTGAGGTTCTCCTTCTTGATGTTGCCGTTGAGGTGCTCGTAGTACAGGTATCCGGCGGTGGCGGTGCCGGCCATGGCCAGCACCAGGATCGAGGACGACCAGCGGAGGATCCGGCGTCTGCGGCGCTTGCGGTCGCCGTCCGCGCCGCGTCTGCTCTGCCGGCCGTCACCGTCCTGCGGCGTGAGGGACATGGCGTCCTCGACCGCGGACACCACGTCGGACACCTCCCCCCGCACACTGCTGCGCACCACGTCGCCCGCCCTCCCGCTCGCCCCTGCCACCGCACCCGGAACGTCCGGGCACCTGAGCACGGCGGCAGTGTCATGCAGACGCTTAGGAGTTACCTGTGCCCGCCTGTGCGGACCTGCGTGCTCCGGCTACCGAGCACCGGTGCGCTCCCGCTACCGAGGACCTGTGCGCTCCCGCTACCAGCGATAGGGCGCGTACACGTCCATGCACTGCTTGGTGTCCGAACCGTTGATCGCGTCGGCGTTGTCCGGCAGGTCACCGGCCTTCGGCGCGGACTGCTTCGGGTACGCCGTCCCGTCCCGCCAGTCGGCGCCGACGACGAGTGTGACCCCCGACACGTCGGTGGTCTGCTGCACCTGGTCGGTGGGGATCCCCAGCGCCTTGGCGACCGCCTGGGCGTCGCCCTTCAAGTCCGCGCTCGGGTACTGGACGGCCGTCTTCTCCACGGACTCCGCGGCCGCCGAGGTGTCCGCCGCGGCCCTGCTGTAGCCCTTGGCGGCCAGTTCCTGGGCGAGTGCCCGCGCCCGGCCGCCGACCGGGGCCTTGGTGGCGCTGCCGGTGGCGTTGCGCACCAGCACGCCCAGGCTGCCCGTGGAGACGGACGGCTCCTCGGTGGGCTGGGCGCTCGCCGGGGTCTTCTTCTTGCTCTCCTTGGCGGAGCCGTTCTTGTCGAGCGCCACGTCGTCGCGGAGCATCCGCCATATCTTGTCGGCGCCGGCGGCGTCCGGCACGACGTGATCCTTGTTCTGCGGGTCCTCGACGTTCGGCATCGTCAGGCTGGTGATGCGGTTGGTCGGCACCGACTTGAGCTGCATGGCCAGGTCGTACAGTTTCTTCGGCGTGCCGATCTCCTCGGAGACCGTCAGGGACTTGGTGGCCGCCTCGGCCAGGTCCATCAGCCTGCCGGTGTCGGTGAAGACGTTCTGGCCCTTCAGCGTGCGGATCATCGAGTTCAGGTACATGTGCTGGGCCCGGGCCCGCATCAGGTCGCTGCCCCAGGCGTGCCGGGTGCGCAGCCACTGCAGGGCCTTCTCGCCCTTCACCTTGTGCGTGCCGGCCGTCATCTTCAGCCCGGAGCCGCCGGGCACCGCGGCCGTCGGCCGGTCCCACACGTTCTGGTTCACACAGACGTCGACGCCTCCGATGGCGTCCGCCATGTTCACCACGCCGGAGAAGTCGATCGTGATCCAGTGGTCGATGTAGACCCCGGTGAGGTTCTCCCAGGTGGCCAGTGTGCAGCCGGCGCCGCCGCGGGCCAGCGACTCGTTGATGATGGTGTTGGTCGCCGGATACACCTTGCCGGTCTTCGGGTCCGTGCACTTGGGTATGTCGACGCGGGTGTCCCGGGGGATGCTCACCATCGCCGCGCTCTTGCGGTCCGCCGACAGGTGGATCAGCATCTGCACGTCGCCGAGCGGCGGGCTGCCCCGGTCGTACTTGGCGCCGCCGAGCTTCACGTTCTCGTCGGAGTTACGGCTGTCGGAGCCGATCAGCAGGATGTTCATCGGCGTCTGACCGGCCGCGTTGGCGGAGGTCTTCCGTGCCTTGGCGTCGCCGCTGCTGCGCTCGCCCTTGTGGATGTTGCCGTTCAGGTGCTGGTAGTAGAGGTAGCCGGCACCGGCCGTACCGAGGACCACCACCGAGAGCACGGTCGCCGACCAGCGCAGCACCCGCCGGCCGCGCCCGCGCCGACCGCCGGTCGAGCCGTCCTTGTGGCGTCCGTCGCCGGATCCGGGTCTGTCCGGTGTCCCGGGTGCCTTCGGTGCGAGGGACATCGTGTCCTCGACCGCAGGCACCTCCCTCCGCACATCGCTCTGCGTCAACTCCCTGCCCTCCCCACCCTGCGCCCTGCGCACACGGGCCCGCCGCCACGCCCCCCGTCGGACGCCACACGGACCACACGGGTCCGCCCCGCGCCCGGTTAGACGCGCGACGGACCCATAGGGTTACCTGCTTATTCGCGGTTACTTGGTGGTCGTGCCGCGTAACTCTTCGTCGCGGCGCCCTACTTGGCGCAGGTCACCTTGTCCGCCGTTGTCTTGCTGTCCACGTCCGGCGCCTTTGTCGGAGTGGTGAGGGAGACTCCCGCCCCCTGGAAGTCCTTGCCCAGCGTCAGTGTGATCGCGGGCAGGCCCTGGGAGTTGGTCACGCTCTTGCCGGGCTTCATCGCGGAGCCGGACAGCCCCATGAGGCCGGCCAGTTCGCGCGCCTGATCGGCCTGGGCGGGCGCGTACTCCAGAGTGGTCCTGCTGAGGGTGGTGCCCGCGTTGCCGGCGTTCTCCGACTTGAGGACGCCCTGCTGGTTCTGTAGCCAGCTGAGGGTCTCCTGGGCGCTGCCGGCCGCGGCCCCGCCGTTGAGGATCCGCACCCGCACCTCGGAGGCCGCCGACTTGGTGCCCTTCAGACGGGCGGCCGCCGCGTCCTTGCCGGCCTGTGCCTGCTTCTTCTTGACGGCCGTGAAGGAGACGTCGTCCTTGATCGCCTGGAAGACGGCGGGGGCCTTCGTCTCGTTGAGCACGACGGTCGCCTTCACCTTCTCCGCCGGGTTGTCCAGCACCGGGATGGTGGTGAAGGTCAGGTTCTTCGGGTTGAGCTTGCCGAGTTCCAGACCCAGGTCCTTCAGCTTGTAGATGCTGTCCAGCTTGGAGTCGACGGTGAGCGCCTTGGTGCCGACCTCGGCCAGCTTCAGCAGCTTGGTCGGGCTGGTGAGCGTCGAGTTGGAGCTGAGCTTGCGCATCAGGGCGCTGAGGAACTGCTGCTGGAGCTGGATCCGGCTCAGGTCGCCGCCGAAGCCGACCGAGTGCCGGGTGCGCACGAACGCCAGCGCGGTCTCGCCGGAGATGTTGTGGGTGCCCTTGGACAGCTTCAGATGCGAGTCCGAGTCGTCGATGTCCTTGGCGAGACACACCTCGACCCCGCCGACCGCGTCGGTCAGCGTCTTCACCGCGTTGAAGTCGGCCACCATGAAGTTGTCGGCCTGGATCCCGGTCAGCTCGGTCACCGTGCGCACGGTGCAGCTGGCGGTACGGCCGTCCTGGCCGAGGCTGGTGTTGAAGCGGACGTTCTCGGTGCCCGCGATGACCTTCTCGGTCCCGTCCGACTGCTGCGTCTGGCAGTCGGGCACGTCGACGATGAGGTCCCGCGGAATGCTCAACGCGGTGGCGTTGGAGCGGTCCTTGGAGATGTGCAGCAGGATCGTGGTGTCGGCGTGCCCGACGCTGCCGGCGTCGCCGTAGCCCTCGTTGCCCGAGCCCGTCCGCTTGTCGGTGCCGATGACCAGCAGGTTGATCGCCTTGTCCTTGCTGAAACCACCGGTGCTCGCGCCGTCGTCGGAGACGGACGTTATGTTGTCGTTGAGGTGCTTGATGTAGAGGTAGCCGGCGGCCGAGACGGCGACCAGTACGAAGGCCATCGACCCGCCGGTCCACAGCAGGGCCTTCTTGGCCTTCGACTTCTTCTTCGCCGGCCGCCGCGAACGACGCCCCGCGGGCGGCTCGGGCTCGGCGCGCCGCCTGCGCTGCCCCGGCACCTCCGGGCTCGCGGTCTGCCGCGTACCGCGCGCGGTGCTGTCCGGCGGGGCCGGTCTGCGCGGTCCGGGTACCGACGACTGCGGTGCGGAAGGCGCCAGTCGCAGTTCGTATTCACCGGTGTTCGGATTGAGCACCCACTGGTCTGCGGGATCGATGTCGTCCGCCCGCCCACGGCCTTGCGCGTCCACGGTTGTCCGAATCCTCCGTCGGGGCCACGCGGCGCCTTCCCCCCACCAAGGCGCTCGGTCACGTTTCGCAGTGCACGACCCCAGGACAGACCTCGCGGCCGGGTGCACCGGAGCGCTCACACTATCCGCCCAGTTCAGCGTGGAGTGACGCCAGTGACAAATTCATCCTCCCTACATGCGGGCAATCCATCTCAATTGACTGACATCGAACGGCACGGAAGTTCGCCGCCTTGGCGTGTGCTTTACGCGCAACTGTCCTCGGCGGCGGTGTTACCGCGGAACGTGGTCGCCTGGGAGTCCTCGGCGGGGTTCTTCTTGGCGACCTTCACCGGCCGGTCCGCCCGCAGCAGCGCGAACAGCGCGTCCGCCCGGCCCGCCACCAGCTGGTCCCGGTTGGCGTCGTACACATACGGCTCCCGCGGCACGGTCAGGAACCGCACCTGGTCCGTGGGGATCTCCCGGAGCCCGCGAACCAGCTGGTACAGCCCCCGCAGACTGGCCAGCTCCGGATCGGTGGTGAGCGCGGAGGTCGCCGCGTCCAGCAGCGGATAGAGCTTCGCCGGATTCAGCAGTACGCCACTGCTCCGCACCTTTTTGACGAGCGCCCCCAGAAACTGCTGCTGGCGGTCCATCCGCCCGGTGTCACTGCCGTCCCCGAGCGACTTGCGCACCCGTACGTACCCCAGCGCCTGCTCCCCGTCGAGGGTGACCCGCCCGGCGGGCAGCCGCAGCTTGGCCGCCTTGTCGTTGATCGGCTTCTTCAGGCACACCTGCACCCCGTCGACCGCGTCGACCATGTTCTTGAACCCGCTGAAGTCGACGACGACGTGGTGATCGATCCGGATGTTCGTGAGCTTCTCGACGGTACGGATGGTGCAGGCCGACCCCCCCACCGCGAACGCCGAGTTGAACAGCGTGAACGAGGGATCGCTGCGCCGCCCGTCCGCGCGCAGGCAGCCGGGCACGTGCACCATCAGGTCCCGGGGCAGCGAGACGGCGGTGGCGCTGCGCCGGTCACGGGCGAGATGCAGCAGGATCGTGGTGTCGGAGCGCTCGGTGCCCGAGTCCTTGCCGTAGCGGCCGTTGCCGTTTCCGGCGCGCGTGTCCGACCCGATGAGGAGGATGTTCTGCGCGCCCCGCACCAGCGCGGTGGGCCGCTCCCGCTCGTACCGGGCGAGTTCGGCCTCGGCCGCGTCGTCGGCGGTGATGTTGTGACTGAGCTTCGCGTACAGGGCCCAGCCGCCGCCGACGGCCCCCACGAGCAGCATCCCGGCACCGAGGGCCGCCCCCCGCACCCAACGCCGCCGACGCCGCCGGGCAAGCCCGTTCCCGGTGGCGGATGCCCCTACGACGTCGGTCACTCCTCAACAGTGCCCCGGCGCGGGAGCGGAGGCGGCGGCAACTACTCCACGCGGGTGCCCGGTCCCCGTTTCCCGGGGGCGTGGGGTCGTGCCGCTGTGCGGCTGCGCCGGGTGGGCGCGACCGGTCGTGGGGGTGTCTGGTCCCACCTTCTTGGGGGGCGCGGGGCTGTGCCGAGATGCGGCTGCGCCGGGTGGGCGCGAACGGCCCCCCACCGGACCGCGGCCGGACAACGACCTCAGCGAGCGGACGCAGTGACCCGCTCGCTGTCGATCCGCTTCGCGATCCCTTCCGCATCCAGTTCGTCCAGATGCCGGCACAGCACCACCGACCCCCCGACCGCGAGCGGCGCGTACAGCCCCGCGCTCAGCCCCTCCCACGTGTCGTACCCCAGCCCCGACAGCAGCCGGGAGCCAGGCCCGGTCAGATCCAGCCCCGCCGCGTCCCCGAGCGCCCGCTCCACGACCTCGGCCCCGCTCAGCTCCGCCCCCGCCACGATCAACGCGGGCTCCTCCGCGTCCACCGGCGAGAACGGCATGAACCGGTCCCCCTGACCCGGCACCTCGACGGCGTAGTCGACGAACCCCTCCGGCGTCCTCGGGAACCGCCCGCCCAGCGGCCGCAGCGCGAGTGCGACCCGCTCCCCCCGGCACGCCCGCGCCGCCTCCAGCGACTCCGGCCCGCTCACCACCACGTCGGCCGCCGCCGGCTTCCCGGCCATGTCGGCGATCGCGCCCACCGACGAACAGGCCAGCAACCACACCGCCGTCTGCCAGTGCGCGGGCAGCAGCAGGGCCACCCGGTCGCCCGGCCCCGCACCGAGGTCGCCTTGCAACAGATTCGCCGTCTTCGCCACCCAATTGGCGAAGGTGGCCACGGACAATTCGACGCGTTCGCCCGTCGCGTCGTCGTAGAAGGTCACCAGGGGGCGTCCGGGATCCGCGGCGAGCGCGGAACGCAGCAGGTCGGCAGGGGTGCGATCGGTGGCGTTCACCCGCGCAAGCGTACGCCGCGCCGGGCACCGGCACCGGCCGGCGGGGCCACCGGTTCGGCGTAACCGGGACCGACGGGGCGTCAGTTCCCGCATGGGCATGTCCGTCTGACTGTGCTCAATATCAGGGGCATGCGTGGATTCCTGACTTGCTCGATCGGCGTCACCTGCGCGGCGGCCCTCACCCTCCCGCCGGCCGTGCTGAACATGCCCTCCGCGGCCGCCGCACCCGCGGACCGGACCACGACGACGGCCCTCTCCGGCAGCACCCAGTCGCTGCCCCTCACCCCCCGCACCCGCGAACGCGTCCTCGGCCAGGCCCCCGAGCAGGGCGCGTACCGCGTCGACACACACCACTTCTCGCTCGTCGGCGTCGTCTGGGACAACCCGGGAACAGAACTGCACGGCAGGGTCCAGGTGCGCACCCGGTCCGCCGCCACCGGCCACTGGTCGGGCTGGCAGGACATCGACACGCACAACGCCGACCCGGACACGGCGGAGGCCGCCTCCGGCCGGGTGCACGGCGCCACCGCGCCCCTGTGGGTGGGCGACTCGAACGGAGTCGACGTACGCGTGCGCGCCCAAGCGGATGCCGGCCCCGGCGACGACTCCGACGACGGCCTCGGTGACGACTCCGACGACGGCCTCGGTGACGGCTCCGGCGACCGTTCCAGTGACGGCCTCGATGACGACTCCGGCGACGGCCTCGGTGACGGGCTCGGTGACGATCCCGCCGACGATTCCGCTCCGCACGGCGGCGGCCTCGGCATCGGGCGTGATCTGCTCCCGGCCGGCCTGCGCCTCGAACTCGTCGACCCCGGCGACGACGCCCCGTCCCAGAGCCCGCCCGGCGACAGCGCCCGTACCGACACCGCGGGCGACACCGCGGCCGACTCGGCGGACGCGGTCAACGCCGGCCTGGTGTCGTTCGCCGCCACCGAGATCCCCGCGCTGAGCCGGGAGGACACCGAACGCGAACTCCGGGAACTGAACGGCGCCGACGCCTCGCTCGCCAAGCCCTACATCGGGCCGCGCCCCAGGATCGTCACCCGCCGCGGCTGGGGCGCCGACGAGTCGCTGCGCGAGAAGGGGTTCGTCTACACCGGGAAGATCAAGGCGGCCTTCGTCCACCACACCGCCTCCGGCAACGGCTACCGCTGCTCCGAGGCCCCGTCCGTCATCCGCAGTATCTACCGCTACCACGTCGTGAGCAGGGGCTGGCGGGACATCGGCTACAACTTCCTCGTCGACAAGTGCGGAACCATCTACGAGGGCCGCGCCGGGGGAGCGGCGAACGCCGTCAGAGGCGCCCACACCCTCGGGTTCAACGACCACAGCATGGGTATCGCGGTGATCGGTACGTACGGCTCGCACAAGCCGTCCGCGGCCGCCGTGACCGCCGTCGCCAGGCTCACCGCCTGGAAGCTCGGGATCTTCGGGGCCAATCCGAAGGGAAAGACATATCTGACGTCCGGGGGTGGCAATCTCTACCCAAAGGGGAAGAACGTACGACTGAACGTGATCTCCGGCCACCGGGACGGGTACGCCACCGACTGCCCAGGCGCCGAGCTCTACGCCAAGCTCGGCTCGGCCCGGACCACCTCCGCGCACCTGCAGGGACGCTGAGTACGGGGCCCGCGTTCACCGCCGTCGGGGGCAGTCGGGGGAAACCGCACACCCATGCCGCGTGGCACCGCGCGGTGGTCGAGGGCGCCGTCGCACGGTCTGCATACACTGGCCGGCCGACAGAGAGTTCGGCCGGTCCCGGCAGGAAGCAGAGACGACAGGTGACAGAAGCGATCCTCCTGGTCGGCGGCAAAGGCACCCGGCTGCGCCCGCTCACGGTCCACACGCCCAAGCCGATGGTCCCGGCGGCCGGCGTGCCGTTCCTGACCCACCAGCTGGCCAGAGCCAGAGCCGCGGGCGTGGAGCACATCGTCCTCGCCACGAGCTATCTGGCGGACGTCTTCGAACCGTACTTCGGCGACGGCGCGGCACTCGGCCTGCACATCGAGTACGTCACCGAGGACGAACCGCTCGGCACCGGCGGCGCGATCCGCAACGTGGCCGCCCGGCTGCACTCCGGTCCGGACGAGCCGGTCCTGATCTTCAACGGCGACATCCTGACGGGCCTGGACATCAGCGCCCTGGTGGCCACCCACGAGTCGACGTCCGCCGACGTCTCCCTGCACCTCACCCAGGTGACGGACCCCCGCGCGTACGGCCTCGTCCCCACCGACGAGACAGGCAGGGTCCTGGCCTTCCTGGAGAAGCCGCAGACCCCCGAGGAGATCGTCACCGACCAGATCAACGCGGGGGCGTACGTCTTCCGCCGCTCGGTCATCGACACGATCCCGGCGGGCCGCCCGGTGTCCGTGGAGCGCGAGACCTTCCCCGAACTGCTCGCGGCCGGCGCCCACCTCCAGGGCATGGTCGACTCCACCTACTGGCTGGACCTCGGCACGCCCGCGGCCTTCGTCCGCGGCTCGGCGGACCTGGTTCTCGGCCGCGCCCCGTCCCCCGCGGTCCCCGGCCGCTGCGGCGACCGCCTCGTCCTCCCCACCGCCCGGGTCGCGGCGGACGCGAAGCTGACGGGGGGCACGGTGGTGGGCGAGGGCGCGTTCGTGGCGGAGGGCGCGCGGGTCTTCGGCTCGACCATCCTCCCGGGCGCCGTGATCGAACCCGGCGCCGTCATCACCGACTCCCTCATCGGCAACCGCGCCCGCGTCGGCGAACGCTCCGTCCTCACCGGCACGGTGATCGGCGACGGCGCGGTCATCGGCGCCGACAACGAACTGCGTGAGGGCGCCAGGGTGTGGTGCGACGCGAGGATCCCGGCGGGGGCGGTGCGGTTCTCGTCGGACCAGTAGTTGTGCGGCGGGGGCGGGGAGCCGTTCGTGGGGCTGCGCCCCGGACCGCGTTCGGGGAAGTGGTTCCACTGCGGGCGCGCGGGGGCTGATCGCGCAGTTCCCCGCGCCCCCGGACGGGGCGCTGCCCAGCCGCCCCTCTCAAAAGACTGCCTAGCTGCGGGCAGGCGTGCCGCAGGGCGGCACGGGTGGGCGCAGCGGCACCCCGCCGACGCGGGCGAGTGAAACCCCCGCGCCCCGGCCCCAGCCCACCCGCACGTCACAACCGGCCGATGTCGCCCCGCGTCATCCGCGGCGCTCTCCTCGCCGGCGTATGCCCACTCAGCAGAATCAACCGGGCCGCCCGATGCCGCTGCCCCGCATAAGGCTCCAGCAACCGCAGCATCACCTCGTCATCGGCATGCCGGTCCCCGGCCAGCGCCCACCCCACGATCCCCGGCAGGTGCAGGTCCCCGACCGTCACCGCGTCCGCCGCCCCATGACTGCGCTGCACGGTCTCCGCCGACGTCCACGGCCCCACCCCCGGCACCACCTCCAGCCGTGCCTGCGCCGCCTCCGCCGCCATCCCCGCGGCCTGCTCCAGCCGGGCGGCGACCCGCACCGCCCGCAGAATCGTCGAGGCCCGCTTGTCGTCGACGCCGGCCTTGTGCCACTCCCAGGACGGAATCAGCGCCCAGGTACGAGGCGCCGGCATCACCCACATCGGCCGCTCACCCACCCCCGCGGGGCCCGGCGCACGCTCCCCGAACCTCCGCACCAGCAACCGCCACGCCCGGTACGCCTCGTCGGTGGTGACCTTCTGCTCCAGGACCGACGGAATCAACGACTCCAGCACCAGCCCGGTCCGCGTCAGCCGCAACCCCGGCCGCCGGTGCCGGGCCGTCGCCACGACCCGGTGCCGGGGCACGAACACGGACGGGTCGTCGGCGGCACCGAGCAGTTCCGGCAACCGCTCCAGCAGCCACTCGCCCCCCGGCCCCCAGGCCTCCCCGCGCACCTCACCGCCGTACACGGCGACCCGCAGCGTGCCGGGCCCGGCAGGCGTCAGACTCGCCCGCCACACGGAACCGTCACGGGTGGCCCGGAACGTCGGATCCCCGGCACCCCGCCGCAGCGGCCCCAGCACCAGTCCGAGATCAAGCGGGCCTTCCGGCTTCCACATCCGGACCCGCCCCGGCGCGGCAGCCTGCCGAGGCACCCCGGCAGGCACGACGACCTGCCCACCCCGCACAGTCGTACGCGTGGGCCGAGGAGCGAAACGTCCAGCCACGTGAAAGATCCTAGGCCTCAGGCGCCCCGGCAGGGGCGCGGAGCTGTGTCCGACATGCGGCTGCCGCGGCGTGGGCGCGATCAACCCCCGCGACGTGCACTCGCCGGCGAACCGGTGGACCTTGAACCGAAGGCGGCAACAACTCACCGCACTTCGATGAAGTCCCCGGCCTCCCTCGGCGCTCTCGCCCTCGGCTCCTGCGCGGCCCTCCCCACCGCGACCGCCCCCATCGGCTCCCACCCCGCCGGCAGCGCCAGCACCTCCCGCACCACGTCCCGGCAGAACATCGTCGACGACACCCACGCCGACCCCAGCTGCTCCCCGGCCAGCGCGACCAGGAAGTTCTGCACCGCGGCCCCCATCGCGACCACGAACATCTCCCGCTCGGCGGCGTCGCGCCGCAGATCCCCGTACGTGTGCGACCCGTCCATCACCAGACAGGGCACGGCCAGGTACGGCGCGTTCCGCAGCACGTCCCCCCGCCGCACCCGCTTCGCGACGGACTCCTCCGACTTGCCGTCCTTCCTCAGGTCGGCGATCCACGCGTCCCGCATCGCGTCCAGCAGCCGCACGCGCGCCTCGGCCGACTCCAGCAGCACGAACCGCCACGGCGTCGTGTGATGCGGCGCCGGCGCGGTCACGGCCGCGGCGACCGCCCGCCGTACCGCCCCGGGGTCGACCGGCTCGTCGGTGAACGCCCGCACCGTCCGCCGCAGCGTCACCGCCTCGCGGACCGCCTCGGACGTCCCGAGCCGGAACATGTCGCTGCCCGCGTCCCGGACCAGCGCCCGCGCGCCGTCCCCGGCGTCGCCGGCGTCCGCCACGACATGCGCGAGGCCCCGCACCACGGCGACCGGCATCCCTGTCGCCTTGCCCTTCACCAGGTCACCGGCGGCGGCCAGTTCGTCGGCCGTGGCGACGACCGTCGCGGCCAGCGGATTGCCGTACGCGTCCGCGCCCCCGCGCAGATCGTCCAGCACCGCCACGCCGGCGGCGCCGATGGCGACGTCCGTGAGCCCCGAGCGCCAGGGGCGCCCGAACGTGTCCGTGACGATCACCCCGACGTTGACGCCCAGCGCGTCCCGCAGGCCCGCGCGGACCGCACGCGCCGAGGCGTCGGGGTCCTCGGGCAGCAACAGCACGGTCCCGGCCGGGGTGTTGGACGCGTCCACCCCGGCCGCCGCCATGACCAGCCCCTGCCGGTTCTCCACGATCCGCAGGGGCCCGCGCCGGGCCACCACCCGCACGGTCTCGGCGTCGATCGCCGCCTCCCGGTCGGCCGCCTCGACGATCCGCCCCTCGGCCTTGGAGACGATCTTGGAGGTGACGATCACCACGTCACCGTCGGCCAGCCCCGGCTCCGCCGCGGCGATCAGCTTCGCCAGGTCCTCGCCCTCCTGCACCTCGGGGATCCCGGGCAGCGCCCACACCCGGTACGCGGGCACCGCGTCGGCCGCAGCGGTCGTGTCGTCGGTCGCGTCGGTCATGCCCCGCGCACCTCCTCGGCCAGCGCCAGCGCCTCCCGGGCCATCTGCGCGGCCGCGTCCAGGTCCGTCATCATCAGCGGTACGGCCCGGCAGCGGATGCCGGCCTCCTCCACGCGCGCGACGCTGCCCGCGTCCACGGAGTCGACGAGCCAGCCGTCCAGGAGCCCGGAGCCGTAGTGCTCGGCGACCGCCGCCGCCGTCGACTCCACGCCCACCGCCGCGAGCACCTTGTCGGCCATCCCGCGCACCGGGGCGTCCCCGACGATGGGGGAGAGGCCCACCACCGGCACCCCGGCGTCCGCGATCGCCTCCCGGATGCCGGGCACCGCGAGGATCGTGCCGACGGAGACCACCGGGTTGGACGGCGGGAAGAGGATCACGTCCGCCGCGGCGATGGCCTCCAGGACGCCGGGCGCCGGCTTGGACTGCTCGGCGCCCACGGGCACGACCGCCTCGGCGGGGACGCCCGCCCGCAGCCGTACCCAGTACTCCTGGAAGTGCACGGCCTTGCGCTCGCCGTCGACCTCGACGGCCACATGGGTCTCGACCCGGTCGTCGGTCATCGGGATCAGCTTCACGCCCGGCTTCCAGCGGTCGCACAGCGCCTCGGTCACCGCGCTGAGCGGATATCCGGCGCCCAGCATCTGGGAGCGCACGATGTG
The DNA here is from genome assembly GCF_040686075.1 of Streptomyces sp. NPDC086519. NCBI lineage: Bacteria > Bacillati > Actinomycetota > Actinomycetes > Kitasatosporales > Streptomycetaceae > Streptomyces > Streptomyces sp. NPDC086519. Next base: position 16,765 of record NZ_JBFBJL010000085.1, read on the forward strand.
CGTCGCGAAGTCCCGGTCACCGAGCCCGAACCACTCGGGCCCCACCCCGTAGGCGGCGAGCTCCTCCTTGAGGTGGAAGGTCTCGTCGGCCCGCCCCCAGCCCTGCTCCTCGTTGATGCCGCCACCGAGCGTGTACATCACCGTGTCGAGGTCCGGGCAGACCTTCAGCCCGAAGAGGTGGATGTCGTCCCCGGTGTTGCCGATGACGGTCACCTCGGCGTCCGGCACGGCCTGCTTCAGACCGCGCAGGAACCGGGCACCGCCGATGCCGCCTGCCAGAACCACAATGCGCATGCGCCAAGTCTTGCAGGCTGGTCCGACAACGCGTCACGCAGTCACGGGACGGGCCTCGCAAGCGGCGGCGGACGCCGTGTGCATCGGCATCTCGGTCAGCCCCGGGTAGTAGACGTGCAGGCTCACCGCCGGCTCCAGTGCGTCGTTCACCACCTCGTGCGCGTACCCCGGCGCGAACACCCGTTGTGCACCGGCGCCCAACGCGCGTGTGCCGCGCTCGGTGCGTTCGGTGAGCGCGCCCTCCAGGACCGTCAGCACGCCGGAGGAGCGGCCGTGGTCGTGCAGTCCGCTGCCCTGTCCGGGCACCCAGGACAGCAGCCACACCTCGTAGCCGGGGCCGGTGCGCAGCCGGTGGTACCAGCGGCTGGTCGCGTCGTACCGGACGAGGTGCTCCCACTGCGCGCGGTCGGCGGCGATCGCGCGGGCGAGCCCGACGAACTCGGCCACGGTGACCGGGTGCTCGCGCGGGGGCTGCAGCAGGTGCGTGACTTCGAGGATGTCGCCGGCGATCTGGAGGTCGCTGTCGCTGTTCATGGGGTGCGGTGGTTCCTCAGTGAAGGAGGTCAGCGGGGAACGAAAAGCGAAGACCGAGTCCGGGGGACTCGGTCTGCAGCCGGAGCGGGAGCGGTCGGACACCGCCACGGCTCAACAGCTGGAACAGCAACAGCTACAGCGAGCACGGGCAGCACCGTGGGACCCGGCGGTGCGGGTCGAGGTGAGTGCCAAGTTCGCGAGCATGCCCACAAGAACATCGGTTCACACCTCCCGTGTCAACTCGACGCCCGGTATGTGGGACACGGTTCACCTCATCCGGTCCATCTCGCAGCCGAAAGGTTTGCTCAGCGGGCACCCGGGACACATGGCGCACAACCGGGCGAGCGAGCCGCTTCGGAACGCGATCGAACATCTGGGCGTCCTTCTCCGTACAACCTCTGTATGGGGTCGGAGGCCCGCGCGGGGCCTCGTCTGCATATCAAGGTTTATGGCGATTTGAACACTTTCCGCACGGCCTTGGTTCCGCAGAGTGAATAACGGGCCCAATAGCAGATCTCGGCTTGACTCGCCCGGAGCAGCACACTTGTAATTTCACTCGTGTCGTTCAGCCGAAATCGGTAACGGCCAGGCACGGGGACGTGAAAGACAGACGAGGGGCGCACATGACCGAGCTGGTGCAGCAACTGCTGGTCGACGACGCGGACGAGGAACTCGGCTGGCAGGAGCGCGCGCTGTGCGCCCAGACCGACCCCGAGTCCTTCTTCCCCGAGAAGGGCGGCTCCACCAGAGAGGCCAAGAAGGTCTGCCTCGCCTGCGAGGTGCGCTCCGAGTGCCTTGAGTACGCCCTCGCCAACGACGAGCGGTTCGGTATCTGGGGCGGACTGTCCGAGCGGGAGCGCCGCCGCCTCAAGAAGGCCGCCGTCTGAAGCGGACGGCGAGCCGGGTGTCCGAGCCGGACGTCCACACAACGCACACATCCGAGCTGCGCGAACGGCCCGTCGCCGGTGGTTGTCCACAGGCGGCGGGCCGTCGACATGCCCAGCCGATAGTGTGGTCGCTCGTCCGAGACGCCTCGCCGCCACCAGCGGGCGCAGGAGTCCACCGCAGTCCATCGAACCGGGGCCCGTACCTCGATGTCCGTGCACAGCCACACGGCAGCCCAAGAGACGGCTGCCACAGCGGGGTTTGACCCAACCCGCCCGCCTGAGTTTCCGCGTCACGTGGTGACAGCGGTGATCGTCTCCCACGACGGCGCCCGCTGGCTGCCCGACGCGCTCGCCGGGCTGCTCGGCCAGGAGCGCCCCGTCCAGTACGCGGTGGCGGCCGACACCGGCAGCGCGGACGACTCCGCCCAGCAGCTCACCGCGTCCCTCGGCGACGCCAACGTCCTGCACCTCGCCCGCCGCACCGGCTTCGGCCAGGCCGTCGAGGAGGCGAGCCGCACCGCGCCCGTCCTCACTCCGGACGACCTGCCGTACCTGAAGCGGCCCAGCGGCTGGGACCCGGTCAACCGGCAGTGGCGCGACGACGCCTACGACATGCCCGAGCTGCCGTACGGCGAGCCGGTCCAGTGGCTGTGGCTGCTGCACGACGACTGCGCCCCGGAACCCGAAGCCCTGGCGCAGCTGCTGCGGGTCGTGGACAACGAGATGGAGCTGGGCCGCGACGACGTGGCGGTCGTCGGCCCCAAGCTGCGCGGCTGGTACGACCGCAGGCAGCTGCTGGAGGTCGGCGTCACCATCGCCAACTCCGGCCGCCGCTGGACCGGCCTGGACCGCCGTGAGCAGGACCAGGGCCAGCACGACCACGTCCGGCCGGTGCTCTCCGTCTCCACCGCCGGCATGCTGATCCGCCGCGACGTCTTCGAGGAGCTCGGCGGCTTCGACCGCCGGCTGCCCCTGATGCGCGACGACGTCGACCTGTGCTGGCGCGCGAACAACGCGGGCCACCGTGTCCTGGTCGCTCCCGAGGCCGTCGTACGGCACGCCGAGGCCGCTTCCCGCGAGCGCCGCACCGTCGACTGCGCCGGCCGCACCAGCGCCTCCCCGCACAAGGTCGACAAGGCCGGCGCCATCTACACCCTGCTGGTCAACGCCCGTACGGCCGCGCTGCCCTGGATCCTGCTCCGCCTGGTCCTCGGCACCCTGCTGCGCACCGTCGCCTACCTCGTCGGCAAGGTCCCGGGGCAGGCCCTCGACGAGATCCGCGGCCTGCTGGGCACCCTGCTGCGGCCCGAGCGGATCATCGCCGGGCGGCGCAGGCGCGGCCGCTCCCACCTCGACAAGGGCGAGCTGCGCCCCCTGTTCCCGCCGCCCGGCGCCACCGTCCGGGCCACCGTCGAGCAGGTCGCGGGCAACTTCTTCGGCGGCGACGACGAGATCTCCGCGGCCGGCCGGCACGGCGGTGCCGTCGAGTCCGGGCCCGGCGGCGACGACGCCGAATTCCTGGAGATCGAGCAGTTCGCCCGCCTCAGGCGCATCGCCCGCAAGCCGGGCCCGGTGCTCTTCCTGGTGCTGCTGCTGATCTCGCTGGCCGCCTGCCGCGCCCTGCTCGGCTCCGGCGCGCTCGCGGGCGGCGCCCTGCTGCCCGCCCCGGGCACCGCGAGCGAGCTGTGGTCGCGCTACCTGGACTCCTGGCACGCGGTCGGCGCCGGCGGCACCCCGGCCGCACCGCCGTACCTCGCGATCGTCGCCGCGCTGGCCTCCCTGCTGTTCGGCTCGACCGGGCTCGCGGTCACCGTGCTGCTGGTCGCCTCGGTACCGCTGGCCGGATTCACCGCCTACTTCGCCTCCCGCCCGCTGGTCACCTCCCGGCTGCTGCGCGCCTGGGCGGCCGTCGCCTACGCCTTCCTGCCCGCCGCCACCGGCGCCCTCGCGGGCGGCCGCATCGGCACCGCCGTCCTCGCGATCCTGCTGCCGTTGATCGCCCGCGCCGGCATCGCGGCCAGCGGCCTCGCGAACTCCTCCGGAGCACGCGGCAGTTGGCGCGCCACCTGGGCGTACGCGCTGCTGCTGACCATCACCACCGCGTTCACGCCGATCGTCTGGCCCATCGCCCTGGTCCTCGGCCTCGCCGTGCTCGCCGTCCGCCGCTCCGACCTCGTCGCCTCCGGCCTGCGGCTGCTGGCCCAGCTCGGCACCCCGCTGCTGGTCCTCGCCCCCTGGTCGCTGACCCTGCTGCCGTCCGGCTTCTTCAAGGAGGCCGGTCTGGAGTACGGCTCCTCGGCCGCCTCCGCCCTCGACCTGCTCGGCGCCAGCCCGGGCGGCCCCGGCACGGTCGACGGGCTGATGCTCATCGGTGTCGTGCTGGCCGCGCTCGCCGCCCTGCTGCGCTCCGAGCGCCAGTCGGCGGTCCGCACCGCCTGGGCGGTCGCCCTGGTCGCCCTGGTCTTCGCCGTGCTGTCCAACCAGTCCACCTGGGCCGGCCCCGCGACCCTCGTCTACGGCATCGCCCTCCTGTCCGCCGCCGCGCTCGGCGCGGACGGGGCGCGCTCGCGGGTCGCCGAGCAGAGCTTCGGCTGGCGCCAGCCGGTGGCCGCGCTGATCGCCTTCGCCTCCGCCGCGGGCCCGCTGCTGCTCGCCGCCGGCTGGATGATCGCGGGCGCCGACGGCCCGGTCGAACGGCGCGACCCCAGCCAGGTGCCCGCGTTCGTCGCCGAGGACAGCACCACCAGTGACCAGGTCCGCACCCTCGTCCTCGACAGCGACAGCACCGCGCGCGTGAGCTACATGCTGGTGCGCGGTTCCGGCGCCCGCATGGGAGACGCCGAGGCGGCCACCGCCGACGGCGAGAACGCCAGGCTCGACAAGGTGGTCGCCAACCTGGTCGCCGGCTCCGGCGCCGACCAGGCCGACGAGCTCGGCGGGTTCGCGGTGCGCTACGTCCTCGTCCACAAGGGCGCGCCGCGTGACATCACGCGCGTGCTGGACGCCACGCCCGGCCTGTCCCGGCTCAGCCAGCAGAACGGCAGCGCCCTGTGGCGCGTCGACCGGCAGGTCTCCCGCGCGGCCATCGTCTCGGCGAACGGCTCCGGCACCCCCGACTCCGTCCCCGCAGGGCCCGTCGACATCCACACCACCGTCCCGACCGGCGCCGACGGCCGCATCCTGCGCCTGGCCGACTCGGCCTCCCCGGGCTGGACGGCCACCCTGGACGGCAAGCCGCTCACCCGCACCACCGTCGACGGCTGGGCCCAGGGCTTCCGACTCCCCGCCGCCGGCGGGAAGCTGGACGTCACCTACGACACGCCGATCGCCCACACCGCCTGGCTGTGGGCGCAGGGCGCGCTCGCCGTCGTCCTGATCGTCCTCGCCCTCCCCGGCCGCCGCCGCGACGTCGACGACGACCTGCCCGAGGAGCAGCCGATCCCCGCCCAGGCCGTCGAGGGCGAGGGCCGCCGCGCCCGCCGCCTGCGCGCCCAGGCGGAGGCCGAGGAGGAGTTCCAGGAGGCCTCGGAGACCCCGGAGGACACCGACTTCCCGGCTGCCGAGGAGGAGCAGCCCGCGGTCGCGGTCCCGCACCAGCAGTCGTATGAGACGGGGGTCCCGCCGGGCGAGGACGGCCGAGCCTGGGGGAGCGATCCCGCCTCCTACCCGGCGGCCGACGGCTACGACACCGGCTACCCCGACCAGTACCAGGGCGCCGGCACCGGCCAGTACCAGACCGGCGGCTACGACCAGCAGACGTACGACCCGTACCAGACCGGCCAGTACGACCCGTACGCCTACGGCGGACAGCAGGGGCAGACGGCGTACGACCCGACGTACCAGCAGGGCTACGACCCCGCCTATGACCCGGCCGCCCAGCACCACCACGGCACCGGCGGCGAGCACCACGACGGGAGCCAGCAGTGAACCGCACCACCCTGTCCCTGCTCGCCGGTACGGCCGCCCTCGCGGCGGTCACCGGGTTCGCCGCGATCGACCAGCCGGCCGCGGCCCCCGCGCACACCGCCGACGCGGCCGCCCAGCTGCCCGTGGAGCGGACCACGCTGCTGTGCCCGGCGCCCAGCCTGTCCGACATCGCCGACACCTCGTACACGTCGTTCACGCCCGTCACCCAGGGCACCACGAGCGACGGCAAGGCCCAACTCCAGGCCGCCACCGAGCAGTCGGCGGACGGGACCGGCGGGGGCAAGAAGAAGGCCGCCAAGCCCGTGCTCACCCCCAGGACACCCGGCACCCCGGCCACCGGGGACACCTCCGGCGCCGACGGGCCCGCCTACGTCGGCACCGCCGAGGGCAAGTACGCCCCCGGCTGGACGGTCCAGGAGACCACCGAGGTCGCCGCGGGCACCGGGCGCGGCCTCCAGGGGGTCACCTGCACGGCGGCCGACACCGACTTCTGGTTCCCCGGCGCCAGCACGGCTACCAGCCGCACGGACTACGTGCACCTCACCAACCCCGACGACAGCGCCGCCGTGGTCGACATCGAGCTGTACGGCAAGGACGGCCAGCTCAAGTCCTCGGTGGGGGAGGGCATCACGGTCCAGCCGCACGCCAGTGAGCCGGTCCTGCTGTCGACGCTGACCGAGGAGAAGCAGACCGACCTGACCGTGCACGTGAGCGTGCGCAGCGGCCGGGTCGGCGCCAGCGTGCAGGCACTGGACGACAAGTCCGGCGGCGACTGGCTGGCCGCCGGCGCCGACCCGTCCGGCAGCCTGGTGCTGCCCGGCATCCCCAAGGACGCCACCGACGTCCGGCTGATCGCCTTCACCACCGGTGACAGCGACGCGGACCTGAAGGTGCGCCTCGCCTCCCCGGACGGCACGATCACCCCGGCCGGCAGCGAGACGCTGCACGTGAAGTCGGGCATGACCACCGCGACCGACCTCGGCGACGTCACCCGCGGCGAGGCGGGCTCGCTGATCCTCACGCCCAGCGACCAGTCGGTCCCGGTGGTGGCCGCCCTGCGCGTCACCCGCGGCAAGGGCAGCAACCAGGAGACCGCGTACATCCCGGCCACCGCGCCGGTCGGCACGCGCGCGACGTCCGCCGACAACAGCGGCAAGGGCACCACCCTCTCCCTGACCGCGCCCACCGGGACCGCCCAGGTCAAGGTCACGGCGTCGGCGGGCAGCGGCGGCGGCACGGCGGTGTCCAAGACGTTCACGATCAAGTCCGGCACCACCCAGAACGTCGACGCCCCGGTCCCGTCCGGTCTGAAGGGCACCTACGCCCTGACCGTGGAGACGGTCTCCGGTGGTCCGGTCTACGGCGCCCGCACCCTGGCGGCCACCGAGGGCGGCGTCCCGGGCTTCACGATCCAGACCCTCCCGGACGACCGCGGCACGGTGGCCGTACCGGAGGCGGACCAGGACGTGTCGGTCCTGCAGAAGTAGCGGCGGGCGGGGGCGCCGGGGGCTCAGTCCTCGCCGTAGCGGGGATCGACCGTCTCCGGGGTGAGGCCGAGCAGCTCGGCGACCTGCTCCACCACGACCTCGTGCACCAGCGCGGCCCGCTCGTCGCGTCCCTTGGTGCGGATCTCGACCGGCCGCCGGTAGACGACCACGCGTGCCCGGCGGCCTTCGCGCGCGGGGATGGTGCCGCCCAGCGGCACCGCGTCGTCGCTCCAGGTATCCGCGTGCCGGTCCTGGAGCCGGGGGACTTCAAGGACCAGGAAATCGATGTCGGCGAGCTGCGGCCAGCGCCGCTCCAGGCGCTCCACGGAGTCCTGCACCAGGTCCGCGAACACGTCGGCGCGGCTCGCGGCCAGCGGCACCTGAGGTGGGGCGATCGGCCCGCGCATGCCCCGACCGTGGCGATCGCGTCGACGAGGCCCGGGGTCGGCGGCACGGGGCGGTACACGGTTGTCCATCACTGGTGAAGCCTAGTCCCCGCGGGCTCCGGCCGCGCCGCTGCACGCACCGACACCGTCCGGTGGGGCATGTCGCGGGATGACTGTTCCAGCCAAGGTCGGGCTCGTTTCCGTATCTCCACGAGACCGGCCGGCTCAAGGCATTTGACGGTGCTTGTACCGACTCGTGACCGGATGCGATGCTGAGCATGGCCCCGGCCCACGTCTTCCGCGCAGGTCAACTGGGCGTCTCAGAAGGGGGTGTGGGGCGTTTCACAGTACGACACGGTGGAGTGACCTGGGGGAGAGTCGTCGCGGCCCGCTCAAGAGTGCGGTACCGTCCAACGTCGTGAGCCCTGTACGTCGCTGTTCGCGAACTGCCTGCGGCCGACCCGCCGTCGCGACGCTGACGTACGTCTACGCCGACTCGACCGCGGTCCTCGGCCCGCTCGCCACCTACGCCGAACCCCACTGCTACGACCTGTGCGCCGAGCACTCCGAGCGCCTCACCGCCCCGCGCGGCTGGGAGGTCGTCCGGCTCCTCGACGGCTCCGCTCCCGCGCGGCCGAGCGGGGACGACCTGGAGGCGCTCGCCAACGCGGTGCGTGAGGCGGCCCGCCCCCAGGGGCGGGCGGCCGAGGCGGCCGGCGGCGGCCGTGGCGCGGACCCGATGGAGGTCGCACGGCGCGGCCACCTGCGGGTGCTGCGGTCACCGGACGACTGACGGCACAGCGCAGCCGACGTCGAGCGGCGAACCGTTCCTTCGTGTGCCGCACGCGCGCCTGCGTCCCGTACGCCCTGATCACCGAGGTCTTCTCGACCGCCCGGATCCCGCCGGCCGAGAACTGGCCGCGCAGCCGGAGCGGGGCTGCGACCGGTCCTCCCCCGACGTCGTCAACCGGAAGGGTGAACCGGTCGGAGGAAATCTCTCACCCTCTCTCACCCTTTCCGATCGTCCTCTCACCCTTTCCGATCGTCACCACGGCGGTCGTCCCGCGCGGGCACGCGCCCGTGGCGGCCGCGGAATGGGCGGCGACCGTGCGGGAGTCGCTGTCCCGGGCGTCGGAGAGCGGGACCGGTCCCGACCGCTCAGCCCTCGGCTCCTGCCGACCGCGCTCGGCAGGGCCGGATCGCCGCAGAGCACAGCCGGCGGTCCGCAGGGTGTCCGCCGGTGTCCGCCGGGGACTCCCGCGTCGGTCCCGCACCCGGGACAGGTAGTTTGGGGCGACCGTGAGGATTCCTGGAGGGCTGCCCGGTGGCTGTTGCTGATCTGTCGCAGATCGTGAAGGCGTACGACGTGCGCGGAGTGGTCCCGGACCAGTGGGACGAAGCGCTCGCCGAGCTGTTCGGCGCCGCGTTCGTCCAGGTGACCGGTGCCGCCGCGATCGTCGTCGGCCACGACATGCGGCCCTCCTCACCCGGCCTGTCCCGCGCCTTCGCGCGCGGCGCGGCGGCCCGGGGCGTCGACGTCACCGAGATCGGCCTGTGCTCGACCGACCAGCTGTACTACGCCTCGGGCGCCCTCGGCCTGCCCGGCGCGATGTTCACGGCCTCGCACAACCCGGCGCAGTACAACGGCATCAAGATGTGCCGCGCGGGAGCCGCGCCGGTGGGCCAGGACACGGGCCTGGTGGAGATCCGGGAGCTGGCCGAGCGCTGGTCCCGGGAGGGCGCCCCCGAGCCGGCCGCCACGCCGGGGACCCTCACCACCCGCGAGACGTTGCCGGACTACGCGGCCCACCTGCGCTCGCTCGTGGACCTGACCTCCATCCGCCCGCTGAAGGTCGTGGTCGACGCGGGCAACGGGATGGGCGGCCACACGGTCCCGACGGTCTTCGAGGGTCTGCCGCTGACTCTGGTCCCGATGTACTTCGAGCTGGACGGCACCTTCCCGAACCACGAGGCCAACCCGCTCGACCCCGCCAACCTCGTGGATCTCCAGCAGCGCGTGCGCGCCGAGTCCGCCGACCTGGGCCTGGCCTTCGACGGCGACGCGGACCGCTGCTTCGTCGTGGACGAGAACGGCGACCCGGTCTCTCCGTCGGCGATCACCGCCCTCGTCGCCGCGCGCGAGCTCGCGAGGAACGGCGGCAAGGGCACGATCATCCACAACCTGATCACGTCCTGGACCGTCCCCGAGGTGGTCCGGGAGAACGGCGGCACCCCCGTCCGCACCCGCGTCGGCCACTCCTTCATCAAGGCCGAGATGGCTAGGTCCGGCGCGATCTTCGGCGGCGAGCACTCGGCCCACTACTACTTCAAGGACTTCTGGAACGCCGACACGGGCATGCTGGCCGCCCTGCACGTCCTCGCGGCCCTCGGCGGCCAGTCCGCGCCCCTCTCCTCCCTCGTCGCCCAGTACGACCGCTACACCGGCTCCGGCGAGATCAACTCCACGGTCACCGACCAGCAGGCCAGCCTCGCCGCGATCCGCACGGCCTACGGCGACCGCGACGACCTCACCCTCGACGACCTCGACGGCCTCACCGTCACCGCCGCCGACTGGTGGTTCAACGTCCGCCCCTCCAACACGGAACCGCTCCTGCGCCTGAACGCGGAGGCCAGGGACGAGGCGACGATGACGAAGATCCGGGACGAGGTCCTGGCGATCATCAGAGGCTGACCGAGACCAGCCCGGACCTTCCCGCCGCCCGAGCCGCCTCGCCCCGCACCTTTCCCCCGACAAGCCGCCCCACCCCTCGCCTCTCGACCGACCGAGTCGGGCGAGGGGTGGGCGGAGGTCTCGCGGGTCCAGGGAGGCGGAACGCCCTGGGCGGTCACCCCGGCGGACGGTCACCGGCCACCGGCGGCCAGCCCAATCCACCCCACCGGCGGTAACCTGACCGCACGCGAACATCCACCCCGAAGGGAACCCCCATGCCGCTCGAAGCCGGCCTCCTGGAGATCCTCGCCTGCCCGGCCTGCCACGCCGCCCTCAAGGAGCAGGACGCCGAGTTGATCTGCACCGGCCAGGACTGCGGCCTGGCGTACCCCGTCCGCGACGGCATCCCCGTCCTCCTCGTCGACGAGGCCCGCCGCCCGGCGTAACGCCACAACGGCAGCGCCCCGAACCAAGATCAAGATCAGGACAAGGATCAGGACCCCGGCACCGGAGGCCGCGCCATGCTCGACGAATCGCTGCTCGACACCCCGGAGGACCTCGCCGAGGCCGACCGCCGAGGTCTGCTGCGCGGTGCGGCCGAGGCAGGCGCCCGCGTCCGTACGGCCGCCAGGCACGCCACCGAGGCCGGTGTCCAGGAACTGAAGCCCGACGGCCGCCCGCGCGCCGTCCTGATCGCGGGCCCCGGCGCCGCCGCCACCCACGCCGCCGACCTCCTCGGCACGCTGGCCGGCCCCGGCAGCCCCGTCACCCGCCTGGCCCCCACCGGCGTCGCCCCGGCCGCCGGCGCCCTGCGCTGGGAACTGCCCGGCTGGGCCGGCCCCGTCGACCTGCTGCTGATCGCCACCCCGGACGGCGCCGAACCCAGCCTCTCCCTCCTCGCCGACCAGGCCTACCGGCGCGGCTGCTCGGTCGCCGCCGTGGCCCCCGCGGGCACCCCGCTCGACGAGGCGGTGGCCGGCGCCCACGGGCTGTTCATGCCGATGGCGACGGCGCCGTACGACCAGGGCGAGCCGCTCGCCGGCTCCTCCCCGGGCGTGCTGTGGGCGCTGCTCACCCCACTGCTCACGCTCCTCGACCGGATCGGCCTGGTCACCGCCCCGCCGGACGCCCTGGAGAAGGTCGCCGACCGCCTCGACCACATCGCCGAGCGCTGCGGCCCGGCCATCGTGACCTACAGCAACCCGGCCAAGACCCTCGCCGCGGAACTCGCCGACGCGCTCCCGGTGATCTGGACGGAGGGCGACTCCGCAGGCCCGGCCGGCCGCCGCTTCGCCGCCGCCCTCGCCGAACTGGCCGGCCGCCCCGCCCTGGTCGCCGAGCTTCCCGAGGCCCTGGCTGCCCACGCCGCCCTGCTCGCCGGCCCGCTCGCCGCCAGCGCCGACCCCGACGACTTCTTCCGCGACCGCGTGGACGAGCCGCCCGCGCTGCACGCACGCGTGGTGCTGCTCCGCGACCGCCCCATCGGCGGCCTCACCGCCGCCCCCGCCGCCCGTGACCTCGCCCTCAGCCACGACACCCCGATCAGCGAACTGGAGCCCGAGGCGGGCGGCGAACTGGAGACCCTGGCGGAACTGATCGCCGTCACGGATTTCGCCGCCGTTTACCTGGCGCTTGCTTCGAGGGCCTGAGGTGGACACCGGCACCGACACCGGACCCGCCGCACGAAGGACGACCTGAGGGCCGTATCGCAGGCGAGCCGGCAGGGAACACCCGGTGACGGACACGAACACCGGACACCGGCGCGGTACACCGTCGTCCGACGCGTCCGACGCGCCGTGTGCTTCCACGTGCCCCGGTTCGCCCCGCCCCGCAGAAAGAACCCGCAGAGAGAAGTCATGGATCTCCTCGACAACACCATCCGCCCCTACGCCTGGGGTTCCCCGACCGCCATCCCGAAGCTGCTCGGGGTCGAGCCGAGCGGCGAGCCGCAGGCGGAGATGTGGATGGGCGCGCACCCGGGCGCCCCCTCGCGCACCGCGCGCGGCACACTCGTCGAGGTCATCGACGCGGACCCGAAGGGCGAACTGGGCGAGGCGGCCGTGGCCAAGTTCGGCCCGCGCCTGCCCTTCCTGCTCAAGATCCTCGCCGCCGGCGCCCCGCTCTCCCTCCAGGTGCACCCCAACCTGGAGCAGGCCAGGGAGGGTTACGAGGACGAGGAGCGGCGCGGTATCCCGGTCGACGCCCCGCACCGCAACTACAAGGACGCCAACCACAAGCCCGAACTGATCTGCGCGCTCACCGAGTTCGACGGCCTGTGCGGCTTCCGTGCCCCGGAGGAGTCGGCCGGACTCCTCGACGGCCTCGGCGTGAACTCCCTCAAGCCCTACGTCGACGTGCTGCGCGCCCACCCCGAGGACGCGGCCCTGCGCGAGGTCCTCACCGCGATCCTCAGCGCCGACCGCGAGGAGATGGCCCACACGGTCGCCGAGGCAACGGCCGCCTGCACCCGTCTCGGCGGCGACTACGCGCCGTACGCCGACATCGCCCACCACTACCCGGGCGACCCCGGCGTGATCGCCGCCATGCTGCTCAACCACGTCCGCCTACAGCCCGGCGAGGCCCTCTTCCTCGGCGCCGGCATCCCGCACGCCTACCTCAACGGCCTGGGCGTCGAGATCATGGCCAACTCCGACAACGTCCTGCGCTGCGGCCTGACCCCCAAGCACGTCGACGTCCCCGAACTCCTGCGTATCGTCCGCTTCGAGGCGGGCGACGCGGGCGTGCTGCGCCCCGAGGCGGCCCCGGACGGCGAGGAGGTCTACGAGACGCCGATCGACGAGTTCCGGCTCTCCCGCTACGTCCTGCCCGAGGGCACCGCCGCCCACGACCTGACCCTGCCGACCCCGCAGATCCTGCTCTGCACGGCCGGCACGGTCCGCGTCGGCGAGTACGACCTGGCCCCGGGCCGGTCGGTGTTCGTGCCGGCGGACGAGAAGGCGGAGGTGTCGGGCGCGGGCACCGTGTTCCGCGCCACAGTGGTCGTCTGAGAGGCCCGCGCTTCTCGCGAAGTCCGGTGGAGTCTGATTGCCGTACCGGGAGTGTGGACACCTGACGAGTCGCTCCCGGACCGGGCTGCAAGAATGACCCACCGGCAAAGCACGGGCAAAGACGAGTACCGGCGAGAACGAGAAGGGACAACGCGAACACATGAGCGCGTCAGGCGGCACCAGGGCGATCGTGGCGGCACTCGGCGCCAACCTCGCGATCGCGGCATCGAAGTTCGTGGCGTTCGCGTTCAGCGGTTCCTCGTCGATGCTCGCCGAGGGCGTCCACTCGCTCGCCGACTCCGGCAACCAGTTCCTGCTGCTCATCGGCGGCAAGAAGGCCCAGCGCGAGGCGACCCCCCAACACCCCTTCGGCTACGGCCGGGAGCGGTACATCTACGCCTTCCTCGTCTCCATCGTCCTCTTCTCGGTCGGTGGCATGTTCGCCATCTACGAGGGCTACGAGAAGATCAGCCACCCGCACGAAGTGGAGCACTGGTACTGGCCGGTGGGCGTCCTCTTCTTCGCGATAATCGCCGAGGGCTTCTCCTTCAAGACGGCCATCAAGGAGTCCAACGAACTGCGCGGCAAGCTGTCCTGGTCACAGTTCATCCGCCGCGCCAAGGCCCCCGAACTGCCGGTCGTCCTCCTTGAGGACTTCGGCGCGCTCATCGGCCTCGTCCTCGCACTCCTCGGCGTCGGCCTCGCCCTGCTCACCGGCGACGGCGTCTGGGACGGCATCGGCACCGTCTGCATCGGCGTCCTGCTCGTCCTGATCGCCCTGGTCCTCGCCGCCGAGACCAAGTCGCTCCTGCTCGGCGAGGCCGCCGGCGTCGAGGAGGTCAAGAAGATCGAGGCCGCGATCGTCGACGGCGACGCGGTCACCGGCATCATCCACATGCGCACCCTCCACCTCGGCCCCGAGGAACTCCTCGTCGCCGCCAAGATCGCCGTCCAGCACGACAACACGGCCGCCGAGGTCGCCCAGGCCATCGACGCCGCCGAGGCCCGCATCCGCACCGCGGTCCCCATCGCCCGCGTGATCTACCTGGAACCCGACATCTACAGCGACGCGGAGGCCGCCAAGGGCCCCGACCCGGAAGCCACCCCCGGCGGCCCGACCCCCCACCCCACCGGCCACTGATCCCGCCGATCTCCCCGCACACCGCCTCCCGGCCGACCGCGCTCACTCCCCTCGAACGGCGTGATCTGTTCGGAGGCGGACTGGGGGCAGCCCGCTTCTCCGGTGTAGCTTGGGTCGAAGCCAGACGTCGCTGCTGATGGCGGTCGGGCGGTCCAGCACGGACCGACCGAGGGAGAGAGGGCCTCCGACGGACTGCGCTGCGCGTACGTGGGCATGCCTGTGTCCTCTTCTCGGGCACCCCTGTGTCCGCCGCCGCGCAGACCAGCCGTACCCACCCTCGACCCAACCCGAGGAGCAGCTCGCAATGACGACTGTCGACAACCGACAGGACTTCAAGGTCGCCGACCTCTCCCTGGCCGAGTTCGGCCGCAAGGAGATCACCCTCGCCGAGCACGAGATGCCCGGCCTGATGGCGATCCGCAAGGAGTACGCCGAGACCAAGCCGCTGGCCGGCGCCCGTGTCACCGGCTCCCTGCACATGACCGTGCAGACCGCCGTCCTGATCGAGACCCTGGTCGCCCTGGGCGCACGGGTCCGCTGGGCGTCCTGCAACATCTTCTCCACCCAGGACCACGCGGCCGCCGCCATCGCCGTCGGCCCGAACGGCACGCCCGACAACCCGCAGGGCGTCCCGGTCTTCGCCTGGAAGGGCGAGACCCTGGAGGAGTACTGGTGGTGCACCGAGCAGGCGCTGACCTGGCCGGACAGCCCCACCGGCGGCCCCAACATGATCCTCGACGACGGTGGTGACGCCACCCTCCTCGTCCACAAGGGCGTCGAGTACGAGAAGGACGGCAAGGTCCCCTCGGTCGACACCGCCGAGTCCGACGAGCACCGCGTCATCCTCGAACTCCTGCACCGCACGATCACGGACGGCTCGCAGAAGTGGACCCAGCTGGCGTCCGAGATCCGCGGCGTGACCGAGGAGACCACCACCGGCGTCCACCGCCTGTACGAGATGCAGCGCGACGGCGTCCTGCTGTTCCCGGCGATCAACGTCAACGACGCCGTCACCAAGTCGAAGTTCGACAACAAGTACGGCTGCCGCCACTCGCTGATCGACGGCATCAACCGCGCCACCGACGTCCTGATCGGCGGCAAGACCGCCGTCGTCTGCGGCTACGGCGACGTGGGCAAGGGCTGCGCGGAGTCCCTGCGCGGACAGGGCGCCCGCGTGATCGTCACCGAGATCGACCCGATCTGCGCCCTGCAGGCCGCGATGGACGGCTACCAGGTCACGACCCTCGACGAGGTCATCGACAAGGCCGACATCTTCGTCACCACGACCGGCAACAAGGACATCATCATGGCCTCGGACATGGCCAAGATGAAGCACCAGGCCATCGTCGGCAACATCGGCCACTTCGACAACGAGATCGACATGGCCGGCCTCGCCAAGGTCCCCGGCATCGTCAAGGACGAGGTCAAGCCGCAGGTCCACACCTGGACCTTCCCCGACGGCAAGGTGCTCATCGTCCTCTCCGAGGGCCGCCTGCTGAACCTGGGCAACGCCACCGGCCACCCCTCGTTCGTGATGTCCAACTCGTTCGCGGACCAGACCCTGGCCCAGATCGAGCTGTTCACCAAGCCCGACGAGTACCCGGTCGGCGTCTACACGCTGCCCAAGCACCTCGACGAGAAGGTCGCCCGCCTGCACCTGGACTCGCTCGGCGTGAAGCTGACGACGCTGCGCCCCGAGCAGGCCGCGTACATCGGCGTGCAGGTCGAGGGTCCGTACAAGTCGGACCACTACCGCTACTGAGTCCGGGCCCTGCCCACCGGGAAGCGCGACCCGTGCACCGCGCGCTCTCCCGGCGGGAGGTCCTCCGGTCCACCGAGGCAGGCCCCCGCACCCCCGTGCCGGGGGCCTGCCCCTTTGGCCCGCCCGACCGCCCGCGCGGCCGTACCGCAGGTCCGAGCGCCGGACCCACACCCCGTCAAGCCCCAGGACCCCCATGCCCCGCGGCCGCTATTCGCTCCACGATCCGCACGATCACACCCCCCTCGGTGAAGAGCACTTCCAGTGCGCCCCCGGCCCCTCCGGCTGGCGGTACGTCTCCCAGGTGACCACCCCCTCCGGTGACCACGGCGGCTCCGTCGATCTCGCCCTCGACGACCTCGGCCGCCCCGTCCGCCTCGAACTCCACGCCGGGAGCTGGCAGGTGCGCGGCGCCGCCCTGGACGGCGTCACCTGGGTCCGCACGGACCCCACCGGCACTCATGCCACCGAAGGCAATGTGCGCGCCCACGCCTTCACCGGCACGTCCCCCGCGTTCCTGATCGCCATCGCTCGTCTCCTGCGCCTCACCCCTTCCGCCGCCGCGACCCGCGTACGCCTCGTGGCCTTCACGGACCCGGTCCTCGCCCCGCGCACCGTGGACCAGTCCTGGGCCTTGCTGAAAAGCGAAACACACGCCACTGACAACGGCCCTCTGACCGTGGACGAATACCAGGTCACAGCCCTGGACACGGGCGAACAGCACCTGGTGCACCTCGCCGGCGACGTGGTCCTGGCGGCGCCCGGAATCGAGCTGGAGGACCTGCAGTCACCGCCGTCGGTCTTCACCGGCCCCGACGACTGAACAGCCGCCGGCGGGCCGGCCGCCCAGCGGACCGACAGGCCGGAGCGTGCCTAGGCCGGCGGCACGAACCCGGTGGCCGGCCGCTCGGTCTTTGCCGCGGGCGGAGCCGTGGGCACCGCCCGCGGAGGGACAGGAGCGGGCGTGGGGGAATGAGCGGAGACAGGAGCGGAGACAGGGGCAGGGGCAGGAGGCACGCCGGGTACCGGAGGCGCGTACGCGAAGCCGGGGGTGGCGGGGGACGCAGGAGCATGGGCGGCGAAGGCCCGCCGGGCCTCGCGAGCCTGTCGCTCCTGTACCACTGCCGCCAGATAGGCCGCCGGCGGAATGTCCGGGGGCGCCGGAGTCCCCGTCCGGGTCGCGAGATCGCCCGCCAGCTGTGCGGCCATCGCCCACGACACCTGCGGATCGAGCTGCTGCATCCGCGTCAGGTACTGCCGGACCGCGAGCCACAGCCCGTCCGGAACGGCCGACAGGTCCAGCTCGGCGAAACGTCCCGCCAGCCAGGGCGGAGGCGGCGGAACGAAACGGGCCTGCCCGACGGGCACCCGCTCCCGCACCACCAGGGTCCCCGCGAACACGTCCCCCAGCCGCCGCCCACGTGCCGAGATCAGCGAGGCGATACAGGCGACGACCCCGAAGGTCATCAGAATCTCGACCACACCGAGAGCACCCCGCACCAGCGCGTGCCGGAACCGGATGGGCCCGCCGTCATCCCGTACGACCCGCAGTCCGCACGCCAGCTTCCCGAGCGAGCGCCCGTGGCTCAGCGTCTCCACCGCGATCGGCCCACCCACCAGCACCAGCAGAAAGGCCGCGATCGCCAGGGCGAGCTGCGCGGCGTCGTCGAGCGAGGCGGTGGCCGCCGCCAGACCGATCGAGACACCGATGTACACGGTGAAGGCCACGATCAGGTCGAGCAGCACGGCAAGTGCCCTGCTCGGCAGCCTCGCGGGACGCAGTTCGAGCGCCACCGCCTCGCCCGTCACCAGCTCACTCACGCCCGCCGCCTTCCCTGGTCTGCCCCGTACAGCGCAAGTCTGCCAAGCTGAGGGCGCATCGCGCCGCAGTACGACAAGCTGACAGCTAAGACAGGCAGTCGACGACCAGCCGAGGAGCAGGCAGACCCGATGGATCTCGACGTCTTCGTCTCCGCACACCGAGCCGAGTGGGACCGTCTCGACGCACTCCTCCGCCGCCAGCGCCGCCTCAGCGGAGCCGAAGCCGACGAACTCGTCGCGCTCTACCAGCGCACCGCCACCCACCTCTCCCTGATCCAGTCCAGCGCTCCCGATCCACAGCTCACCGGACGCCTCAGCCAACTCGTGGCACGCGCGCGCAGTGCTGTGACCGGCACCCGCCGCGCCTCCTGGCGCGATGTCACCCGGTTCCTGGGACAGGGATTCCCGGCCGCCGTCTACCGCTCCCGCCACTGGTGGGTCCCCACGGCGCTTGTCTCCACCGCCATAGCGATAGCCCTTGGCTGGTGGATCGGCACCCATCCGGACGTGCAGTCGACCATCGCGGCCCCCAGCCAGCTCCGCGAGCTGACCCGCCCCGGCGGCGAGTACGAGACCTACTACTCCAGCCATCCCGCGGCTTCCTTCGCGGCCCAGGTGTGGACGAACAACGCCAGGGCCGCCGCGATGTGCCTGGTCCTGGGCGTCTTTCTCGGCCTTCCGGTCCTCTGGATCCTCTTCGAGAACATGCTCAACCTGGGCGTCGGTTTCGGCCTGATGTCCTCGGCCGGCCGCCTCGACACCTTCCTGGGCCTGGTTCTCCCGCACGGGCTGCTGGAACTCACCGCGGTCTTCGTGGCGGCGGGAACCGGACTCCGCCTCGGCTGGACGCTCATCGACCCAGGGCCGCGCAGCCGCCGTACGGCCCTGGCGGAAGAGGGCCGCGCCGCCGTGGGCATGGCGATCGGCCTGGCTCTCGTCCTGTTCGTCTCCGGCGCCATCGAAGGCTTCGTCACCCCGTCCGGCCTGCCGACATGGGCACGGATAGGCATCGGAGTAGCGGCTGAGCTGGCCTTCCTCGCCTACGTCTTCGTCATCGGGGGCCGTGCCGCTCGGGCCGGCCAGACGGGTGATCTTGAGGAGACCGAGCGCAGCGCGCTCGTCCCCACGGCCGCCTGATGTGCGGAAACCTCCTGTGAGCTGCTAGTCTCCTCTTCGCCCCGGAGGACCTGTTGACACGGGTGGGATGGGGAGGTAGATTCAAACAGTTGCCTAGAACTGGACAAGTTCGGGGCTGATCGTTAGAATCGATCTGCTTCACAACGGAGAGAGTCCTCTCCGAACATCGAAGCCACCTCCGATTTACTCAGAGATGAGTGGCCGGTCAGACCGGCCGAGAACTTCTGATAAAGTCGGAATCGCCGAAAGAGAGTCGAAAGACAATCAAAGGCGACTGGCCCTCCAGCGGCCACCGGAAACGAATTCCGACCGGAAACGGAACGGAAAACGGATCTGGTAAGGTTGGAAACACCGAAGGGAAGCCCGGAGGAAAGCCCGAGAGGGTGAGTACAAAGGAAGCGACCGTTCCTTGAGAACTCAACAGCGTGCCAAAAGTCAACGC
>NZ_JBFBJL010000086.1:0-36204 GCF_040686075.1 Streptomyces sp. NPDC086519
AGCAGACTGTGCACCCGATCCCGAGTCCCCCGCGCGGCATCCAGACGCGCCTGCAACTCCTCCAGCAGCTCATCCAACCTGAGCTGCGGCAACCGCACCCGGGCCTCGTGGTTCTCCACCGCACTCCTCCCGACCCCGTCGACTCGTAAACCGGCAGGTCCGATCAAGCCCACCGTAGTGGGCACCGACCCCATCGGGCACCCGGATGATGCAAGTCACAGGCGCCCCCCAAGGGGGGCGGACGGCGCGGCGGCCCGGCCGGAACGGAACGCCCGTAACCGGTGCGCCGGTGGTGGCGCACCGATCGTCAGGAGACGGCGTCCAGGCCGTACCGGGTGCGGCCGCCGGTCAGTTCGCGCCCGGTGACCAGCTCCGGGTCGATGCGGACGAAGACCTCCCGCGGGGACGGCGCCCAGGACCTGGGGCCCTCGCGGAGGAGCCTTTCGTGTTCGCCGGGGTCGCTGACCACACTCGCGCGGCCGGTCACCACGACGCTCCAGCCGGCCTGCGCGACGGCGTCCACCTCGTCCGCCTCGAAGGCGACGACGGCGCCGTCGATGGCCCGCACCAGCTCCGAGGCCTCGGACGTGCGCAGGACCACCGCTCCGTCACGGTCCAGACCGAAGTTGACGGGCAGCACGGCCGGCAGCGCCCCGCGTGTGTGGACGATACGGCCGACCGGCACGCAGGCGAGCAGCCCCAGGCACTCCCGCCGGTCGAGTTCACGGAATCCGTCGTTGGCATACATCGGCCGTCTCGTCTCTCACATCCTGCTCTGGTCGGTGGCCCCGCAACGCGTGCGCCAGTCCCCCGGGCCCTCCTACGGCGCCCGGTGCCGACAGCACGGGCGAAGGCGTTCTCCTGCCCCTCACCGTCCTTGGCCGCCGCGGAGCCGGAAGCCGGTCGCAGCTCCAGCTTGACGCAGCCCGGTGGGGTGGGCTTGGGCCGTCCGGCCCCAGCCGCCCGCCGGACGGGCCCCGCGCGCCGGACGGCCCCCGCTCGCCGGAACCCCCCAGGACAGGCCGTTCGGGCCTGCCGTCACGGGACGGAGGGGCCGAACGGCCCTTCCGCGCCACCCGCCGACTGGACTTCGCTCTCTCCATGGCCGAGCGGGCAGGGTGCGCGGCCGCCTCGTCGGACAGTACGGTGGCGTCCTGGTGTTCGACCTCGGACACCGGATGGCTCCAATGGGTAGGTCATCGGGCGGTGGAGGCGGCATGGCCGGCACGAAGGCGGCGGAGCTGCCGCGCAAGGCGTACGAGGCTGAACTGCTTCGTCTGCAGACCGAGTTGGTGAAACTGCAGGAGTGGGTGCGGGCCACGGGGGCCCGCCTCGTAGTGATCTTCGAGGGGCGGGACGCGGCGGGTAAGGGCGGCACGATCAAACGGGTCACCGAGCACCTCAATCCGCGTATCGCCCGGATCGCGGCGCTGCCGAAGCCCACCGAGCGCGAGCGCACCCAGTGGTACTTCCAGCGGTACGCGGAACATCTACCGGCGGCCGGGGAGATCGTGCTGTTCGACCGGTCCTGGTACAACCGGGCCGGCGTCGAACGGGTGATGGGCTTCTGTACGAAGGAGGAGTACCAGCTCTTCCTGCGGCACTGCCCGATCTTCGAGCGGATGCTGGTGGAGTCCGGGATCCTGCTGCGCAAGTACTGGTTCTCGGTGAGCGACACCGAGCAGCAGGACCGGTTCCGCAAGCGCCTCGAGGATCCGCTGCGGCGCTGGAAGCTCTCGCCGATGGACCTGGAGTCGATCACCCACTGGGAGGCCTACTCCCGGGCCAAGGACGAGATGCTGATCCACACCGACATCAGCGAGGCACCCTGGTACATCGTGGAGAGCGACGACAAGCGCCGGGCCCGGCTGAACATGATGGCCCACCTGCTGTCGACCGTGCCGTACCACGACGTGCCGCCGCCGGTGCTGGAGCTCCCGAAGCGGCCGCCGTCGACCGGCTACGAGCGCCCGCCGCGGGATCTGCAGACGTACGTCCCGGACCACTCGGCGAGCCTCTGAGCAGCCGGTCACCGCGGTCCCGTCGGCTCGGGGAACCGGCGGGAACCGCCGGAGAAGGCGCCGCGTGCCGGTCATGGTCCGCCCGTGCCGACGACGGGCCGCCGGCAGAGGCCACCGGCCGGGCCGGGGTGGGCCGCACGGTCCTCAGCGCGTGGGCACTGCCATGATGATTCCCGCGATCACCAGGCGAAAGGCGGCACATGACCCACGGCGGTGACGGGCGTCCGGGATGGCACCGGCTCCTCGCGCCCGGACTTGTCTCGCTGCTCGGCTACCGGCGCGCCTGGCTGAAGGGCGACGTGCTGGCCGGGGTGACGGTCGCCGCGTACCTGGTGCCGCAGGTGATGGCGTACGCCGGGGTGGCCGGGCTGCCCCCGGTCGCCGGTCTGTGGGCGATCCTGCCCGCCCTGGCCCTGTACACGGTGTTCGGCTCCTCACGGCTGCTGTCGGTCGGCCCGGAGTCGACGACCGCCCTGATGACGGCCACCGTGGTCGCCCCGCTCGCCGGCGGCTCCCCCGGCCGCTACGCCGTACTGGCGGCCACCCTCGCCGCCGCGGTCGGCCTGCTCTGCCTGATCGCGCGGGCGGTCCGGCTGGGCTTTCTGGCGGACCTGCTCTCCCGCCCCGTCCTGATCGGCTACCTGGCCGGGGTCGCTGCGATCATGGTGGTGGACCAGCTGCCCAAACTCACCGGTGTACCGGTGACGGGAACCGAGTTCTTCCCCCAGCTCTGGTCGTTCTTCACACACCTGCGCGAGGCACGGCCGGCGACCGTGGTCCTCTCGGCGGCGATGCTGTTCTTCCTCCTCGTCGTCACGCGGTCCTTCCGGGCGCTTCCCGGCCCGCTGCTGGCCGTGGTCCTGGGCACGGCGGCCGTGGTGGCGTTCGACCTCGACGGCCGGTACGGCATCCGGGTCATCGGCACCGTCCCGGCGGGTGTGCCCGACCTCTCCCTGCCGGACCTGACCGAGCTGCCGCGCCTGGTGCTGCCCGCACTCGGCGTCCTCCTGGTGGCGTACACGGACTTCATCCTCACCGCCCGCGCGTTCGCCGGCCGAGGCCCGGACGACGGCCCGGGGCTCGACGCCGACCAGGAGTTCCTGGCTCTCGGCGCCGCCAACCTCGGGGCGAGCGTCGTGCACGGATTCCCGGTGAGCAGCAGCGCCAGCCGAACCGCCCTGGCCACCTCGGCGGGGGCCCGCAGCCAGGCGTACTCCCTGGTCGCCGGCGCCCTGGTCCTCGCGGTCCTGCTCTTCCTCAGCCCCCTGCTCACCCGGACGCCCGCCGCGGTGCTCGGCGCCCTGGTGGTCTACGCCGCGACCCGGATGACCGACCTCGCCGGCTTCCGCCGCCTTGCCGCCTTCCGCCGCCGCGAGCTGCTCCTCGCGCTCGGCTGCCTGGCCGGGGTCCTCGTCCTGGACATCCTGTACGGCGTGCTGGTCGCCGTCGGCCTGTCGGTGGCCGAACTGCTGACCCGGGTGGCCCGCCCGCACGACGCGGTCGAGGGCCTGGTCCCCGGCCTGGCCGGGATGCACGACATCGACGACTACCCCACCGCCCACACGGTCCCCGGTCTCCTGGTCTACCGCTACGACTCGCCGCTGTTCTTCGCCAACGCCGAGAACTTCCACCGCCGGGCCCTGGCCGCCGTCGACGGACAGAGCCGGCCCGTCCGCTGGTTCGTCCTGAACACCGAGGCCAACGTGGAGGTCGACATCACCGCCCTCGACGCGGTCGACGCCCTCCGCCGCGAACTGGACGCGCGCGGCGTCGTGTTCGCCCTCGCCCGCGTCAAGCAGGATCTCCTGAACAGCCTGGAGCGGTACGGCCTCGCGGACGCGGTCGGCCACGACCGCATCTTCCCGACCCTGCCGACGGCGGTGGCGGCGTACCGGGAGTGGCTGGCGGCGCAGCCGGGCCAGTAGACCGCTCGCCCTGGGCCGGCCCAGCGACGCCCGGGACGTCTCGCGAGCCTCCTCAGGACTCCCCTGCCTCCAGCCCGTACCGCCCCGGAAGGTTCACCACGAGCGCCTCCTGCGTGCTGCGCACGATGTTCGTGGCCGGCCTCGCCGGCCGCCAAGGCGGCCCAGGCGCACGGCCCTGCTCCTGGTCGGCGACGCCGATACCCTCGCCGACCACGAGACGCTCGCCCGCACCGGCAGGTCCCAGCTCCGCCGTCCTGGGAGGTCGTACGGCGGTGCTCGCGTCCGCGGGGTGACCCGCGCCGGGGCCGGCGGGGTTGTGGCAATCGTGTTTCAACACCCCACGCCGTGCTGACTCTCCGCACAGGCTGTGGTTCTCTCACTGCATGACCCTGCTCGTGACCCGCCGCCACGTCGACTACGTGCGTGTCACCAGCACGGGGTGTCCCACCGCGAGCTGACGCTCCGCCCCGGCCTCCGGCCCCCTCCTCCCCCACCGCGCCCCGCCGACTTCCGCCGTGCCTTCCTCCGGACAGCGGCCCCGCGGTCGTTCCACGTACTCCGCACGCCCCGCACAAGGGAGAACCATGAGCCAGCCCATCGACTCCGTCGCCGCGGGCCACACGCCCGAGGACCCCACCGGTCCCGACACCTCGGCCTGGTCGTTCGAGACCAAGCAGATCCACGCCGGTGCCGTACCGGACCCGACGACCGGGGCGCGGGCGGTGCCGATCTACCAGACCAGTTCGTTCGTCTTCCGTGACACCCGGCATGCCGCCGACCTGTTCTCGCTGGCCGAGCCCGGCAACATCTACACCCGCATCCACAACCCCACCCAGGACGTCTTCGAGCAGCGCGTCGCCGCTCTGGAGGGCGGGGTCGCCGCCGTGGCCCTCGCCTCCGGACAGGCCGCGGAGACCCTCGCCCTCCTGACGCTGGCCTCCGCGGGCGACCACATCGTCTCCAGCACGTCCCTGTACGGCGGCACATACAACCTCTTCCGGCACACGCTGCCCAAGTTCGGCATCGAGGTGTCGTTCGTCGACGACCCGGACGACTTCGAGGCCTGGCGGGCCGCGATCCGGCCGAACACGAAGGCCCTGTTCGCCGAGACGCTCGGCAATCCGCGCGGGAACGTGCTCGACGTACGGGCGGTGGCGGACGTCGCGCACGAGGCGGGTGTCCCGCTGATCGTGGACAACACCGTGCCGACCCCGTATCTGCTGCGGCCCATCGAGCACGGCGCCGACATCGTCGTCCACTCCGCGACGAAGTTCCTCGGCGGGCACGGCACCACCATCGCCGGTGTCGTCGTCGACGGCGGCACCTTCGACTTCGGCGCGCACGCCGAGCGCTTCCCCGACTTCAGCGAGCCGGACCCCAGCTACCACGGCCTCCGGTACTGGCCGGCGCTCGGCCCGGGCGCCTTCGCCATCAAGCTGCGCGTGCAGCTGCTGCGCGACCTGGGCCCGGCGATCTCGCCGCACTCCGCGTTCCTGCTCCTCCAGGGCGTGGAGACGCTGAGCCTGCGCATCGAACGGCACTCGGCCAACGCCCAGGCACTCGCCGAGTGGCTGGAGCAGCGCGACGAGGTCGCCGCCGTCCACTATCCGGGGCTGGAGTCCAACCGCTGGTACGAGGCGGGTCGGCGCTATCTGCCGCGCGGCGCCGGTGCGGTGCTCGCCTTCGAGCTGCGGGACGGGGTCGAGGCCGGGAAGCGGTTCGTGGACGCGGTCGAGCTGTTCAGTCATCTCGCCAACATCGGGGACGTACGCAGCCTCATCATCCACCCCGCGTCCACGACCCACAGTCAGCTGGACGACGCGCAGTTGGCGGCGACCGGGACCTCGCCCGGTCTGGTACGCCTGTCGGTGGGCATCGAGAACCTCGCCGACCTGAAGGCCGACCTGGAGGCCGGGTTCCGCGCGGCCAAGGGCGCGTCCTGAACACCGTGCAGCAGACGCCGTCAGCGGTCCCCTTCCCGCCGGCCTCCGGGGCCTGGCGGGAGGGGGACCCGCCCGGGCGCCGCCGGTGGTACGTGCGGGAGAAGCCCCTCGCGCTGGAAGCCGGCGGTGAACTGCCCGGTGTGCGGCTGGCGTTCGAGACCTGGGGGCGACTCGCACCGGACCGCTCGAACGCGGTCCTGGTGCTGCACGCACTCACCGGCGACAGCCATGTCCGCGGACCGGCGGGGCCCGGTCATCCCACCCCCGGCTGGTGGGACGCACTCGTCGGTGCCGGCCAAGCCCTGGACACGGACCGCTGGTTCGTCGTCGCGCCGAACGTGCTCGGCGGCTGCCAGGGCAGCACCGGGCCGTCCTCGCCGCGCCCGGACGGGCGGAGCTGGGGCGGCGGCTTCCCGTTCCTGACCCAGCGTGACCAGGTCGCCGTGGAGGCCGGTCTCGCGGACGACCTGGGCATCGAGCGCTGGGCGTTGGTGATCGGCGGTTCCATGGGCGGGATGCGGGCGCTGGAGTGGGCCGTGACGTATCCGCAGCGGACGGACGCGCTGCTGCTGCTCGCCACCACGGCCGCGGCGAGCGCCGAGCAGATCGCCTGGGCGAACATCCAGCTCCACGCCATCCGCTCCGACCCGCACTGGCACGGCGGCGACTACCACGACACCGGCCGGGAGCCCCGTGCCGGACTCGGCCTGGCCCGGCGCCTGGCTCATGTCACCTACCGCAGCGAGGCGGAGCTGGCGGTCCGCTTCGGCCGTGCCGCGCAGGGCCCCGAGGACCCGTGGAACGGCGGCCGGTACCAGGTCGAGTCGTATCTCGACCACCACGCCGCCAAGTTGGTGCGCCGCTTCGACGCGGGCAGCTATGTCACCCTCTCCGAGGCCATGAACAGCCACGACATCGGCCGCGACCGCGGTGGCACGCGTGCCGCGCTGCGCCGCGTGACCGCCCGGACCCTCGTCGCCGGAGTCGACTCCGACCGCCTCTATCCACCCTCCCAGCAGGCCGAGTTGGCGGCCGGGATTCCCGGGGCGGACCGTCTGCGCCTGATCGAGTCGCCCTACGGCCACGACGGCTTCCTGATCGAGACCGAGCAGGTCGCCTCGCTCGTACGCGAGCTGCTCGGCTAGCGGGGCCGGAACTCGCCAGGGAGCACAGCTACTCCGTCGCCGCCGTCCACCGGCTCCCGCACCAAGCAGGCACCCGCATGCGGCCCCAGCACCACCACGGCAGGCCCGCGCGGCTCCGCGCACAGGGCTGCCCGCCCGACCTCAATCCGCGAGAGAAGGCCTCTGACCGGGCGTCGCACAGCGGAAGCCACCAGGGACACCAGGCTTCACGGTGAGAGTGGCTCCCGACAACCGTAGGCAGAGGGCTGACGAGCGCTCTTCTCATCCTTGACGCGCTCGCCTCACGTTCGCGAGGACCGCCTCTGCCGAGCGGTCGAGTTCCCCACGGTTCTCAGGTGCGGCGAGCGCGATCATGCGCTCGACGCGTTGACTCAACGACAGCCCCCGCAGATCGGCAAAGCCGTGCTCGGTGACCACTACGCCCGCGTCGCTGCGCGGTGTGCTCACCGGGCCGCTGAGTCCGGTGACGATTCGGCTGGCCGTCCCGGCTCGCGAGGGCAGCATGACCACAGGCACCCCTCCCTCGGAGCGCGACGCGCCCCGCAGGAAGTCGACCGCGCCGCCCACGGCCCCGACATAGCGGCCTTGAGCCACTTCGGCGTTGACCTGGCCGGTGAGGTCCACCTCGACGGCGGAGTTCAGGGCCACGAACCGGTGCTGGGCGGCCAGCACCGCCGGGTGATGGGTGTAGCTGGTGGCGCGCAGTTCCACCCGGGGGTTGCGGTGGACGTGCTCGAACAGCCGACGGGTGCCGAGGAGCATGCCGCCCACCGTCTTGCCGCGGTCGACCGACTTCCGTTCGCCGGTGACGACGCCGCGCTCGATCAGCGGTACGAGTCCGTCCGGCAGCAGGCCCGAGTGGACGCCGAGATGGCGGCGGTCGTGCAGTTCGTCCAGCACGGCCTCGGTGAGGGCACCCACGCCGAATTGCAGGGTCGCCCCGTCCTCGATCAGTGCGGCGACGTTCGCCGCGATCGCCTGGTGGACGGGCTTGGGGCTGGTCCGCGGGCTCTCCGCCGGAGGGTACCGGGCGGGGACCACGGCTGCCAGGTCGTCGGCGGTCAGCGTGGGGCCGCCGTGGGTCCAGGGGACGTCCGGGTGGACCTCACCGATGACGGCGCGGGCCGTGGCGAGCGCGTCCGCGAGATATTCGCGCGCGATGCCCAGGCTGTAGTGCCCCCTGCTGTCGGGGGGTGAGAGCTGGACCAGTACCACGTCGGCCTTGATGACGCCGTCCCGGATCAGGCCGGGGAAGGAGGAGTAGTGCGCGGGCACGATGTCCAGGGCGCCGGCGGAGTGCAGGTCGGCGTTTACGCCCGCACCGGTGTACGAGTTCAGAGTCATCCATCGGGCGTTGTCCTGGGACAGCGTCCGGGCCACCGGGATGCCGATGAACGCCCTGAGGCCCGCCGCCGGCCGTTGCCGCAGCAGATGTTCGACGAGCGTGCGGGGCTCGGCGCACGCCTGGGCCCACATCACGCCGTCGCCGTCACGCACGTACCGCGTGAGGTCCAGGTCCTCCACTGATCCGAGCATGGGCGCCTCCGTCACCGCTGGACCTCCGAAGAGTGCTTCCCGTGCGGCCGGGGCCACCGTGGACCTGAACCCCGCGGTCCGCGGCTCCCCGGACCGCCTCGCCCCAGAACAGCTTGGCGGCCGAGGAGCCGGCCATTGGGTCCTCGCCCGTGTCGTAGGCGTCGGCTGCGGCAAGAACCCGGGCCGGGCGGACTCGCCCCTCCGCAGGACGAGCGGGTGGACGCGGCGTGGGCTCGCTGACGCACGGCTTCGTCGACCGCTCGGCGCCCCGCCTCCGGTTGCTGCGGGAGGCGGTCACCGTGGTCAGGGCGCCGGATACCGCCCTGCTCAAGAAGCGACCCGCGCAGACTCCAACGCGCCGAGCCGCGCGGTGAGTTCCCGCTTGAGCACCTTGCCGCTCGGGCCCAGCGGCAGTTCCCCGGCGAACTCGACCCGGCGCGGACACTTGTAGCCCGCCAGACGTTCGCGGCACCACGCCACCAGGTCGGCCGCCGACACGCCGTCGGGCGCGAACCCGTCCCGGAGCACGACGACCGCGCACACCTCCTCGCCCTGCCGGACGTCGGGTACGCCGACGACGGCGGCCTGTTCGACGGCCGGATGCCGCAGCAGGACCTCCTCGACCTCCCTCGGGTAGACGTTGTATCCGCCGCGCAGGATGACGTCCTTCTTACGGTCCACGACGGACAGGTATCCGTCCGCGCCGAGCACGCCCAGGTCGCCGGAGCGGAACCAGCCGTCCACCAGGACCGCCGCGGTCGCCGCGGGCAGCCCGAGATAGCCGGCCATCACGTTGTGGCCGCGGATCACGATCTCCCCGATCTCGCCCGCCGGCAACAGCTCGACGGTCCCCTCGACGTCGGCACGGGCGACCGCCACCTCCACGCCGGTGACCGGCAGGCCTACGGTGCCGGGCCGGCAGGGGATGCCGGGCTGGTTGTAGGCGACGACCGGTGAGGTCTCGGTCAGCCCGTAGCCCTCGTACACCTCGCATCCGAGGGTCTGCCGCACCTGTTCCAGGACCGGCACGGGCAGGGCCGAGCCGCCGCTGTAGGCGCGCCGCAGCGTGGGCGGGGCGGGGGTGCCGGCCGCCACCGCCTCCAGCAGTGCGTGGTACATCGTCGGCACGCCCATGAAGACGGTGCAGCCGTACCGGGCCATCAGCTCCAGCGCGGGCACCGCGTGGAACCTGCGCATCAGCACGAGTGTCGCGCCGGCCGAGAAGCAGGTGCCCATGACGCAGGTCTGGCCGAAGGTGTGGGACAGCGGCAGACACCCGAGCAGCACGTCGTCCGACCGGACGGCGAACGGGGATACGGCGCTCACCTCGATGTTCATCACGATGTTGCGGTGCGTGAGCATTGCCCCCTTGGGGCGGCCGGTCGTGCCGGAGGTGTAGAGGATCGCGGCGATGTCTTCGGGGCCGACGGGGACGAGATCCGCGAGCGCAGGTCCGGAGTCCGGGTCGTCGAGCCGTACGGCCGCGGGGTGTCCACCCGCGACGGTGAAAAGCGCGGCCCCGGTGGCGGTGGCCGCCGGGGCGCCCTGCTCCAGTGCGGACGCGTCGCAGACGAGGGCCCGCGCGTCGCTGTCCCGCAGCACGAACTCGATCTCGGGGGCGCGTAGTTGGGTGTTCAGCGGGACGACGGTCGCACCCAGCGCGAGTGCACCGTAGTAAGCGGCGGGAAAATCCGGCGTGTTGGGTACCAGCACGGCGATCCGGTCGCCCGGGCCGAGGCCGTGCCGCCGCAGGGTGCCGGCCACACCGCTGACCCGCTGCCACAGTTGGCGGTAGGTCACCGCGGCTGAGTCCCAGATCAGGGCCGGATGGTCCGGACGCCGTGCCGCCGTGTCGGCGAGCACGGCAGCGAGGGAACGGGTCACGCCTCCTCCTTCGCGGCCGCGTCCCGCCGGTCGGAGGCCGTCCGGATCTCCAGGTCGCGCCAGATCCCGGCCAGAGCCTCGGCGAACTTCTGCACGTCCGCCGGGGTGTGCGTCGCCGAGGGCGCGATACGCAGCAGTTCCTCTCCGAGGCGCACGCTGGGCGCGTTGATGGCCTGGACATAGATCCCGTGCCGGTCGAGCAGCAGGTTCGAGGCCTGCTTGCACAGGGCGTCATCGCCGACCAGCGCGGAGACGATGTGCGAGTCCGCGGACAGGTACGGGACATCGGCGTCGTCCAGCAGCCGGTGCAACAGCCCCGCGTTCTCCGCCAGCCGGTCCCGCTCGGCGTCGGACGTCCGCAGATGACGTACGGCGGCCAGGGCGCCGGCGGCGATGGCGGGCGGCAGGGAGGTGGTGAAGACGAACGCGCGGGAAAAGGTGCGGACGGTGTCGATCAGATCGGCGGGCCCGGTGATGTAGCCGCCCGCCGTGCCCAGCGCCTTGGCGAGGGTGCCCATGACGACGTCGAACCGGTCGGCGATGCCCTCGCGTGCCGCGATGCCCGCTCCCTGGGGGCCGTACATGCCGATCGCGTGCACTTCGTCGAGGAAGGTGGTGGCGCCGTACCGGTCCGCGAGGTCGGCGATCTCGGCGAGGGGGGCCACGTCCCCGGACATCGAGTAGACCGACTCCAGCACGATCAGCTTGGGCACGTCGGGGTCGGTGTCCGCGAGGAGTTCGGCCAGGTGGGCGACGTCGTTGTGGCGGAAGATGCGCTTGCGGGCACCGCTGCGCCGCAGCCCGTCGATGATCGAGGCGTGGTTCCGCTCGTCCGAGAAGACCACGGTGCCTTCGGGCCGGCCGGCGATCACCGCCAGCGCCCCGTCGTTCGCGGTGTAGCCGGAGGTGAACAGCAGCGCCGCGTCCTTGCCGTGCCAGTCGGCCAGTTCGCGCTCCAGCTCCACGTGGCGGTGGTTGGTGCCACCGATGTTGCGCGAGCCGCCGGAGCCGGCCCCGAAGCGGGCGACGGCGTCGTGCACGGCAGCCAGAACCAGCGGGTGCTGGCCCATGCTGAGGTAGTCGTTGCTGCACCAGACGCTCACCTCGCTTTCCAACGCGTCGGTCCGGGCGACGGCACGGGGGAAGTGCCCCGCGCGCCGGCCGATCTCCAGGAAGGTGCGGGTGCGGCGCTGCTCCTCGGAGATGCCGTGGGTGAAGTACTCGAGATGCGTGGGCATACTGCGTCCTTTACGGGTGAAGAAGTGCGGGACGAACAGGAGTTGTTCAAGTCGGGCAGGTGCGGCGCTGCGAGGTCGAAGCCACACCTCGTCGGGTTTGTCGCCCGCGTTCACCAGGACCTCGTCGAGCACCGGCCGGGGCGACCCCTGGACGCGCCAGCACCTCGCGCTCGACGGTCGCCGGGTACACCTTGACCCCGTCGAGCCTGCCGAGGTCGGCGGCCCGATCGAGCAGACGGAGACAGCCGCGTTCGTCGCGGTATCCGGTGTCCCCCGTGCGGTACCGGCCATCGAGCAGAGCACTCGCCGTCGGTGCGGGGTCGAGGCAACCGTCCATGGGCCGCGGGGCGCACATCCGGATCTCGCCCACCCGGCCGTCGTCCAGCGGTTTACCCGTGTCCGGGTGACGATGGCAGGCGCCAGGTCGGCGGGGTCCCGGCCCTCGGCAGTGAGGCGACCGGGACCGTCGGCGGGCACCGGCTCGACGGCGCCGGGCACGCCCTGGCCGACGAGGGCGGTGCCGGCCGCGGCCGCCGGTTCGGCAGCTCCGGCAGAGAGGTCCGGGCCGGCGTGCAGGACCGTGGCGCCGGCGGCCCGGATGGTCTCAGCCGGTCATCGGCCGCCGGCATCGCCGTGCTGGAGCCCAGGTTGGTCGAGCGCGGGTGGCAGACGGCGGCACCGAGCAGCTGCGCCGCGTGCCGCACCGCGGTCGTATCGGGGCTGCTGGGCGCGGTGAGCGCAGCGACGACGGTGCCGCGCCCGGCGCCCGCCTCCCGTAGGACGCGGTGGGTGCCGGCCACCGAGCGGATGTGCTCGGCGGCGGTGGCGGTCACGCCCGGACAGTGCACGACCTCTTCGCCGGGGTCCGCCGCAGGCGCGGACAGCACGTCGGCGACATAGCCGTCCACAGTCGTCCACCGCGCCTCGCTCGGCCTTGCCACGCCGGTTTCTCCTTCCTGCCGCGCAACGGCGGCGACGGTCAATGGGCCGGAATCCGGTGTGCGTTGAGCCTTTCGCCGCTGACGGCGGCGGCACAGAAGGAAGGGGGCCCGATGGGACAGGCCGCGGGGGCTCGGCGACGTCGCCGCCCGAACGGCAGCAGCCCCACTGCTCCGGCCCGCATACGGTCCGGCATCGTGACGATCACGGCCGGGTCCCCCGTCGCACCAGGCGGTGCCGGCCTGATCAGGACGCCCGGGAGGTGCCGCCCGGGCGCCGGGCCCGCACCTTACGGCCAGCTCAGTACGAGGTTGCCCCGGACGTCGCCGTCCAGCAGGCGTTTGAACGCCGCTCGCGCGTCCTGTGGCGGCATCACGTCGTCCACGAGGGGCCGGATGCCCGTGGTGCGCATGAGCGCCAGCATCCGCGCGTATTCGTCCCGGGTGCCGCTGAACGACCCGACGATGTTGATCTGGTGGAAGTAGACCCGGTGCAGCCGGGCCGGCGAGACGTCGCCGGAGGTGGCGCCGGCGACGACGACCGTGCCACCGGTGCGCACGCTGTGCAGGGAGTGCGTCCATGTCGCCCGGCCGACGCTGTCGATGACAGCGTCCACCTGTTCGGGCAGTCGCGCCTTGGGCTCCAGCACCTCGTGCGCGCCCAGGCGCCTGGCAAGCTCTCGCTTGTCGGCGGTACGGCTGGTGGCGTACACCCGGAGTCCGCCGGCCGCGCCCAACGTGATCAGCGCGGTGGAGAGTCCGCCGGCGGCGCCCTGCACGAGAACCGAATCGCCGGGCTGCAGCTTGGCCTTGGTGAACAGCATGCGGTACGCCGGCAGCCAGGAGCAGATCAGGCAGGCTGCCTCTTCCCAGGTCAGCTGGTCCGGGACCGGCAGCAGGCTGGTCGCGGGCACGCCGATGTACTCGGCCATCGTGCCGGGCCGGGCGCCCACGAGCTGCGCGGCCGGCAGGACCAGGGTCTCGTCCGCGGTGCCCGGTGGGGACTCCAGTACGGGATAGAGCACCACGCGGCGGCCCTCGGGGTCCTCCCCCGCCGCCTCACAGCCGAGGATCCGCGGATACTTGTCGTGGTTCAGGCCGACACCCCGCAGGGTCCACAGATCCTTGTGGTTGAGGGATACGGACCTGACCCGGACCCGCAGCCACCCCTCGGGCACCTCGGGATCGGGGCGCTCGCCGACGGCCAGGGCGGCCAGCGGTTCCTCGGCGTCGGGACGTGCCGCGTAGACAGCCCTCACCGTCCCGCCCTCCCGCCCCGGCTCGTGCCCCATGGGCGATGACCCGTGGCTCGTAGATGTGGTGAAATGTCGTGACGCCGCATGGCAGCTCCTCGTCGTACGGGAGTTTCGGGTGTCGCGCGCCGCCGGGTGGCAGCGTCATGCTCGGGACCGTCAGCGGAATGCCTGGACACCGGTGACCGCCCGGCCGATGCTGAGGGTGTGGACCTCCTCGGTCCCCTCGACGGTGAGCACCGCCTCCAGGTTGGACATGTGCCGCATCACCGGGTAGTCGAGGGTGATGCCGTTGGCGCCGAGGATGCTGCGGGCCGTGCGGGCGACCTCGGTCGCGGCACGCACGTTGGCGAGCTTGCCGAGGCTGAGCTGCGTGGGTACCAGCCGGCCGGCCTCCTTCAGCCGGGCCAGCCGCAGCGCGGTCATCCCGGCGTGCGTGAGGTCCACCACCATGTCCGCGAGCTTGCGCTGGGAGAGCTGGAAGGAGGCGAGCGACCGGCCGAACTGCTCACGGCCGACGGCGTAGTCGAGCGCACTGGCGTAGCAGGTGCGGGCGGCGCCGACCACGCCCCAGATGATGCCGAAGCGGGCCTCGTTCAGGCACGAGAGCGCCGTCTTCAGACCGCGCGCCCCGGGCAGGGCGGCCGACGCGGGGACCCGCACCTGGTCCAGGGTGAGCCCGGCGGTGTTGGACGCCCGCAGGGCCAGCTTGCGGGTGATCTCCTGGGCGGCGAAGCCCGGCGTGCCGGTGGGCACGAGGAATGCGCGCACCCCGTCCTCCGTGTGTGCCCAGATCACCGCGACGTCCGCGAGCGCGCCGTTGTTGATCCACGCCTTGGTGCCGTCGAGCACCCAGTCGCCGCCGTCGCGACGGGCGAACGTACGCATCGAGCCCGGGTCCGAGCCCGACTCCGGTTCGGTCAGGCCGAAGCACCCGAGCGCCTCGCCCGCGGCCATGCGGGGCAGCCATTCCTGCCGCTGTTCCGCAC
This sequence comes from Streptomyces sp. NPDC086519, assembly GCF_040686075.1. NCBI lineage: Bacteria > Bacillati > Actinomycetota > Actinomycetes > Kitasatosporales > Streptomycetaceae > Streptomyces > Streptomyces sp. NPDC086519. The sequence continues at coordinate 14,873 of NZ_JBFBJL010000086.1, forward strand.
TGCCCCAGCGGTGGATGGCGCACATGGCGAGGCAGCCCTGCACGGACACGAAACTGCGCAGTCCGGAGTCCACCGCTTCCAGTTCGCGGCAGGCGACGCCGTAGGCGGTGGCCGAGAGATTGGCGCAGCCGTAGCCGTCCAGCTGCATCCCCAGCAGGCCGAGGGCGCCGAGTTCCTTGGCGATCGAGCGGGGCAGCTCCGCGCGCTCGTACCAGTCGGCGACGTGGGGCAGCAGCTCGGTCGTGGCGTAGGCCCGCACCGTGTCGCGCACAGCCCGCTCGGTGGCGTCCAGTTCGTCGTCCAGGGCCAGGAAGTCATGGGGGTCGGGTGTCTGTGCCTTCACCGGCTCGGAGTGCTCAACGCTTTCGGGGAGAGTCAAGTGCTTCCGCCCTCTTCGGTCCGTCAACTGTCTGGTCTCGGTCCCGCTGTGCTTCGGGTCGTGCCGTCGCGTCCCCGCTCAGAGCGGGATGTTGCCGTGCCTGCGGGGTGGCCCCTCCGCGCGCTTGGTCGCCAGCAGCCGCAGCGCCCACCCGATCTGTGCGCGGGTGTGCGACGGCTGGATGACCGCGTCGACGTAACCGCGGTCGGCCGCGGCGTAGGGAGTGGCCTGGTCCTCGTACTCCCGCACCAACTGGGCGCGGCGCTGCGCCAGTTCGTCGCCCTCCAGCCGCGCCAGTTCCCTGCGGTAGAGGATGCCGACGGCTCCCGCCGCGCCCGTCACGGCGATCTGCGCGGTCGGCCAGGACAGGTTGACGTCGGCGCCGAGGTGCTTGGAGCCCATGGCGCCGTAGGCACCGCCGTACGCCTTGCGCGTGATCACCGTGATCTTGGGGACGACCGCCTCGGCGTAGGCGTAGATCAGTTTGGCGCCCCGCCGGATGATCCCGTCCCACTCCTGGTCGACACCGGGCAGGAAACCCGGCACGTCCACGAACGTCAGGACGGGCACGTTGAACGCGTCGCAGGTGCGCACAAAACGTGCCGCCTTCTCCGAGGCGTTGATGTCCAGGCAACCCGCCACGTGTGTGGGCTGGTTGGCGACGACCCCCACGCTGCGCCCGTCCACCCGGCCGAAGCCGACGACGATGTTGGGTGCGAACATCCTCTGCACCTCGAGGAACTCGCCGTCGTCGAGCACCCGGGTGATGACCTCGTACATGTCGTAGGCCTGGTGCGGCGAGTCCGGGACGATCGTGTCGAGTTCGAGATCGGTGGCGGTGAGCCCGTCGGCGCTCGAGACCGCCGGCTCCGGCGGGGAGAAGACCGGCGGCACGGAGAGGTTGTTGCTCGGCAGATAGCTGAGCAGGTCCTTGGCGTAGGCCAGCGCGTCGTCCTCGTCGGAGGCCAGGTAGTGCGCCACCCCCGACCGGGTGTTGTGCGGGCGGCCGCCGCCGAGCGTCTCGAAGTCGACCTCCTCGCCGGTGACGGTCCTAATGACCTCGGGCCCGGTGATGAACATGTGGCTGGTCCGGTCGACCATGACAGTGAAGTCGGTGAGCGCCGGCGAGTACACCGCTCCCCCGGCGCACGCGCCCATGATCAGCGAGATCTGCGGGACGACGCCGGAGCAGCGCACGTTGCGGTAGAAGATCTCGCCGTAGCGGCCGAGCGTGCCGACGCCTTCCTGGATGCGCGCGCCGCCGCCGTCGTTGATCCCCACCAGCGGGCAGCCGACCCTGGCCGCCAGGTCCATCAGCTTGACGATCTTGTCGCCGTGCACCTCACCGAGTGTTCCGCCGAACACGGTGGCGTCCTGGCTGTAGACGGCCACCGCACGGCCGTCGATCGTGCCGGTGCCGGTGACGACGCCGTCCCCCATGGCGTGCCGCTCCGGTGTGCCGACGGTCGGCGCGTGCCGGGCCAGCGCGTCGAGTTCGACGAAGGAGCCGGGGTCGAGCAGGGCGTCGATGCGCTCGCGCGCCGTCCGGCGTCCCTTCGCATGCTGGCGTTCCGTGCCGACGGCGCCGCCGGCGCACATCGCGGCGTCGATCCGCTGCCGGAGGTCGGCCAGCTTGCCCGCCGTCGTGCGCGGGTCGGGGGTGTCGGGGGCGGTGACGGCGGAGACCCGCGCGGAACCGGTGGCGGTGCTCATGATCGCCCAGCCGCCCGCCACCGTGCGGTCCGCAGGGCCGCGGACCCACGGTCGGCGCCGACTTCCCTGGTCACAAAGTCCATCGACCTCTCCTGCTAAGCTGGCTGAACCGTCCGCTGGTCACCGTAAGTTGATATCCCGCACGCCACATCCCCCGGTCTGACGGCAGGTGACGCATTCGCGGCCGGCGGACCGGCCCGGCCGGCCGGGGTTCTTCCTCGAAAGGCTTCGATGTCGATCACTCCCGCCGATGAGGTGCTGTCGCGCACGGTGGCCACCCTGCGAGGTGCCGGATGCGTGTTCGCGGAGGACGAGGCGGCGCTGCTCCTCGACGCCGCCGCGACACCCACCGAGCTGGACGTGCTGGTGCACCGCCGTGTGCTCGGCGAGCCGCTGGAGGTCATCCTCGGCTGGGCCGAGTTCTGCGGCCTGCGGATCCGGGTGAACGCCGGGGTGTTCGTCCCGCGTCAGCGCACCCGGTTCCTGGTCGACCTGGCGGCGGAGTCGGCCCGGCGGGGCTCGGTCGTCGTCGATCTGTGCTGCGGAACCGGAGCGATCGGCGCCGCCGTCGCCGCGCGGGTGCCCGGGATCGAGCTGTCGTGCGCCGACATCGACCCGAACGCGGTCGCCTGCGCGCGGCTGAACGTCGGCCCCGATGCCCACGTGTACGAGGGCGACCTGTACGACGCGCTGCCCGGCTCGCTGCACGGCCGCGTGGACGTGCTGGTCGTCAACGCCCCGTACGTGCCGACGGACGAGATCGCGATGATGCCGCCCGAGGCACGCGACCACGAGCCGAAGTACACGCTCGACGGGGGCGCCGACGGTGTCGAGGTGCACCGCCGGGTCGCCGCCGGGGCACCGGCGTGGCTGGCGCCGGGCGGCAGCCTGCTGATCGAGACCAGCGAGGAGCAGGCCCCGCTCACCGCTCGGGCGATGGCCGACCACGGCCTCGTCCCCCGCGTGTCCACGAACGACGAGATGTACTGCACGGTCGTGGTCGGTACCCGCGTCGGCGACTAGCCGGTGTCGGGCGGTTCGTCACCCGGCCGGGATCGATCCCCGGTCGGCGAACTCCCGCAGGGTCGCCCGGACATGGTCGTGGACCGCGTCCATCTGTTCTTCCGTGAAGCACTCGGTGCTGTAGGGCATCTCGATGCGGAACCGGTCGCGGACCGTCATCAGTACGGCGAGCACCGGGCCGTGTTGCAGGAACGACGGCGCCTTGCTGGACACCGCGAACCCCCGCATGTCCACGATCTCCAGGCCGGGCGGGGACGACGGGAGGGTGACGCGTCCGATGTTGGTCATCACCACGCTCGCCGCCAGCAGGTGCGGGGTGGCCAGCAGCCGGTCCAGCGACTGCAGTTCCAGGGCTGGTTCGCCGCGGACGACCGCGGCGCCGAGGCCGGTGGCGAGCCGACGGCCCAGCGCGACGAGGTCGGCCCCCGCCGGTACGTCGACCAGATCCTGGTACCACGAGGCCGCGGGGACCATCACCTCACGGCTCAGCTCGGGCTCCACCCGCTCGCGCAGGTCCACCGTGGAGACGCAGGCCAGCCGGTGGTCGGCGTACTCCGCCGGAAGGCCGGAACGGACGGCCGCGAGAATCGCCGCGCCCACCAGCCCGTGCACCGACACTCCCGCGCTCCGGGCGAACGCCAGGAGACTCGCGGTCTCGGAGGCGTCGAGCTGGAGCCGGCGTGACTGGGTCCGGCCCTGCTGGGGCGCCACCTCGCCGGACCGGGCCGCCAGGTACGGGAGGGCGCCGACCGGGGCGCCTTCGGCCCGGTCGAGCCGCCCCTGGACGTAGGCGGCCACGTCGGTCTCGGTGACGGGTGCGAGGCGGTCGTCGATCGCCGCCGGCCAGTCCTCCTGGACGGGCCGGACGGCCGGGTGCGTGCCTGCCTTGATGTCGGCGTAATACCGCCACAAGCGGACACACAGGGCGGTCGCGCTGCGGCCGTCGCAGATCGCATGGTCGGTCCCGAGGACCAGCGTGTCCTCGTCCTCGCCGGTCAGCAGCACCGCGCGGACCAGCGGGCCGCCCAGCGGCAGCGGCGTGTTCCACTCCTGCACCAGCGCGTCCGGGCCGTCGGCGCGCACCACCAGGCGCGGCAGTTCGTCGGGCTTCAGCGGGCTGAGGAAACTGCCCTCGGCGTCCCGCTCCAGGCGGCTGCGCAGCGACGGGTGGTCGGCCAGCACCGCGGCGAACGCCGCGCCGAGCGCGTCGGGGTCGACACCGCCGCGCACCGTGATCGTGCGCACGGCCTGGGTTCTCATCTCCCCGGCGTACAGGTTCTCCGAGCGGGATAGGTTGCGGCGCATGTCCGTCCTGTTCTGTCGAGGGTCATGAGACGAGCGGCGTGGGCCGCGTCGAGCGAGGGGAGCGGTGTGCCGTGCTTCAGTCGAGCGTGCCGCCGAGGATGCCGTCGCGGACCGCGCTCAGTTCCTCGTCATCGGTGACGGTCCGGGACTTCTCGATGCCGGCCCGCACCGTCAGCAGGCGCCGGCCCTTGAGCACCACCTGTCCGTCGGCGACGGCCCGGCTGTGGAGCTGGGGTGCGCTCTCCTGGGTCACGGCTGCGAGCTTCACGTTCGCCAGGTCCTGGAAGGCGTACCACTCGGCGGGCTCGCGGACCTTCGGGGTGAAGCGGAAGACCACGCTCCAGCGCCCCAGCCGCGGCCTGCGCTGCAGGAGCACGCCGTCGCCGTCCTCGACGAGGCGGTACCGGCAGCCGTACTGCACCTGCTCGCGCCCGTCGGTGGCACCGTCGAGCCGCAGGGGTTCGAGGAACGATGGTCCGGCGTAGCCCACGTCGACGAGCCAGCGGGCTCCGTCGAGGCGGGCCACCATCAGCATGTGCTCGACATCGACGCCGTACTCCGCCTCTCCCTCGGCCGTGGTGCCGGCGATCAGGTCGACGTCGTAGCCGAGGTCGCGCAGCAGGCGCAGGAACAGCCGGGTCATCTGGACGCAGCCGCCGCCGTGGCCGGCCGCGACGACGGCGTCGAAGGTGGCGTTCTGGTCGAAGTCGACCAGATCGACCACCTCGCCGCTTGCGGTCGGCACGGCCAGGGAGCCGGTGCTGCTGAACGGCACGGTCTCCATGTGCCGCTTGTGCAGCCGGACGAGAGTGGTCAGGTCGGGCGCGGGACGCCCGGCCCGCTCGCTGTCGTGGCCCAGCCGCCGCAGGTAGATGTCGGTGTCGAACACGGTCACTGCCTCTCTGCTCCGGGGAGTCGCACTGTGCGTCGCGTCGCTGCCGCGGGTGCGGAACCGTCAGGCATCGGCCGTCGCGCCGTCCAGGCGTGCCAGCAGGTAGCCGGTGAGCGCGGCCGGCGTCGGGTGGCCGAAGACGGCCGCGGGGGTCAGCGGGGCACCGGTACGGCCGCCGAGCCGCCGGGACAGCTCGATCGCCAGCAGCGAGTCCAGGCCCAGCTCGAAGAACCCGCGCTGCGCGTCGACCGGTTCGGCCGGGTCCAGTTCGAGCACCTCGGTCAACTGCGCCCGCACCAGGTCCAGTACGGTCCGCTCCCGCTCGTCGGGGCTCTGCCCGGCCAGCTGGTCCGTCCACCCGTTCTCGGCGCCCGCGGCGGCTTGCGCCGTGTGGGCAGCCGACCGCCGGCGTGACCGGACCAGTCCGCGCAGCAGCGGCGGCACGGGACGGCCGGCCGCCGGAGCGGCCCACAGTTCGGGCCGGCCGGGCACCGGGAACGGCTCGCCGGAGCGCAGCGCCTCGGACACCGCCGACAGCGCCACGTCCGGGTCGGGCGCGCCGCCGGTCCCGGTCCCGGCCGGGGCGGGCAGCAGCACCGGGGCACTGCCGGCCGGGGCGGGCAGCAGCACCGGGGCACTGCCGGCCAGCCCGGCCGTCCGGCGGCGGGCCACGACCGCCCGCGCGAAGCCGTCGGCCGCGGCGTTCGCCGGATGATGCACCGGCCCCAGCAGGGCCGTTGCCGAGGTGACCACCAGGAACAGGGCGAGGCGGTCGTCGGCGGTGAGGTCGGCGAGGTGGCGCAGCGACTCGGTGCGCGCGGCGATCACCTCGGTGAGCCGGTCTGCGTCCAGCTCCGCGAGCCGGGTGTCGTCGGGCAGCCCCGCGGCGTGCACCACGCCGGTGAGCGGGTGCTCGTCCGGGATGCCGTCCAGCAGCCGTCGCAGGGCGTCCCGGTCGGCGACGTCGCAGGCCCGAACGGTCACCGACGCGCCGAGTGCGGTGAGGTCGGCGGCCGGCGCCGCGGCGCCCTCGGTGCCGGGTCCGCCCCGGCCGGCGAGGACGAGGTGGCGCACCCCGTGCTCGGCGACCAGGTGCCGGGCCACCCGGGCGCCGGCCGTGCCGGTGCCGCCGACGACCAGGACGGTGCCGTCCGGGTCGAGGGCCGGGGCCATGGCGCCCGTCGCGCCGACCGGTACCAGCCGCGGGACGTGCACCCGCCCGGCGCGCACGGCGGCCTGCGGTACGGCCGCGGCCAGCACCCGGCCCAGGCTTGCCGCACCGCGGTCCGCGGGTGCGGTGCCGGGGTCTTCCGGTGAGTCGTCGAGCAGCACGAACCGTCCCGGGTACTCGGCCTGGATCGCGGCGACCATCTCCCAGACCGCCGCCGCGGCCGGGTCGGGCGCCGCCGCATCGGTGCCCTGGGGACCGGCCGGCACCGCGGCCCGGGTACGCACCACCAGGACCCGGCCCTCCAGGTCCGGCTCGTCCAGCCACGCCTGTGCGACGGCGAGCGCCCGACGGCAGGCGTCCTCGGGCTCCCGGCCGGCGCCGACGTCGAACACGGCGGCCGCGGCCGCTCCCAGGGCCGACGGGTCTGCGGCGAGTTGGTACACGGCGTCGTCGCTGTCGACGGTGACGATCTCGACGGCGGTACCCGGCCGCCCGCCGTCGAGCAGGACCCACTCGGTCCGCAGGGCACGGCCGCCCCGTCCCGCCGGTGCGGCGGTCGTCGGCCCGGCCGTGATACGGGCCGCGGTGAGCACCGGCAGGCCCGTGTGGTCGGCCGCCTCCAGGCTGACTCCGTCGCCGGTCCGCCGCAGCCGGACGCGCAGCGCCGAGGCGCCGGACGCATGCAGCACGACCTGCCGCCAGGCCGACGGGACGTGGCCCGCCGGGAAGCCCGCCGCGTGCGCCGCTGCCTCCAGCAGCAGCGGGTGGACGCCGAAGCGGCCGGCGGCGTCGGTCTGGTCGGCGGGTACGGCCACGTCGGCGTAGACGTCCTCGCCGCGCCGCCACAGCGCGCGCAGGGCCGGCGGCACGGTGGCGCCGGTCGCCACGGGCAGTTCATCGAGGCCGACCGGTTCGGCGCCGGCCGGCGGCCAGGGGGCCGGGTCCGGCTCGTGCGCGGTGGCGGTGGCGGTGGGAGACAGCACGCCCTGTGCGTGCAGGGTCCACACGGGTCGGTCCCGGTCCGCTGTCGCGGGCGCCGACCGCACGGTCACCGGACGGCGGCCGGCGGCGTCGGCGCCGTCGACGCAGATCTGCAGCCGCGCCGCGTCCCCGGGGCCCAGGACCAGGGGCGCCGTCAGCTCCAGCTCCTCCAGGTCGCCGCAGTCGACCTCGTCCCCGACCCGGATGGCCAGCTCGGCCCAGAGCGAGCCGGGCACCTCGACCGGACCGCCGTCGGTACCGGCGGTGAGCCAGGGCTGATCGTGGGCCGAGAGCCGCGAGACGGCCATCAACCCGTCCGAGCCGGGCAGTTCGACCATCGTGGCGAGCAGCGGGTGCTCGGTGCGGGCCAGGCCGAGAGCGCCGGTGTCGGTGGTCCGCGAGCTCCGCAGCCAGTAGCGCCGGTGGTCGAACGGATAGGTCGGCAGTTCACGGCAGAGCTCCCGCCAGCCGGCCTGTCCGGTGGGGAGGGCCGTCGCCCAGGAGACCGGCAGGCCGGCGGCGAAGGCCTCCGCGAAGGCGGTCGTCAACCGCTCCCGGCCGCCCTCGCCGCGCCGCAGGGTGGCGAGCACCGGCGTGGTCCGGCCGGTGTCCTGGATGATGTCGAGGAGGGACGGGACCAGCCCGGGATGGGCGGAGACCTCGACCACGGCGCGCGCGTCGGCGCTCACCGCGCGGACGGCGGCGTCCAGTTCGACCGGCCGGCGCAGGTTGCGGAACCAGTAGTCGGCGTCCAGGAGTTCGTCGGGGCCGATCCAGCGGCCGTCGACGGTGGAGTAGAACCGGCAGCCCGGGACGAGCCCCTGTGCCGGCCGTGCCCCGATCCCGTCCAGGGCGGCCAGCATCGGCTCTCGGAGTTCGTCGACGAGGAACGAGTGGGAGGCGTAGTCCGCCCGGATCCTGCGGAACCAGAGCTGCTGGTCGGCCGCGGCGGCGGCCAGTTCCTCAATGGCGGCGCGTTCGCCGGAGACGGCCACGGTCGCCGGACCGTTCACCGCGGCGATCTCCACCCGGCCCCGGTAGTCGGCGAGCATCTCCGTCATCCGGGCGCGGCTCACGCCGACCACGAGCATCCCGCCGGTGGACGGGAGCGCCGCGGCCATCCGGGAGCGCAGCACGATCGCGCGCAGCGCGTCCGGCACCGACAGCAGGCCCGCGACGCATGCCGCGGCGATCTCGCCCTGGGACGCGCCGAGCACCACGTCCGGCACCACACCGGCGGACGCCCAGAGCTGGGCCAGGCCGGTCATCATGACGAACGAGGCGGGCTGGATCACGTCCACCCGGGACAGATCGTTCTCGCCGCCGAGCGCCTGCTCCAGCGTCCAGTCGAGGTCGTACTCGGCGAGCAGCGTGTCGCATCGCCGCACCCAGGCCCGGAAGTCGGGCGAGTGGTCCATCAGTTCGCGGCCCATGCCGACCCAGTGGCCGCCCTGGCCCGGAAAGAGGAACACCGTCCGGGTGCCCGGGGCGGGCGATCCGCCGGCCGGTGCCCGGTCGGTGCCACCGGCGGCCAACGCCCGCAGCCCGTCGACCAGTTCGGCGCGGTTGGCCGCGATCACCGTGGTCCGGGTCTGGTGCCGGGTACGTCCGTGGACCAGAGCGGTGGCCAGCGCGGGCAGGGGCGCGGTGCCGCGCTCGGCGAAGTCGGCCAGCCGGTCCGCGAGCGCGGCGAGCCGGGCCGGGCTCCCGGCCGTCAGGACGAAGGGCAGCGGGGTGTCGTCGGCGGGGTTCTCCACCGGCTCGACCGCTCGCTGCGGCGGCTCCTCCAGGATGAGGTGGGCGTTGGTGCCGCTGAGGCCGAACGCGGACACCCCCGCACGGCGGGTGCGGCCGGGCCGGGACGGCCACGGCCGGGCGTCGGTCAGCAGCCGGATCGTGCCGCTGGACCAGTCCACCTCGGGCGTGGGGGCGTCCACGTGCAGGGTGGCCGGCAGCGCCTGGTGGCGCAGCGCCAGCACCATCTTGATCACGCTCGCCACGCCCGCGGCGGCCTGGGTGTGCCCGATGTTGGACTTCACCGAGCCGAGCCACAGCGGCTGCTCGGGGTCGCGCCGGCCGTAGGTGGCCAGCAGCGCCTGGGCCTCGATCGGGTCGCCCAGCCGGGTGCCCGTGCCGTGCGCTTCCACGACGTCCACGTCGGCGGGCGCCACCCCGGCGACCGCGAGCGCGCGCCGGATCACCCGTTGCTGTGCCGGCCCGTTGGGCGCGGTGAGCCCGTTGGAGGCGCCGTCCTGGCTGATGGCGGAACCGCGTACCACGGCGCTGACACTGTGTCCGTGGGCGTGGGCGTCGGCCAGGCGTTCCAGCAGCACCACGCCGACGCCCTCGCCGTTGCCGGTGCCGTCGGCTGAGGCGGCGAACGCCTTGCAGCGGCCGTCGGCCGCGAGCCCGCCGTTCTTGGCGAACTCGACGTAGGCGCCCGGCGTGGCCATCACGGTGACGCCGCCGACCACGGCCAGCGAGCACTCGCCGTTGCGCAGCGCCTGCATGGCCAGGTGCATCGCCACCAGGGAGGAGGAGCAGGCGGTGTCCACGGACACGGCGGGGCCGGTGAAGCCGTACACGTAGGACACCCGGCCGGAGACCACGGAGACCGCCCCGCCGGTGCCGCGCAGGCCGTCGGACTGCGCGTCGCCGCCGAACATGCCGTAGCCCTGGCCCATCACACCGACGAACACGCCCACGTCGGTCCCGCGCAGGGCGGCCGGGTCCAGGCCACCGTCCTCCAGGGCCTCCCACACGACCTCCAGCAGCAGCCGCTGCTGCGGGTCCATCGCCGTCGCCTCGCGCGGGGAGATGCCGAAGAATCCGGCGTCGAACTCCGCGGCGTCCGCCAGGAAGCTGCCGGCCTCCACCGGGACGGTGGACAGGTCCCAGCCGCGGTCGGTCGGGAACGGCGATCGTCCCTCCCCACGGCGGATCAGCAGCTCCCACAGGTCGTCCGGTCCCCGTACCCCGCCCGCCAGCCGGCAGCCGAGTCCCACGACGGCGATGTCGTCGTGCGCTCCGGCGGCCACTACCGGCGTCGCCTCGGCGGGCGTGGCGGTGCCGGCCAGCTCGTCGCGCAGGAACCCGGCCAGCTGCCGGGGAGTCGGGTAGTCGTAGACCAGGGTGGCGGGCAGGGTCAGTCCGGTCGCGGCGGCCAGGCGGTTGCGCAGTTCCACCCCGCCGAGCGAGTCCATGCCGACTCCCTGGAAGGCGGTGTCCGGCTCGATGTCGTCGGCGGAGCTGTGGCCCAGGACGAGGGCGGCGCGGGAGCGGACCAGGGTCAGCAGCCGCGTCTCCTGTTCGGCCGGGGACCGGCCGGCAAGCGCGGCGAGCAGATCGGTCATGGCGGCCGTGCCTTCGGCGCGCCGGCGCGCCCTGACGAGTTGCCGCAGCAGCGGCTGGACCGGACCGCCGGCGGCCGCGTCGGCGCGGGCGGCGGCGAGATCCAGTCTGATCGGCACCAGGTGTGCCTCGCCGCCGTCGAGGGCGGCGTCGAACAGGGCGAGCCCTTCCTCCGGTCGCAGCGGCAGCACGCCGCCGCGGCGCATCCGGGCCCGGTCCGTGGCGTCCAGATGCCCGGTCATACCGCCGCTCTGGTCCCACAGGCCCCAGGACAGGGCCACCCCCGGCCGGCCGGCCGCGCGGCGCGCCGTCATGAGCCCGTCCAGGTAGGCGTTGGCCGCGGCGTAGTTGGCCTGTCCGGCGGAGCCGAGCAGGCCGGCGGCCGAGGAGAACGCCACGAACGCGGCGAGATCGCAGTCCCGGGTCAGCTCGTCCAGGTGCCGCGCGCCCTCGGCCTTCGGACCGAGGACCGCGGCGAGGCGGGCCGAGTCCATCGCACCGAGCAGACCGTCGTCGAGGACGCCGGCGGTGTGCACGACGGCGGTGAGCGGATGGGCGGTGGGGATGCCGGCGAGGAGCGCGGCCACGGCGGCGCGGTCCGAGACGTCGCAGGCGGCCACGGTCACCGCGGCGCCCAGCTGGGACAGTTCGGCCACGAGTTCCTCGGCGCCTTCGGCCGCCGGTCCGTGCCGGCCGGCCAGCAGCAGGTGCCGGGCGCCCCGGGCGCGGACCAGGTGGCGGGCCACCAGGGCGCCGAGCGAGCCGGTGCCGCCGGTGACCAGGACCGTGCCGTCGGGGTCCAGCGCGGGCTGCCCGGCACTCGGCTCCGCGAGCGGCCCGGCGGGCGCCAGGCGGGGTACCAGAAGGGTGGTGCCGCGCACCGCCGTCTGCGGTTCCCCGGTGGCCAGCACCGTCGCGACCGCCGCCTCGGTGTCCGCACCGGGATCGAGGTCGAGCAGCAGTATCCGGCCCGGCATCTCGGCCTGGGCGGCGCGGACCAGGCCCCAGACGGCGGCCGAGGGGGCGTCGACGGTGGTGAGCGGGCCGGCGGGCGCGGCGCCCCGGGTCACGACGACGAGCCGGGCGTCGGCGGGAGCCTCGCGCTGCCAGGCCTGGAGCACGGCGAGCACGTGCGCGAGCAGCGGCTGCGCGTCGAGGCCGGCAGCGACCTCCAGCACCGCGGCAGCCGGCGGGCTGTGCTGCGCTTCGTCGTGCCCGGTCGCCTCTTCGGCGGTCTGCGTGGGTCCGGGAGCCGGTGCGGTGGTCCGCGCTGCGAACGCCGTCACGTCCAGGGGGCTCGCCACCGGAGCCGTCGCGCTCTGCCCGGGGGGTGCCGCGGACGGTTCCGTGGCGGTCCAGACGACTCGGTACATCGCGTCCGCGGCAGCGCCTGCGCCCAGGTCCTCCGGCCGGATCGGCGCCGCCGTCCAGGACCGGGCGGACAGGACCGCGATCCCGGACCCGTCGGTCGCCTCCAGGGTCCACCGGTCGTCGCCGAGCGGGGTCAGCCGGGCGCGCAGGCGGCGCGCGCCGCTCGCGTGCAGCACGGCCTCCTCCCACACCGTGGCGGCCGTCGAGCCGCCCGTCACCGCCCGCGTCACCGCGTCCAGCAGGGCCGGATCGAGGCCGAACTCCGGAGCGTCGTCCGGGCCGGTGCCGTCGTCGGTGAGAGCGACCTCCGCGTACGTCTCCTCGCCCCGGCGCCACATGCCCAGCAGCCCGGGGATCTCCTCCGGCGTCTCGACCGGCTCGGCCCCGGCCGGCGGCCACGCCTGCGGCGCCGGGTCGGGGGCGGCCGGCGTGCGCGCGGACAGTTCGCCGGAGGCGTGCCGGACCCAGGTGCCGGAACCTTCCTGGGCACCGTGGACGGTGACCGGACGGCAGCCCTGCTCGTCGGCCGCACCCACGGCGATCTCCAGCCGTACCCCGGCGTTCGGCGGAACGACGAGCGGGGTCTCGACGGCGAGGCGCGCCACCACCCCGCAGCCGACCTCGTCGCCGGCCCGGACGGCCAGGTCGAGGAGCGCCGCGGTGCTCACCACGGTGGCCCCGTGCACCCGGTGCCCGTCCAGCCACGGGTGGGTGGCCGACGACAGCCGGGCGGTTCCGACGAACCCGCCGGTGTCCGGCACGGGGACGATGGCGGACAGCAGCGGGTGGTCGGCGGCCACCTGCCCGAGGCCGGCCGCGTCGGTGCGTCCGCCGGCCGTCTTCACCCAGTAGTGCGTGCGGTCGAAGGCGTACGTCGGCAGCTCGACGGCGGATGCGCCGGCCGGGAGCAGCGCCTGCCAGTCGGCCGGTACGCCCCGTACGAACAGCTCGGCGAGCGCGCCGATCGCGGTCTGTGCCTCGTCGTGTCCGTCGCGCAGCATCGGCGTGCACACCGCCTCGGCGCCCGAGGCCGCGGCCGTCTCCAGCATCGGCGCGGTCAGTGCCGCGCCCGGCCCCATCTCCACGAACAGCCTTCCGCCCTGGTCGAGGGCGGCGGCCATGCCGTCGGCGAAGCGCACGGTGCGGCGTACATGCTCGACCCAGTAGTCGGTGCTGGTCATGTCGCCGTCCTGGTGGGCGACGATGCGGATTCGGGCCGGCTGCCAGGTGACGTCGGCGATCGCCGCGCGGAACTCGGCGAGCATCGGGTCCATCCGGGCGGAGTGGAAGGCGTGCGAGACCTGGAGCCGCTTGGCCTTGCGGCCCTGCGCGCGCAGCGCGTCGGCTGCGGCGAGCACCGCGTCCTCGTCGCCGGAGAGCACCACCGAGGAGGGCTGGTTCACGGCGGCGATGTCGACGCCTGCACCGAGGAAGGGGCGGACGTCGTCCTCGGTGGCGGCCACGGCGACCATGGCGCCGCCGGCGGGCAGCGCCTGCATGAGCCGGCCCCGGGCGGCGACGACGGTCGCCGCGTCGTCCAGCGAGAGCATTCCGGCGACGTGTGCCGCCGTGATCTCGCCGATGGAGTGGCCGAGCAGCAGCCGCGGGCGGATGCCCCACGACTCGGCCAGGCGGAACAGTGCGGTCTCGACCGCGAACAGGGCCGCCTGGGTGTGGACGGTCTGATCCAGCAGCGCCGCCTGCGGGCTGTCCGGTTCGGCGAAGACGACGTCCCGCACGGATGCGCCGACCGCGCCGAGGAGCCGGTCGTCCAGGCGGCCGCAGGCCTCGTCGAAGGCCGCCGCGTACACCGGGAAGCGGGTGTACAGCTCGCGTCCCATGCCCAGCCGCTGCGATCCCTGTCCCGGGAACACGAAGACGGTCGAGGCGGCGGCGCCAACCGCGACCGTCCCGGTGGTGGCGCCGGCGGCGGGCTCCCCGGCGGCGATCGCGTCGAGCCGGTCGAGGAGGGTGTCCCGGTCCGCCACGGCGACGAAAGCCCGGTGGGCAAGCAGGGCGCGGGCGTTGAGCAGGGTCCGCGCCGTGGCCGACAGGGGCAGCCCGGTCGCGACGGCCGCGCGCAGCCGCTTCGCCTGGCCTGCCAGGGCGGCCGGGTTGTGCGCCGAGACGACGAAGGGCAGTACGGCACCGGCTCCGTCGTCCGACGGTTCGGATCCGGTGACCGCGATGGCGGGCGCCGTGGCCGCGATGCCGGGCATCGTGGCCGTGGTGCCGGGCGCCGTGGCCGGTTCGGCCGGGGCCTGTTCGAGGATCAGGTGCGCGTTGGTGCCGCTGATACCGAACGAGGAGATGCCGGCCCGGCGCGGCCGGCCGGTGTCGGGCCAGGGACGTTCCTCGGTGAGCAGGGCTACGGTGCCCGCGGACCAGTCGACGTGCGGCGTCGGCTCGTCCACGAAGAGGGTCGCGGGCAGCACACCGTGCGTCAGGGCCGCCACCATCTTGATCACCGAGGTCACGCCGGCCGCGGCCTGGGTGTGGCCGAGGTTGGACTTGACCGATCCCAGCCACAGGGGCCGGTCGGGCGAGCGGTCCCGCCCGTAGGTGGCGATGATCGCCTCGGCCTCGCTCGGATCGCCGAGCGTGGTGCCCGTGCCGTGCGCCTCCAGCGTGTCGACCTCGTCCGGCGCGACTCCGGCGGCGGCCAGCGCCGCGCGGATCACCCGCTGCTGCGACGGGCCGTTCGGCGCGGTGAGGCCGTTGGACGCGCCGTCCTGGTTCACCGCGGAACCGCGGATCGTCGCGAGGACACGGTGGCCGTTGCGCCGGGCGTCGGACAGCCGTTCCAGGAGTACGAGGCCCACGCCCTCGGAGAGCACGGTGCCGTCGGCCGCCGCGGCGAAGGCCTTGCACCTGCCGTCCGCGGCCAGTCCGCGGGCGCGCGAGAACCCGGTCACGCCGACCGGGGACCCCATGACGGCGACGCCTCCGGCGAGGGCCAGTTCGCACTCGCCCAGGCGCAGCGCCTGGGCCGCGAGGTGGATGGCCACGAGGGACGACGAGCAGGCGGTGTCCACCGTCATGGCCGGGCCCTCCAGCCCGAACACGTAGGACACCCGACCGGAGGCGACGCTGCCGGCGGTGGCGGTGGTGGTGAAGCCCTCGAGTTCGGCGGGCACGTCGGCCAGTGAGCCCAGGTAGTCATGGATCGACATGCCGGTGTAGACGCCGACGCGTTCGCCGCGCACCGACGACGGGTCGATGCCCGCGCCCTCCAGCACCTCCCAGGTGGTCTCCAGCAGCAGGCGCTGCTGGGGGTCCATGGCCAGCGCCTCGCGCGGGGAGATCCCGAACAGGGCGGCGTCGAAGTACCCGGCGTCCCGCAGGAAGCCGCCCCGCCGGGTGTAGGCCGTGCCGACGCGGTCGGGGTCGGGGTCGAAGAGGCCGTCGAGGTTCCATCCGCGGTCGTCCGGGAACTCCGAGATGCCGTCCCGGCCGTCGGCGACCAGCTGCCACAGCTCGGCGGGCGAGGTGACCCCGCCGGGCAGCCGGCACGCCATGCCGACGATCACGACGGGGTCGTCGTCCGTGGCTTCGGCCGGCGCGGCCGGGCGCACGGGGGTGGCGGCGTCGACGGTTCCGGCCAGCTGTTCGAGCAGGTGCCGGGCGAGCGCAACGGGCGTGGGGTAGTCGAAGACGAGCGTGGCGGGCAGTTTGACGGCGGTGGCCGCGGACAGCCGGTTGCGCAGTTCGACGGCGGTCAGCGAGTCGAAGCCGATGTCGCCGAATCGCTCGAAGTCCATGGCAGGGTCGGCCTCGCCCAGACCGAGGACGGCCGACACCTCGGTGCGGATGACGTCGAGCACCAGCTCGGTCCGCTCCTGGTCGGAAAGCCCGGCGAGCCGGCGGGCCAGCGCTCCTTCCGCGCCGGCGGCGGCCTGGGCCGTCCGCCGCGGCGGGCGCACGAGGGCGCGGAACAGCGGGGGAACGATCCCGTCCGCGGCTGCCTCGGCGCGTACGGCGCCGAGATCGAGCCGGATCGGCACGAGGAGCGGGTTGCCCGAACGGAGGCCGAGGTCGAAGAGGGTGAGCGCCTCGGCCGTCGGCATCGGTCGGACGCCGCCCCGGCTCATCCGGGTGCGGTCGACGTCGGCGAGCTGTCCTGTCATCCCGGTGACCGGGCTCCACAGACCCCAGGCCAGCGACACGGCGGGCAGTCCCGCCGCCCGCCGGGCCGAGACGACGGCGTCGACGTAGGCGTTGGCCGCCGCGTAGTTGCCCTGGCCCGCCGAGCCGAAGACGCTCGCGGCCGAGGAGAACGCGGCGAAGACCTGGGGCGGCCGCTCGCGGGTCAGCTCGTCCAGCAGGCGCAGCGCGGCCGCCTTCGGCGCGAACACGGCGGCCATGCGGTGCGGGTCCAGGCCGGCGATGACGCCGTCGTCCAGGACACCGGCGGCATGGATGACGCCGGTCAGCGGGTGTTCGGACGGGATGCCGGCGAGCAGTTCCGCGAGGGCGTCACGGTCCGACACGTCGCATGCGGCGACGACGACGGACACGCCCTGCCCGGTCAGCTCGTCCACGAGGGCGGTCGCGCCCTCGGCGGCCGTGCCGCGCCGGCTCGCCAGCACCAGCCGGCGTACCCCGTGCTCGTGCACCAGGTGCCGGGCCAGCAGCGCACCGAGCACTCCGGTACCGCCGGTGATCAGCACGGTGCCGTCCTCGGCGAACCCCGTGGGTGCGTCGGGTTCGGTGAACCGGGCGCGGCCGAGTCGCGGAGCGAGGACGGCGTCGTCGCGTACAGCGGTCTGCGGTTCACCGGTCGCGAGGGCCGCCCCGATCGCCCGGTCCCGGTCGGCGCCGGACTCCAGGTCGACCAGGACGAACCGGCCGGGGTTCTCGGCCTGCGCGGCACGCAGCAGTCCCCACACCGCGGCGCCGCCCGGGTCGGTGACCGGGCCGGGCGCCGGCACCGCGCCCCGGGTCGCCACGACCAGCGGCACCGCCGCGAGGGCCGGCTCCTCCAGCCAGGCCTGGAGCACGCCGAGCACCTGGCACAGCAGCGGCAGCGGATCGTCCCCGGTACGGGTCCCGGCGTCGGATTCGGAGTACGCGGTGAGGTCGAGCACGGCGAGGTCGGGCATGGGCTCGCCCAGATCCTCGGCGAGCGCGATCCGCGCCACGTCACCGGAGGTGGCGACGACGGCCCGGTTGGGCGCCTGCTGCCCGGCCGTGGACGGCACTCGCGTCCAGTCGAGCTGCCAGAGCGTGTCGGCGGCCTGGCGGGCGGGATCGGCGCCCAGGTCGGAGATGGGCAGGGAGACCAGGGACTGCATGGTCAGGACCAGTGACCCGGTCTCGTCCGCCGCGTCGAAGGAGAGGGCGTCCGGACCGCACGGCGCGACCCTGACGCGCAGCGCGCCGGCGCCGGCCGCGTGCAGCTGGACGCCGTTCCAGGCGAAGGGAAGGACGTTGCGGTCGTCGTCGCGCCGGTGGAAGGCGTTCGCGTGCAGCGCGGCGTCCAGGAGCGCGGGATGGATGCCGAACTTCTCGATGTCCTCTCGGTGTTCGGGCGGCAGCACCGCTTCGGCGAAGATCTCCTCGCCGCGCCGCCAGACGGCGGTCAGTCCGGCGAACGCCGGCCCGTAGTCGTATCCGCGTTCGGCGAGGCGGGCGTAGAAGTCGTCGGTGTCCTCGCGGCGTGCGCCGGGCGGCGGCCACTGGCCGAAGTCGAATCCGCTGCCGCCGGTGCCCGCGTAGGAGTCGGACAGCATGCCCGCCGCGTGACGGGTCCAGCCCTCCCCGTCCCGGGAGCTGTACACCTCGACCGGGCGGCGTCCCGTCGCGTCCGTGCCGCCGACCGCGACCTGGACCCGGACGGCGCCTTCTGCGGGGAGCATCAGGGGTGCCTCGATCACGAGTTCGTCGAGGACTCCGTGGCCGAACTCGTCACCGGCCCGGATGGCCAGGTCGACGTAGGCGGTCCCGGGCACCAGCACGACGTTCTGGATGCGGTGCCCGGCCAGCCAGGGATGGGTCGCCAGGGACAGCCGTGAGGTGAAGACCAGGCCGTCGGTCTGCGGCAGTTCCACCACCGCGCCGAGGAGCGGGTGGTCGCTGGTCGCCTGGCCCAGTGACTCGGCGCCGGCCCCGGTGCCAGGCATGGTGATCCAGTACCGCTGGTGGTCGAACGGGTAGGTGGGCAGTTCCACCGGGGTGGGCCCGGGGTCGGGGACGGCGGTGGTCCAGTCGACCGACACCCCGCGCACGAACGCCTCGGCCATCGAGGCGAGCATCCGGTCCATGCCGCCCTCGTCCCGGCGCGTCGAGCCGACCGCGAGGACGTCCGCGTCCAGTTCCTCCGCGATGTCGGTGACGGCCGGCACCAGGACGGGGTGTGCGCCGAGTTCGACGAAGATCCGGTGGTCCTCGGCGATCAGCTCCCGGACGGCCGGCTCGAACAGGACGGGCTGCCGCAGATTGCGGTACCAGTAGTCGGCGTCGAGCCGGTCCTGCTCGTCGAGCCACCTGCCCTCGACCGTGGAGTAGAAGGGGATGCGCGGCGCCGACGACGCCAGTCCGCCGAGGTCGGCCTCCAGGGTGGGCCTGATGCTCTCGACGTAGTGGCTGTGGGAGGCGTAGTCGACGGGAATCCGGCGGAACCGGAAGTCCTGTTCGCCCGCGTGAGCGGCCAGTTCGTCCAAGGCCGCGCCCTCGCCGGCCACCACCACCGTGGAGGGGCCGTTGACCGCGGCGACCTGCAACCGCTCGGCCCAGGGTTCGATCAGCGCGCGCACCTCGTCCACCGGCAGCCCGACGGAGGCCATCCCGCCGCCGCGCGGCAGCACTTCGGCGATGGCCTGACTGCGCAGGGTCACCACCCGCGCGGCGTCGGCGAGGGACAGCGCGCCGGCCACGCAGGCCGCGGCGATCTCGCCCTGGGAGTGGCCGATCACCGCGTCCGGGACCACGCCCATGGACGTCCAGACCTCGGCCAGGGCGACCATCACGGCGAAGCACACGGGCTGGACGACGTCGACGCGCTCCAGCTCGGTGCCGTCGCCGCGGAGCACGTCGGTCAGCGACCAGTCGACCCACGGCTCGAACGCCTCCTGGCATTCGGCGACACGGGCGGCGAAGACCGGGGAGACGTCGAGCATTTCGCGCCCCATGCCGGCCCACTGGGTGCCCTGCCCCGGGAACGCGAAGACGGTCTTGCCGGGCCCGGTCTGGCCCGCGGCACCGGTGACCACGCCGGTGCCGGTGCGGCCCTCGGCCAGCAGCGCGAGTCCGGAGCGCAGCTCGTCCCGGGTGCGGGCGAGGAGTACGGCCCGATGGCTCATCAGCGCCCGGCCGGTCACCAGCGCGGAGGCGAGGTCACCGAGTGCGGCCCCGTCGTCGACGGGGCCGCAGAGCCGCCGGGCCTGGCCCGCGAGCGCCGACGGGGTACGGGCCGAGACGATGAACGGCAGCGTCCGCTCGGGCTCCGCCGGCGTGACGGCGGGGGCCTCGGCCGGCAGGGTGCCGGGAGCCTCCTCCAGGATCATGTGGACGTTGGTCCCGCTGGCGCCGAAGGCGGAGATGCCGCTCCGGCGGGGCCGGCCGCTCTCCGGCCAGTCGCGCCCCTCGGTGAGCAGCTCGACGGTTCCGGAGGACCAGTCGACCTGCGGGGTCGGGCTGTCCACATGCAGGGTCGCGGGCAGGTAGCGGTGGCGCAGCGCGAGCACGGTCTTGATCACGGCGGCCACGCCGGAGGCGGCCTGGGTGTGGCCGAGGACGGACTTGACCGAGCCGAGCAGCAACGGCCGTTTCGGGTCGCGGCCCTGTCCGTACGTGGCGATGAGCGCCTGCGCCTCGATCGGGTCGCCCAGGGTCGTCCCGGTGCCGTGGGCCTCGACGGCGTCGATGTCGTCGGTGGACAGCCCCGCGGCGGCCAGCGCGCTGCGGATGACGCGTTGCTGGGACGGCCCGTTCGGGGCGGTCAGCCCGTTGGAGGCTCCGTCCGAGTTGACGGCCGAGCCGCGGATCACGGCGAGGACCCGGTGTCCGTTGCGCTCCGCGTCGGAGAGCCGTTCCAGCAGGACGACGCCGACGCCCTCGGCCCAACTGCTGCCGTCCGCGGCTGCGGAGAAGGACTTGCACCGTCCGTCGAAGGCCAGGCCGCGCTGGCGCGCGAAACCGACGAAGCCGCCCGGGGTGGCCATCACGGTGGACCCGCCGGCGAGGGCCATCGAGCACTCGCCGCGCCGCAGCGCCTGGGACGCCAGATGGATGGCGACCAGCGACGAGGAGCACATGGTGTCGACGGTGACGGCCGGGCCCTCCAGCCCGAGGCAGTAGGCCACCCGGCCGGAGGCGACGCCGCCGGCGCTGCCGAGCGCGCGCTCCAGGCTGAGGAAGTCCTCCGCTCCGGGGAGGTCGGGCGCGTAGTCCTGGTGCACGATGCCGGCGTAGACGCCGGTGTCGGAGCCGCGCAGGCTCTGCGGGTCGATCCCCGACCGCTCCAGCGTCTCCCAGCACACCTCCAGGAGCTGCCGCTGCTGGGGGTCCATCGCCAGGGCCTCCTGCGGGGAGATCCCGAAGAACCTCGCGTCGAACTGGGCCGCGTCATGGAGGAAGGCGCCCTGGTTCACATAGGTCGTGCCGGGGGTGTCCGGGTCGGGGTCGTAGAGCCCTTCGAGATCCCAGCCACGGTCGTCGGGGAACGGCGTGTACACGTCCGTGCCCTCGGACACGACCTTCCAGAAGTCCTCCGGACCGGCGATCCCGCCCGCGAAGCGGCAGCCGATCGACACGACGGCGATCGGCTCGGAGGCGGCGGCGAGCAACTGGGCGTTCTTCTGCCGGAGGCGCGCGGTCTCCTTGACCGATGCGCGCAACGCCTTGACGAGATCCTGTTCCGGCGTGCTCAAGTCCGTCCTCCAAGCTTGTCGAAGCGAACGCGTCGGGGCGTCGGTGCGGTTCACGCCGATCGACGGCGCCCCGGGCCGTCGGCGCCGCGGACGCGGCGGGTCGGCCGAAGTTCCCGGCCGGCGGCGGTGGTTGCCGCCGGCCCTGGGAGCGAGTACGAGCGAATACGTGGGTGGTGTGCGCGCGCTTTCCGCGCCGTGGGGGGCGGGCGCCCGGGGGCGGCCCCGCCGCGGCGGGCGGGGGGCGGGGGGGGGGGCGCCGGGGCCGGGGCCCCCGGG
>NZ_JBFBJL010000087.1:0-33345 GCF_040686075.1 Streptomyces sp. NPDC086519
TTCGGTCTTGCGTTTCCGACTCTATCAGATCTTTTCTCGACCCGATTTCCTCGGTGCTTTCCAGGTTCCCGCTCTCGCGTTTCCCTTTCCGGCGGCTCCGACTTTATCAGAAGTTCTGAGTCGGAATTTCCACCCGGTCCGGGGCAACCCGATCCAGTCCATGAAGCACTGGGGTTCCCCGCTGGGCGGAGCCGTAAACGTACTGGAGCGGGGTGCCCCGATGCAAATCGAGGCGCCCCGCTCCGCGCGCGCGTCAGACCTCCACGACCACCGGGAGGATCATCGGCCTGCGCCGGTACGTGTCCGAGACCCACTTGCCGAGGGTGCGCCGGATGAGTTGCTGCAGCTGGTGGGGTTCCACGACCCCGTCCTGGGCCGAGCGTTCCAGGACCTCGGAGATCTTCGGGATGACGTCCACGAACGCCGAGTCGTCGATGCCGGAACCGCGGGCCTGAACATAGGGCCCGCCCGTGATCTTGCCGGTGGACGAGTCGACGACGACGAAGACCGAGATGATGCCCTCGTCGCCGAGGATCTTGCGGTCCTTGAGGGCCGGCTCACCGACGTCACCGACCGAGAGACCGTCGACGTACACGTAACCCGCCTGGACCTTGCCGGAGATCTTGGCCTTGCCCGCGACGAGGTCGACGACGACGCCGTCCTCGGCGATGACGATGCGGTCGTGCGGGACGCCGGTGAGGGCGCCGAGCTCCGCGTTGGCGCGCAGGTGGCGCCATTCGCCGTGGACCGGCATCAGGTTCTTCGGCCGGCAGATGTTGTAGAAGTACAGCAGCTCGCCGGCGGAGGCGTGGCCGGAAACGTGCACCTTGGCGTTGCCCTTGTGGACGACGTGGGCGCCCCAGCGGGTCAGGCCGTTGATGACGCGGTAGACCGCGTTCTCGTTTCCGGGGATGAGGGACGAGGCCAGGATGACCGTGTCGCCGTCGACGATGCGGATCTGGTGGTCGCGGTTGGCCATCCGGGACAGGGCGGCCATCGGTTCGCCCTGCGAGCCGGTGCAGACCAGGACCACCTCGTGGTCGGGGAGGTCGTCGAGCGTCTTGACGTCGACCACCAGGCCCGGCGGGACCTTCAGGTAGCCGAGATCCCGCGCGATGCCCATGTTGCGGACCATGGAGCGGCCGACGAAGGCGACCCTGCGGCCGTACTCGTGGGCCGCGTCCAGAATCTGCTGGATGCGGTGGACGTGGCTGGCGAAACTCGCCACGATGATCCGCTTGCGGGCGCCGGCGAAGACCTGGCGCAGGACGTTGGAGATGTCGCGCTCTGGCGGGACGAAGCCCGGGACCTCGGCGTTCGTCGAGTCGGCCAGGAGGAGGTCGATGCCCTCTTCGCTCAGCCGTGCGAACGCGTGCAGGTCCGTGAGGCGCTGGTCCAGCGGGAGCTGGTCCATCTTGAAGTCGCCGGTGTGGACCACCATGCCGGCCGGCGTGCGGATGGCCACGGCCAGCGCGTCGGGGATGGAGTGGTTGACGGCGATGAACTCGCAGTCGAAGGGGCCGACGCGTTCGCGCTGTCCCTCGGCCACTTCCAGCGTGTAGGGGCGGATGCGGTGCTCCTGGAGCTTCGCCTCGATGAGCGCGAGGGTCAGCTTGGAGCCGACCAGCGGGATGTCCGGCTTCTCGCGGAGCAGGAAGGGGACGCCGCCGATGTGGTCCTCGTGGCCATGGGTGAGGACGATGCCCTCGATGTCGTCGAGGCGGTCCCGGATGGACGAGAAGTCCGGCAGGATCAGGTCGATTCCGGGCTGCTCCTCCTCGGGGAAGAGCACTCCGCAGTCGACGATCAGCAGGCGGCCCCCGTACTCGAAGACGGTCATGTTTCGGCCGATCTCGCCGAGGCCGCCGAGCGGCGTGACGCGGAGGGCGCCTTCGGGGAGCTGGGGCGGCGGGCCGAGTTCAGGATGCGGATGACTCAAAAGACTCTCCTCACCACGCACGCCACGTACCGGTCCGGCACGTGGCGTGCGTGACGTTCGTGCATAAGCAGTTGTCGTTGTCTTCAGTGGGGTGCGGGCACCGGTGGTCCCGCTTGTTCAGTTGTGAAGCGTTGCTGCGCGGACGACCGCGCGAAGTCTGTTGTCAGAGTTGTACCCCGCCGGCGGCAAGATCGATCTTGAGCTGGCCGATCTCTTCGGCGGAGCACTCGACCATCGGTGCGCGCAGGGGTCCTGCGGGCAGTCCCTGGAGGGCGAGCGCGGCCTTGGTGGTCATGACGCCCTGGGTGCGGAACATGCCGGTGTAGACGGGGAGCAGCTTCTGGTGGATCTCGGTGGCCTTGACGACGTCACCGGAGGTGTACGCGTCGACGAGGGCCCGCAGGTCGGGGGTGACCAGGTGGCCGACGACCGAGACGAAGCCGACCGCCCCCACGGAGAGCAGCGGCAGGTTCAGCATGTCGTCGCCGGAGTACCAGGCGAGCCCGGACTGCGCGATGGCCCAGCTTGCGCGGCCGAGGTCGCCCTTGGCGTCCTTGTTGGCGACGATCCTCGGGTGCTCGGCGAGGCGGACGAACGTCTCGGTGCTGATCGGGACGCCGCTGCGGCCGGGGATGTCGTAGAGCATGACGGGCAGCCCGGTGGCGTCGGCGACGGCCGTGAAGTGCCGGTACAGCCCCTCCTGCGGGGGCTTGTTGTAGTACGGCGTGACGATCAGCAGGCCGTGGGCGCCGTCGCGCTCGGCCTGGCGGGCCAGCTCGATGCTGTGGTGGGTGTCGTTGGTGCCGACCCCGGCCACGACGTGGGCGCGGTCGCCGACCGCCTCCAGTACGGCTCGTACCAGGTCCGATTTCTCCGCGTCGCTGGTGGTCGGGGACTCGCCGGTGGTGCCGTTGACGATCAGGCCGTCGTTGCCTGCGTCCACCAGGTGGGTGGCGAGCCGCTGTGCGCCGTCGAGGTCGAGTGCGCCGTCCGCCGTGAAGGGCGTGACCATGGCGGTGAGAACCCGCCCGAAGGGGGTCTGCGGAGTGGAGGTCGGAGCCATGGGTTACACGCTACTCGCTGCCCACTGTGCGGTCTGCCCTCGGGGTACGGGGAAAGTCATGACAAATGCGGAGCCCGGCACTGCCTGCTCGGGGGTTCAAGCAGTGCCGGGTCCGTTTGATCAGGCTAGATGAACTTCTCTAAATGCCGCAATACGGACACTTCGCGAGGCTGATCCGCACATCCGTGCCGAGCACGTCAAGATGGCCGTGCCAGAGTGCCGGAGTGCCGGAGCGTGGCCCGGAGGCGGTGCTACGGCGCCACCCGGCCGTTGGCGTTGAAGGCCGCGTGGGTGAGCGGCATGAGCTTGGCCCACTCCGCCTCCATCTTCTCGCCGACCATCTCGATCTCCCGCTGCGGGAAGGACGGCACCTTGGCCAGCTCGTGCTGGGTGCGCAGCCCGAGGAAGTGCATCAGCGACCGGGCGTTGCAGGTGGCGTACATCGAGGAGAAGAGCCCCACGGGCAGCACCGCCCGGGCGACCTCGCGGGCGACGCCGGCGGCGAGCATCTCCTGGTAGGCCTCGTACGCCTGCCGGTAGGAGTCCTCCATGACGTTGCCGACCAGTTCCTGCTGGGCCTGGGTGCCCTCGACGAAGACGTACTTGCCGGGGCGGCCCTCCTGGACGAGCTTGCGGGACTCTCCGGGGACGTAGAAGACCGGCTGGAGCTCGCGGTAGCGGCCCGACTCCTCGTTGTAGGACCACCCCACCCGGTGCCGCATGAACTCGCGGAAGACGAAGATCGGGGCGCTGATGAAGAAGGTCATCGAGTTGTGCTCGAAGGGGCTGCCGTGCCGGTCGCGCATCAGGTAGTTGATGAGGCCCTTGGAGCGCTCGGGGTCCTTCTTCAGCTCGTCCAGGGACTGCTCGCCGGCGGTGGAGACGCGTGCGGCCCACAGCACGTCGGAGTCGGTCGCGCTGTGCTTGACCAGCTCGACGGTGACGTCGCTCCGGAAACTGGGTTTGAGGTCGTCGGCGGGGGTGTCGGTCACGGCTCGGAGGGTCCTTCCATCACTTCTCTCGGGCGGCGCCCACTCTACGGCCCGGCACCGACAACGGGGCGTTCGGTACCGGGGCGCGACATACGGCCGCGAATTTCTGTGAATTCGGTGAAACCGGGCACCTTTCGGGCCGCTCCCGCGTCTGTGTAGACGACAGACAGTCGTTCGATCCCGAGAGGGGATGCACCGCCCATGTCCGGTCGGCGCGAACCGGTTCCGTTCGCTTTCCTCGCCGAGGCCGACAGCTTCCGCAGCAATGTCACTCCGCCGCCCCGCCAGCGGTCGTCCGTGAGTCAGATGGCCGGGCGGTGGCTGCTCGGGCTCACCATCGTGGCCGGGCTCGTGGGCTCTCTGGTGCTCGGCATGCCGGCGCTGTCCACGCCGTCGGACACGCAGATCCAGCGGTCACAGGCCTCCCAGGGGCACTGAACCCTTCCGGACCCCCGCGAGTGGTGGGCGGGGACACGGGCGGATAGCCTCACCGGCACAGCCCCCGCATCGATTGAGTGAGGACCAGCCGTGCCCCTGCCCTTCCTGACGGCCGACCGCACCTATGACGCGGCACTCGACACCGCCCTGCCGTGCGACGACCGGAACCGCTGGCGGCGCCCCTACCGGCCGGGCCCGTGGCGGGTCGGCGGGGCCGCCCTGTGGCTGCTGCTCTCCTCGTTCGTGCTGTTCGCGGCGGTCGCGCTGGCCCTGACCGGCTCGCTGTCCTCCGCCGGGGCGGTCCTCGGCATCGCGCTGCTGATCATCGCCGCCGCGCTGCGGATACTGCGCATGGGCGTGTGGGTGAGCGCGCACGGCGTGCGCCAGGTCGGTCTGCTGTACACGCGGACGGTGCCCTGGAGGCGGGTCGTCTCGGTGCGTACGGCACAGCAGCCGGTGCGCTGGCTGGGCCTGCCGCGGACCGTGCAGGGGCAGGCGCTGACCCTCGTACGCAAGGACCGCTCTCCCACGGACGCCGAGCCGCTGCTGACCACGCACGGCATGGACTTCGTGGGCCGGGCGTCGGCCTTCGACCGTGCGGCGGACGCGGTGGAGGCGTGGGCGGCGGAGTACCGGCGAAACCATTGAGGTTCCGTCCGTGAGGGCGGCGCCGGTTCAGGCGGAAGAAGTCGTTCTGCCGTCGTGCAGGGCGATGGCGCGCTGCATCGCCTTGCGGGCGCGCGGGGTGTCGCGGGCGTCGTGGTAGGCGACGGCGAGGCGGAACCAGCTGCGCCAGTCGTCGGGGGCGGCCTCGGTCTCGGCCTTGCGCTTGGCGAAGACCTCGTCGGCCGAGTCCCGGTCGATCCGGCCGCCGGGCGTACGTTTCAGCTCGTCCACGGGCAGGCCGCCCTCTGCGTCGAGTTCGGCGGCGAGGGCGTTGGCCCGGCGGACGAACTGGGTGTTCTTCCACAGGAACCACAGGCCGATGACCGGCAGGATCAGCACCGCCACCCCGAAGGTGACGGTGAGGACCGTGCCGGTCTGGATGAGCATCACCCCCCGGCTGCCGACCAGGATGAAGTAGAACACCAGGACGGCGGCCGTGACGGCGTAGGAGATCTTCGCGCGCATGTCGTCGTTCCGGCTCAGCTCAGGTCCAGGAAGTTCTCCAGGCCGAAGGTCAGGCCCGGAGTGGTCACCACCCGGCGGGCGCCGAGCAGGATGCCCGGCATGAAGCTGCTGTGGTGGAGGGAGTCGTGCCGGATGGTGAGGGTCTCGCCCTCGCCGCCCAGCAGGACCTCCTGGTGGGCGAGGAGGCCGCGGAGGCGGACGGCGTGCACGGGGACTCCGTCGACGCTGGCGCCCCGCGCGCCGTCCAGGGCCGTCACCGTGGCGTCCGGGGCCGGAGCGGTGCCGGCCGCGCGGCGGGCCTCGGCGATGAGCTGGGCCGTGCGCGTGGCTGTGCCGCTCGGCGCGTCCACCTTGTTCGGGTGGTGGAGTTCGACGATCTCCACCGACTCGAAGTAAGGCGCCGCGATCTGGGCGAACTTCATCGTCAGCACGGCGCCGATGGAGAAGTTCGGGGCGACGAGCACGCCGGTCTCCGGGGACTGGGCGAGCCAGCCCTTGAGCTGCGCGAGGCGCTCGTCGGTCCAGCCCGTGGTGCCGACGACGGCGTGGATGCCGTGGCGCACGCAGAAGTCGAGGTTGCCCATCACCGAGGCGGGGGTGGTGAGCTCGACGGCGACCTGGGCGCCTGACGCCTCCAGCACCTCCAGCTTGTCGCCCCGGCCGAGGGCGGCGACCAGCTCCAGGTCCTCGGCGGCCTCGACCGCCGCCACCGCCGCGGACCCGATACGGCCCTTGGCGCCGAGGACTGCCACGCGCAGCTTGCTCATCTTCTTCTTCGTTCCTTACCGGTGGTGTGTCAGGCGACGGCGTCGTGCAGGCGTGCGGCCTGCTTGTCCTTGAGGGGGCCGATGACCGACAGCGACGGGCGCTGTCCCAGGATGTCGCGGGCGACCGAGCGGACCTCGTCCGGGGTCACGGCGGCTATCCGGGCCAGCATGTCGTCGACGGACATCTGCTCGCCCCAGCACAGTTCGCTCTTGCCGATACGGTTCATCAGCGCACCGGTGTCCTCCAGGCCGAGGACCGTGGAGCCCTGGAGCTGGCCGATGGCGCGGCCGATCTCGTCGTCGGGCAGCCCGTACTCGGCGACCTGGTCGAGTTCGTCCCGGCAGATCTTGAGCACGTCGTGCACCTGCGAGGGCCGGCAGCCGGCGTAGACGCCGAAGAGGCCGCAGTCGGCGAAGCCCGAGGTGTAGGAGTACACGCTGTAGGCCAGGCCGCGCTTCTCGCGGACCTCCTGGAAGAGCCGGGAGGACATGCCGCCCCCGAGGGCGGTGTTGAGCACGCCGAGCGCCCAGCGGCGGTCGTCGGTGCGGGCGAGGCCCGGCATGCCGAGGACGACGTGTGCCTGTTCGGTCTTGCGGCCGAGCAGTTCGACGCGGCCCGCGGTGCGGATGGTGCGGCGGCCGTCGCGCGGGGCGATGGGCTGGGCGTCGGGGTTCTTGAGCGCGCCGGCCTTCTCGAAGGCCGCGCGGACCTGTCGTACGACCTTGTTGTGGTCGATGTTGCCTGCGGCCGCGACCACCAGGTGGGTGGGGTCGTAGTGCTTCTTGTAGAAGCGGCGGATGCGGTCGGCGCCGAGGGCGTTGACGGTGTCGACCGTGCCGAGGACCGGGCGGCCGAGGGCGTTGTCGCCGAACATGGTGTGCGCGAACAGGTCGTGCACGCAGTCGCCCGGGTCGTCCTCGGTCATCGCGATCTCTTCGAGGATCGCGCCGCGCTCGACGTTGACGTCGTCCTCGAGGATCAGGGAGCCCGTGAGCATGTCACAGACGACGTCCATGGCGAGCGGCAGGTCGGTGTCGAGCACGCGCGCGTAGTAGCACGTGTACTCCTTGGCCGTGAACGCGTTCATCTCGCCGCCGACCGCGTCGATGGCGGAGGAGATGTCCAGGGCGGAGCGGCGCGTGGTGCCCTTGAAGAGCAGGTGCTCCAGGTAGTGGGTGGCGCCGTTCAGGGCGGGGGTCTCGTCGCGGGAGCCGACATGGGCCCAGATGCCGAAGGTCGCGGAGCGGACCGAGGGCAGGGTCTCGGTGACGATGCGCAGGCCGCCGGGGAGGGTGGTCTTGCGGACCGTGCCGATGCCGTTCTCGCCCTTGATCAGGGTTTGGGTACGGGCGACGGCCCGCGCCTCCGAGGAGGTGCGGGCCGTCGCCTGGGAGCCACGGGACGTCACTGGTCGCCGTCGTCCTTCTTGTCGGCGGAGTCGGCGGCGTCGGCGGAGTCCTCGCCCTCGATCACGGGGATGAGGGAGAGCTTGCCGCGGGAGTCGATCTCGGCGATCTCGACCTGGACCTTCTGGCCCACCCCGAGGACGTCCTCGACGTTCTCCACGCGCTTGCCGCCGGCCAGCTTGCGGATCTGCGAGATGTGCAGCAGACCGTCCTTGCCGGGCAGGAGGGAGACGAAGGCGCCGAACGTCGTCGTCTTCACGACCGTACCGAGGTAGCGCTCGCCGACCTCGGGCATCGTCGGGTTGGCGATGCCGTTGATGGTGGCGCGGGCGGCCTCGGCGGACGGGCCGTCGGCGGCACCGATGTAGATGGTGCCGTCGTCCTCGATGGTGATCTCGGCGCCGGTGTCCTCCTGGATCTGGTTGATCATCTTGCCCTTGGGGCCGATGACCTCGCCGATCTTGTCGACCGGGATCTTCACGGTGATGATCCGCGGCGCGTTGGGGGACATCTCGTCCGGCTTGTCGATCGCTTCCATCATCACGTCGAGGATGTGGAGGCGGGCGTCCCGGGCCTGCTTGAGGGCGGCGGCCAGGACGGAGGCCGGGATGCCGTCCAGCTTGGTGTCGAGTTGGAGGGCGGTGACGAACTCCTTGGTGCCGGCGACCTTGAAGTCCATGTCACCGAAGGCGTCCTCCGCACCGAGGATGTCGGTGAGGGTGACGTAGTGCGTCTCGCCGTCGATCTCCTGGGAGATCAGGCCCATGGCGATACCGGCGACCGGGGCCTTCAGCGGCACACCGGCGTTCAGGAGCGACATGGTGCTGGCGCACACCGAACCCATGGACGTCGAGCCGTTGGAGCCGAGGGCCTCGGACACCTGGCGGATCGCGTAGGGGAAGTCCTCGCGGGCCGGCAGGACCGGGACCAGGGCGCGCTCGGCGAGGGCGCCGTGGCCGATCTCGCGACGCTTGGGGGAGCCGACGCGGCCGGTCTCGCCGGTGGAGTACGGCGGGAAGTTGTAGTTGTGCATGTAGCGCTTGCGGGTCACCGGGGAGAGGGTGTCCAGCTGCTGCTCCATCCGGAGCATGTTCAGGGTGGTGACGCCCAGGATCTGGGTCTCGCCACGCTCGAACAGCGCCGAGCCGTGCACGCGCGGAATGGCCTCGACCTCGGCGGCGAGCGTACGGATGTCCGTGACACCGCGGCCGTCGATGCGCTTCTTCTCCTTGATCACGCGCTCGCGGACCAGCTGCTTGGTGAGCGAGCGGTACGCGGCGGAGATCTCCTTCTCGCGGCCCTCGAACTCGGGGAGCAGCTTCTCGGCGGCCAGGCCCTTGACGCGGTCCAGCTCGGCCTCGCGCTCCTGCTTGCCCGCGATGGTCAGCGCGGAGGCGAGCTCCGGACGGACGGCGGCGGACAGCGCCTCCAGGATGTCGTCCTGGTAGTCGAGGAAGATCGGGAACTCGCCGGTCGGCTTGGCGGCCTTGGCGGCGAGGTCGGCCTGCGCCTTGCACAGGACCTTGATGAAGGGCTTCGCGGCCTCCAGGCCGGCGGCCACGACGTCCTCGGTCGGGGCCTCGGCACCGCCCTGGACCAGCTGGATGGTCTTCTCGGTGGCCTCGGCCTCGACCATCATGATCGCGACGTCGCCGTCCTCCAGGACGCGTCCGGCGACGACCATGTCGAAGACGGCGTCCTCCAGCTCGGTGTGGGTCGGGAACGCGACCCACTGGCCGCTGATCAGCGCGACGCGGACGCCGCCGATCGGGCCGGAGAAGGGCAGACCGGCCAGCTGGGTGGACGCGGACGCGGCGTTGATCGCGACGACGTCGTACAGGTGGTCGGGGTTGAGTGCCATGATGGTGGCGACGACCTGGATCTCGTTGCGCAGGCCCTTCTTGAAGGACGGGCGCAGCGGGCGGTCGATCAGACGGCAGGTGAGGATCGCGTCCTCGCTCGGCCGGCCCTCACGGCGGAAGAAGGAACCCGGGATCTTGCCGGCGGCGTACATCCGCTCCTCGACGTCCACCGTGAGGGGGAAGAAGTCGAGCTGGTCCTTGGGGTTCTTGGAGGCGGTGGTGGCCGACAGCACCATGGTGTCGTCGTCCAGGTATGCCACGGCGGAGCCGGCGGCCTGCTTGGCCAGGCGGCCCGTCTCGAAGCGGATGGTGCGGGTGCCGAAGGCGCCGTTGTCGATGACGGCCTCGGCGTAGTGGGTCTCGTTCTCCACTAGCGTTTTCTCCGTTACTTTCGTCTGCGTTACGTCTTTGTCCCGATCTGCCCGTGTGGCAGGGGGACGGTCACGGAGAAGCGCGCCGTGCTGTGCGGGCCGGTCTTCGATCGAAGCACCCGGGGCTCACTTCCCCCGGGGGCCACTACCGAGGACCGGCGGCGGCTTGGGTGCGCTTCTCCTTCTTCGCTGTCGTGCATGTCGTGCGTATGGCGTTGTGTTACCACACTACAAAGCGTGAGTGACACTCCGCGAGTTTCCGCACGTACGGCAAAGGGAGCGGTCCCGGGGCTTCCGGGAACCGCTCCCTTCACGGCGTCTTACTTGGCGCCCGCCGCACCGCGGCGGATGCCCAGGCGGTCGACCAGCGCACGGAAGCGCTGGATGTCCTTCTTCGCCAGGTACTGCAGGAGGCGACGGCGCTGACCGACCAGGATCAGCAGACCACGACGGGAGTGGTGGTCGTGCTTGTGGACCTTGAGGTGCTCCGTCAGGTCGGAGATCCGGCGCGAGAGCATGGCGACCTGGACCTCGGGGGAGCCGGTGTCACCCTCCTTGGTACCGAACTCGGTGATGATCTGCTTCTTCGTGGCGGCGTCGAGCGACACGCGTACTCCTCATAGTCCGTGAATGGCCACCGAGTGCCCCCGGTCTTCATCGCGGGGAAGCTTGCACAACTCGGGCGGCGAGGTCCGCTGGGCGCTGCCTCCAGGGTCCGCGAGGACTCCGGGGGTGCGTACACAAACGTCCGTCGTCAAGAGTACCAGTGCCGATGGGGGGCTCTGTCCCGGGGATACGGAAGAAAGATACGAGCCCGGTACGACCCCCAGTAATGTGACGGTCACAGCCTAGGTACGACGGGAAGGGGTCGCTGCGGGATGAGCGAGACGGCTGAGGAGATGAAGGCGCGCAAGGAGCGGGAACGGGACGAGCTCTACGCGCTCGACATCTCGGGCGTCGAGTGGCACTGCGCGCCCGGTACCGAGCAGGACGAGGAGCGGGTCGAGATCGCCTACCTGCCCGAGGGCGCGGTGGCCATGCGGTCCTCGCTCGACCACGGCACCGTGCTGCGGTACACGGAGGCGGAGTGGCGGGCGTTCGTGCTGGGCGCCCGGGACGGGGAGTTCGACCTGGAGCCGAACGAGCGCAACGGGGGCCTGGCCGCCCAGTAGAAGCAGGCGACCTCTGCGGGGCGGCACGCACGCGTGCCGCCCTTTTCGCGGTCCGGCCGCACATCGGCTGTTCCGGCGCCGGCGAGGTCGAGGCCCTCGACGGTGACCGCGAGGAGGGCCGCCCGGCCCAGTCCCCGTGCGGCAGCCGGATCGGCGCATGCCTGACCTGCGCGTCACGGCGTCCGGCGGTGCCGGTGAGGCCACAGCCGGTGCGGAGTGGTTCACCGAGAAGGTTGCCGTCGCCGCATGAACTCCCGTTCCCCACCTGGAATTCGTCCCCCGGTACCCGGAAACACTCACGCGTACCGACCTGTTCAAGCATGTTCGAGCCCCGCCGATCGTCACCTGTCCACAACTCCCGTTGTCCCAGGGGACTCGTGGCGGTGGCGGGCAGGACGACGGACGCCAACTGGTACCCGAACTGGCGGCTCTTGCCCCTTTTGTTCATCGCCTGTTCGGCAATACGAAGGCCTCGCACGCCACTTCCGGGCAGGGTGTGACCAGGTGGACCTGTCACGAGAGGCGGACGGGCCTGCCGAGGTGCGGCTCATGGTGATTAGGCTGGGAGGGGGGCGCGACGTCAGGACCGTGAACACGGCGTCGGAGTCCCGAGGGGGGAGAGCCGGTGGATCGGACTACCTCGCACGAATACGGATGCTGAGAACGACACGACATGGTCGTCGCGCCGGCACGGCATGAGGGTGCTCGACCACATCAGGAGGAACTGTGAGCAGCGATCGGGACGGGATCCGCGGGGGCTGGGCCACACCCGGCGATGACCAGCCCGACGCGGAGTCACTCAACGAGATGACGGGCGAGTTCACGATCGACTACGCGCCGCCCGCGTGGTACACGCAGAACGCGGCCGACGGTTCCGCTCCGCCGACCGGTGGTCCGGTCGGTCCGGGCGGCTCCGGCTCGGGAGACTCGGGATCGGCGGGCAAGGCCGGTGCGGAGAGCCGTCCGGGGACAGGTGCCGCGGGGGCCGGTACGGGGCCTGCCGCGCCGCCTCGTTCGCCGTTCCCGCCAGGGGTGCCGATCCCCGGGCTGACTCCTCCTCCGCACGCCCAGCAGGGGGGTGGGAAGCCGGGCCCCGGGCTGCCCTTCACTCCGCCGCCCCCGGCTCCGCCGACGTCCGCTCCGGGCGCGCCGTTCACGCCACCGCCCACGTCAGCTCCGGGGGCTCCCTTCACTCCCCCGCCGCCCGCTTCGACTCCGGGGGCTCCCTTCACTCCCCCGCCCGCGTCAACTCCTGGGGCACCCTTCACTCCCCCGCCCGCGTCAACTCCTGGGGCACCGTTCACGCCACCGCCCACCGCGACGCCGGGTGCGCCGTTCACTCCGGCACCCGCGTCAACCCCGGGGGCCCCCTTCACCCCTGCGCCCACGGCGCCGTTCACCCCGGCCGCGCCGCCCGCCGACGGTCCGGCCGCCGTGCCGAAACTGCCGGCCGGTTTCGAGCCGCAGCCTGCCCCTGCCGAGGAGTCGGCGCCGGAGCCCGAGCAGGACAGCGGTGACCTGGAGAGCGGTGCGACGATGCGGTTCTCCCCCGTCGCGGTGAAGCGCGAGGTGGCCGAGGCCACCGAGGCCGCCGAGCGGACCGCCGCCGAAGAGGGGGAAGCCGAAGGAGAGGCCGAGGTCGGCGCGCTTCCGGTGCGCTCCGAGGCGGGGGCCGAGGGAGTCGAGGAGGACGCCGCCGAAAAGTCCGAGCCGTCGGCCGACAGGGGCGACGCGGACGCGGACGCGCCCGACGAGGTCGAGGTCGAGGTCGAGGCCGCCGAGGCGGAGGCCGAAGTCGAGGCCGAGGCCGAGGCCGACGGTACGGCCGAGAGGGACGAGCCCGTCCAGGAAGCCGTCCCGGCGGACACCGCGGACGAAGCCGAGCCCCGGTCCCAGCCCCAGTCCCAGTCCGAGGATGCGGTCGTCGTCGACACCCGGGACGACGAGGGCACTCCTGACGAGAACGACTACGAGGCTCGCCCCGAGGCCGACGAGGGTCGCGCCGAGGACGACCAGGCCGACGCGGCCGTAGCCGTCGTGGACCCCGTCGAGCCCCCCGTCGTCACCGCGGCGCCGGCCCCGCCGCAGGAGGCGCCCCCGGCTCCCGAGGACGCCGTGCCCACCGCCTGGGCGCCCCCGCCGACGCCTCCGGCGGTGGTCCCGCCGCTGCCGCCGTCCTACCAGCCCGCGGCCCCCGTGCCCGCCGCCCAGTGGCCGGTCCAGCCGGCCGCACCGGAGCCGGTGCCCGGCCGGCCCCAGCCCACCGCCGTGCCGGATCCGCGGCCGTTCCAGCCGCAGGCCCCGCATCCCGCGCCCGCCGCCTGGCACCAGCCCGCGCCCGCACAGCCCCCCGTCCCGGACGCACAGGGCGGTTACGGCTTCCCGCCGCCGGGCGCCCCCGTCCCGCCGCCGCAGGCACCGGGCGGCTACGGCTTCCCGCAGCCCACGACGCCTCCGGCCCAGCCCGGCGGGTACGGCTTCCCCCAGCCCGGACAGCCGCCGCAGCCCCAGCCGCAGCAGGCCGCCGCCCCTCAGGACCCCCGCGCCGCACAGGCACCGCAGGCACCCGAGCAGGCCGCGCAGCCGCAGCCGTACCCGCAGCCGCCTGTCGATCCCCGGGCGGGCGCCGCCTGGCCGCAGCCCATCCAGCACGACCAGCGGCAGATGACCAACCCCGGTGCGGCGCCGCTCGGTTACACCGCCGCCGTGGAGCTGTCCTCCGACCGGCTGCTCAACAACAAGAAGCAGAAGGCGAAGAGCGGCCGGCCCGCCGCCGGGTCCTCGCGGTTCAAGATCGGTGGGAAGAAGGAGGAGGCCGAGCGGCAGCGGAAGCTGGAGCTGATCCGCACGCCCGTGCTGTCCTGCTACCGGATAGCGGTGATCAGCCTCAAGGGCGGTGTCGGCAAGACCACCACGACCACCGCGCTCGGCTCCACGCTCGCCACCGAGCGGCAGGACAAGATCCTCGCCATCGACGCCAACCCGGACGCCGGCACCCTCGGCCGCCGCGTGCGCCGCGAGACCGGGGCCACCATCCGCGACCTGGTCCAGGCGATCCCGTACCTCAACTCCTACATGGACATCCGGCGGTTCACCTCCCAGGCCCCGTCCGGCCTGGAGATCATCGCCAACGACGTCGACCCGGCCGTCTCGACCACCTTCAACGACGAGGACTACCGGCGCGCGATCGACGTGCTGGGCAGGCAGTACCCGATCATCCTCACCGACTCCGGCACCGGTCTGCTGTACAGCGCGATGCGCGGAGTGCTCGACCTGGCCGACCAGCTGATCATCATCTCGACGCCGTCGGTGGACGGGGCGAGCAGCGCGAGCACGACGCTGGACTGGCTGTCCGCGCACGGATACGCCGACCTGGTGTCGCGGTCCATCACCGTGATCTCCGGGGTCCGCGAGACCGGCAAGATGATCAAGGTCGAGGACATCGTGGCGCACTTCGAGACGCGCTGCCGGGGGGTCGTGGTCGTCCCCTTCGACGAGCACCTGTCCGCCGGTGCCGAGGTCGACCTCGACATGATGCGGCCGAAGGTGCGGGAGGCGTACTTCAACCTCGCGGCGATGGTCGCCGAGGACTTCGTCCGGCACCAGCAGATGCACGGCCTGTGGACCAGCGACGGCAACCCGCCGCCGGTCGCCGCCCCGCCGATGCCCGGCCAGCCCCTGCCGGGCCAGCAGTACTACGCGCCTGGTCAGCCGCAGCCGTACGTGCCCGGACAGCCGTACCCGCCGCAGCAGCCGTATCCGCCGCAGCAGACGCAGCCCCCGCAGCCCCCGCAGGGACAGCCGCCGCAGCAAGAGCTGTACGGCCAGCCGCAGCCCGGCACCCAGCCCCACCCGCCGCAGCCGGGACAACAGCCGTATCCCCCGCAGCCGCAGGCCCAGCCGCAGCCGCAGCCGGGATACGGCTACCCGCAGCAGCCGCCCCAGCCCCCGCAGGGACAGCCGCCCCAGCAGTAGCCGCAACGACGAAGGGCGGCCGGTGCCTCACCGCACCGGCCGCCCTTCGTCGTCTGGACGAATCCTCTGCTCAGGCGGCCTCGGCCGCCACCAGCTCCCGGCAGCGCTTGACGTCCTCGGCCATCTGCTCCAGCAGCGCGTCGAGCGAGTCGAACTTGGCCTGGCCGCGGACATAGGCCAGGAAGTCGACGGCGACGTGCAGGCCGTACAGGTCGAGGCCCACGCGGTCGATGGCGTACGCCTCCACCGTGCGCTCGGTGCCGTCGAACTGCGGGTTGGTGCCGACGGAGATCGCGGCCGGCATCACTTCGCCCTGGGCGTGCAGGTAGCCGGCGTAGACGCCGTCGGCGGGGATGGCGGTGTGCGGGAGGGTCTCCACGTTGGCGGTGGGGAAGCCCAGCTCGCGGCCGCGCTGGGCGCCGCGCACGACCACGCCCTCCACCCGGTGCGGGTGGCCCAGGATCTCGCGTGCGCCCGCCATGTCGCCCTCGGCGACCAGGCGCCGGGTCAGGGTCGAGGAGAACGGCTCGCCGCCGCCCGCCTCCCCGCGCACGAACAGATCGACGACCTCCACCTCGAAGTCGTACACCTTGCCCTGCTCGATGAGGAACTCGACGCTGCCCGCGGCCTTGTGGCCGAAGCGGAAGTTGGGGCCCTCCACGACGGCCTTGGCGTGCAACTTGTCGACCAGGACCTTCACCACGAAGTCGGCGGCCGACAGCCTCGAGAACTCGGTGGTGAAGGGGAGGATCAGCACCGCGTCCACGCCCAGCTCCGCCATCAGCTCGGCGCGGGTGTGGTGCGGGGCGAGCAGCGGCGGGTGGCTGCCGGGGCGGACGACCTCGCTGGGGTGCGGGTCGAAGGTGACGACGACCGCCGGAATGCCCAGCTCACGGGCGCGGTCCACGGCATGCCGGATGATCAGCTGGTGACCGCGGTGCACCCCGTCATAGGAACCGATGGTGACGACACTGCGCCCCCAGTCCTCGGGAATGTCCTCCAAGCCACGCCAGCGCTGCACTGTGTCCGCTCCTCGAACGTGTGTCCGTTGTCCCTCTTACGCAGGTCTAAGGGTGCCATGTTTGGCGCACGCGGCTCACACCGGCACGGTCGCTGTGACCGGGCGCACGTGTCCGCGATCACGCGGGGACCCGCACGCCCGCCAGGTTCCCGAGCATCCGGCGGGTGCTCGGGCCGACCACCGCGTCCCATTCCTGCGGGGTGTCGGTGAGCCAGCGGGCCATCAGGGCCGCGAAGCCGGGCACGTGCCGGCCGAGGTCGACCAGCCCCCGGTCGAACCGGGTCGCCCCGTCCGGGGTGCGGACGAGGAGCAGTCCGGTGCGCCTGACCAGCTCGCGCACGCCGTCGCCGTCGTCCTCGCGCTGTGCGGCGGCCGCGTGCAGCAGCGCGTCCAGGACGGCCGGGTCGCGTTCGCGGTGCAGCAGGAACTCCAGGAGTTCCTGGCGCAGCGGTCGCGAGGCGGGGGTGCCGGCCGCGCCGAGAACGGTCGCGAGGGCCGCCCGGACCGGCTCGGGGCCGTCGTCGAGCAGCTCGGTGACCAGCGGCAGGAGGACGGCACGGGCCTCGGCGCCCTGGTCGAGGCGGCGCTCGACGAAGGCAGCCACCTGCCCGGCGAGCTCCGGCCGCAGCTCGGCGGCCTCCAGGACCAGCTCGGTGATCGGCCGGGCGAGGGCCGGTGTGGTGACATGGGCGAGGGTGCGCAGCACCTGTCCGGCGTCCGGTCCGCGCAGCCGGGCACGGAAGGCCTCCAGGACCTCGTCGGGGTGGGTGGCCAGGGCCGGGAGCAGGGCGGCGGGCGGGAGCTGGTGGTCGCCGGCCGCGAAGTGCGCCAGTGCCTGCGGGAGATGGCGGGCGCGGGTTCCCGGGTCGCGGACCAGCAGGGCGAGGGCACCGCCGTGCAGAGCGCAGTCGGCGGGACGGGCGAGCAGGGCGAGCGCGGCGTAGCGGAGCAGTTCGCGGTCGGGGTCGCTGCGGACGTGCGGGGCGGTGCGCAGCCCGTGGGCCACGGCGGCCACCCGGCGGGCCGGTCGCTCGTCGTGCGCCCAGCGGTCCACGGCCCGGCACACCGCCGACGGCTCGTCCTCGGCGAGTACGGCGAGCAGTTCGTCGCCGCGCCGGTGTGCCGCGTCCACCAGCACTTCGGTCAGATCGTCCGGGGCCCGGTGCCGGTGGGTGTGCAGCAGCGCCTGGGCGGCCGTCGCCACGGTGGCGTGCGGCATCGCGGGCAACGGCCGCTCGTCGTCGAACCAGCGGGTGAGGTACGGCTGTACGGTGGCGGGGTCGGCGGCCAGCAGCCTGGCCACGGCGTCCAGGTGGCGCGGGGCGGCGCTCTCGGGCTTCTCCGTCACCGGCCGGGCCGGTGGCCGTGCCGGCGGGCGCGTCGGCCGGGCTCCGAAGCGGCCGATGCCCGCGGTATCGGGCAGCGGCTCGTCGGCGAGCACCAGTCTGCGCAGCAGATCGAAGAGGTCGGCGGCCGGGAGGGCGAGCGCCGTCCAGAAGCCGGGCCCGAACTCGGCGGGCGCGGTGCGCTGTTGGCCCACCAGCTGGTCGGCGAGCAGGCGCAGCACCCCGGTGTACGGGGCCGCGTCGGGCAGCCGCAGCAGGGTCTGGGCGAGCAGACGCGCCGCCCACCAGGAGGCGGGGTCCAGGTCGAGGGCGTGCACCAACTCGTCCAGCCGTGGCGCGAGTCGGGTCGGCCCGTACTCGCGGTCGAGCAGCAGCAGGGCCTGGACGACCGGGCCGACCCTGTGGTGCGGGACGGGCGGGGGGCAGGTGCCCAGCGGGGTGCGGGGGCGGTGGACCAGCACGTCCAGGGCCTCGTCCAGGTCCAGGTGCAGGCCCTGGATCCAGTCGGCGAACTCCTCGTGGGCGAAGCGGTAGCCGCCGCCTGCGGGCACCAGCAGGCCCTCGGTGAGCACGGCGGAGGCCCAGCCGGAGCCGCCGCCGAGGTGGGCGGGGACGGGCCCCCAGGGGAACACCGCTTCGAACGACTCCCGGTCCAGCTCCCCCTGCCCGGGGCCGAGGCTGCGCCGGGCGGCTTCATGCACCTGCCCGGAGACCCGGGCTGCGAGGCGCCGTACGGCCGTACCGCGCAGGCCGTTCTCGGCGGCCAGCCGGACCGCGATGCGCAGGCACATCAGGTCGAGGTAGGCGGCGAAGACGTCGTGCCGGTCGATCGGGTCGTCGCAGGCCGGGGCGTCCGGGAGGGCGGCGCGGACCTCGGAGAGCAGGCGCAGGGCGAGGGGGTGGCGGGCGTCGCGGTCGATGAGGACGCCGTCGGGGATGCCGTAGCGGGAGCGGGCGCGGCGGGCCTCGTCGGGGGTGAGGTCGGTCAGCCGGACGCACGGGGGGTCGCCGGCCGTGGCGGATCCGCACGTGGTCCCGGGGCCGGGTCCGTGCAGGAGGTCGGGCGGGAATTCGGCGCCGGCGCGCTCCCAGTACTCCTCGCGGCAGGCCAGGAGCAGGCGGGCGCCGGTGTCGCGCAGCCAGTCCGCGGTGCTCTTGGTCCAGCCGGCGAGCCGGTGGGCGAGGGCCAGGGGCATCTCCTCGGGGCCGTCCAGCAGCAGGAGGAGCGGGCGGCCGGCCCGGGCGGCGAGGCGGGCCAGCCGTTCCACGGTCACCTCACCCAGGTCTCCCGGGAGTTGGGAGCGGGAGGCGGCGACGAGCCGGACCGCGCGTTCCAGGGAGCGGCGGGCGGCGTCGGCGATGGAGTCGTCGGCGTCCTTGAGGTCGGCGCCGCGGAGCCAGAGGGTGGGGGCGGGGTTCGCTTCGCGATGGCGGCGGGCGGCGAGTGCGGCGAGTTCGGTGGTGCGGCCCGTTCCGGGGGCGCCGACGAGGGCCAGGACGGTGCCGGTGGCCTTTCCGGTGCCGGTGCCGGTGCCGGTGCCTTCGGTGAAGGCCGACAGCTGCTTTGAGATGGTCGCGCGTTCGACTGGTTGTGCGGGGTCGGTGCAGTCGCCTGTGAGTGCCGTGGAAGGTGGTGGGGCGGCTGCGGGTGGGTGGGGGCTGGTCGCGCAGTTCCCCGCGCCCCTTTGGGGCGCTCCAGTGCGAGGCGATGCGGTGCGGGGTGCTCCGGTGCGGGGCGATGTCATGCGCGGGGTCGTGGAGCTGACGTATCCGGCCGGGACGCCCGGGGGGCCGTCCTGGGCTACGGACG
Source organism: Streptomyces sp. NPDC086519 (assembly GCF_040686075.1). Lineage (NCBI taxonomy): Bacteria > Bacillati > Actinomycetota > Actinomycetes > Kitasatosporales > Streptomycetaceae > Streptomyces > Streptomyces sp. NPDC086519. The sequence goes on from NZ_JBFBJL010000087.1 coordinate 19,295, forward strand.
TGGCCGTCAGTTCCAGTACGCCTGCCAGGTTGAGGTCGATGCCGTAGGCCGGGACCGTGGCCGCGTTGGTGGCCAGGAGGTCGGCCAGCGGGCCGCTGTCGGGGTGGTGGAGGGGGACGGCGAAGCCCGCGTCCCGCCGGCCGGAGTGGAGGGCGGTGCCGAGGACTGCCAGGACCGCGCCGGTCTCCGCGTCCAGGACCGGCCCGCCGGCCGCGCCACCGCCCGGGCGCAGCGCGTCCCGGCCCGCCGTGCCGATCGCCAACTCCAGGGCGTCTTCTAGGAAGTGGAGGCGGTCGGTGGCGCTGTACGTCACTCCGGTCGCGGCCAGGACCCTGGCCTCGCGCCAGCGGTCGGCGGCGATGCGTACGTAGGTGCCGGCCGGGATGCGCTCCCGGACGGTGATCGGAAGCGGGTCCACGGCGAGGCCCTCGGTGCGGACCAGGGCCAGGTCGAAGGCGGGCAGCGGGACGACGGCGTCCGGGCCGACCACGCAGGTGCGGTCCCCGGCCGCGTGCAGCACGATCCGGGCGAGGCCGTCGACGGCCTCGTGGCTGGTGACGAGCGTCCCGTGATGATCGGCCAGGAAGCCGGTGCCGCGCGGGCGACCGGCGAGGTCGCGGACCCGGACCAGCCGCTCGTCGAGCCCCGGCGCCGTCTCCTTCTCCGCGTCCCGCGTACCGTCCGCCGTCCGGCGACCGCTCGCGGTCCGCGGGCCCCGTCCCGCCATGATCGAACCTCCCCGCCCGTACACCGGTGCCCTTGTCTCCGGCTGTCTTCGACCGTAGGCGCGAAATGATCAGCGGGACAGAGCGGGCGGTGAACGCGCCCCCCTCCGCTCCCCCGGTTCACTCCGAGCGCCTGCTCGGTCGGGTGAATAGCCGGGGGCGGGTGGATACACCCTAGGGGTGGGGGAACCGAGGGGGGACCGTGGAGCGGCGGCGGCATCAGACCCCGTGGTCGCCGCTCCACGGGCAGGGCTCAGGTGAAGACGGCGAGGCTCTTCGCCTTGCCCTTGTGCTCCTCGACGAGCGCCAGGAAGCGGCCCTCGGGGTCGAACACGGCGACGGGGCCGGTGCCCGCGTACTCGTCGGGCATTTCCAGGCGCACGCCGTTGGTGAGCAGGCGGGCCCGCCTGGCGTCCACGTCCCAGCGCCGGAAGGCGGCCCCGGCCGCCTCGGCGATCGGCATCACGGTGAGCTCCTGCTGGAGCTGGTCCAGGGTGCGCGCGGAGTCCAGCTTGTACGGCCCGACGCGGGTGCGGCGCAGCGCGGTGAGGTGGCCGCCGACGCCCACGTCGGCGCCGAGGTCGCGGGCGAGGGCGCGGATGTAGGTGCCGGAGGAGCAGACGACGGAGACGACCAGGTCGAGTACGGGGGTGCCGTCCTCGGCGACGGCGTCCCGGACGTCGTACACGGCGAACGACGAGACGGTCACCGGGCGGGCCGGGATGTCGAAGTCCTCGCCGTCCCGGGCGCGCTTGTACGACCGCACACCGTCGATCTTGATGGCGCTGACCTTGGACGGGACCTGCATGATGGCGCCGGTCAGCTTGGCGATGCCGGCGTCGACGGCCTCGCGGGTGACCCGGGAGGCGTCGGTGGACGAGGTGATCTCGCCCTCGGCGTCGTCCGTGACCGTGTTCTGGCCGAGGCGGATCGTCCCCAGGTACTCCTTCTCGGTGAGGGCGAGGTGCCCGAGGAGCTTGGTCGCCCGCTCGATGCCGAGGACGAGGACGCCCGTGGCCATCGGGTCGAGGGTGCCGGCGTGCCCGACGCGCCGGGTGCGGGCGATGCCCCGCATCTTGGCGACGACGTCGTGCGAGGTGAAGCCCGACGGCTTGTCGACGATGACAAGGCCGTCGGGCGGGGTGGGCTTGCTGGTCATTCGGCGGCGTCGTCCGTCTCGTCGGCGTCGTCCTCGCCCGGCTTCCGGTACGGGTCGGCCTCACCGGCGTAGGCGGCGCCCGCGGAGGCCTCGCGGACCTTCGCGTCGGACTGGCGCGCCCGGTCGAGGAGGTCCTCGATGTTCCGGGCGGTGTCCGGGAGGGCGTCCGCCACGAAGGCGAGGGTCGGCGTGAACTTCACGCCGGCGGCGCGGCCGACCTCGGACCGGAGAATGCCCTTGGCGCTCTCCAGACCTGCGGCGGCGGCCTTCCGCTCCTCCTCGTCGCCGTACACCGTGTAGAAGACGGTCGCCTCCCGAAGGTCACCCGTGACCCGGGTGTCCGTGATGGTGACGTGCGAGCCGAGCCGCGGGTCCTTGATCCCGCGCTGCAGCTTCTGGGCCACCACCTCTCGGATGAGGTCCGCCAGCCTTTTCGCCCGCGCGTTGTCGGCCACTGGTCCGTCTCCCGTTCTTTCTTCTTGTCGTTCTCAGGTCTAGTCGTCGTCGCCGTGAAAGCGCCGTCGGACCGACAGCAGCTCCACCTCGGGGCGGCCGGCGACCAGCCGTTCGCACCGGTCGAGCACGTCACTCAGGTGCACGGCGTCGCCGGAGACCAGGGCAAGGCCGATGCCGGCCCTGCGGTGAAGGTCCAGATGGTCCACCTCGGCCGCGCTCACGGCGTACTTCCGCTGGAGTTCGGCGACGATCGGGCGGACGACGGAGCGTTTCTCCTTGAGCGAGTGGATGTCGCCGAGGAGGAGGTCGAAGGACAGGGTCCCCACGTACATGTGTGTATCCGGTTAACCCGCCGGTACGGGATCGATGGCCCTGCCAGGAACGGTACCCCGTCCCTGCCGGGGGCTCGACCGACTTTCCCCGGCCGTCACAGGGCTCCGCCCCGGACCCCGCCAGGGGCTCCGCCCCCGGACCCAGGCCTTCGCCCGCCCACCACCCGACTCGGTCGGCCAAGAAGGCACCGCCTCGGTCCGCCGAGCGGACTTCGCCCGAGGGGGCACCGTTTCAGCTCACCGAGTCGGGTGGTGGGCGCGCGAGGCCGGGGTCCGGGGCGGAGCCCCGTGACGGTGCCTCTCAGCCGACCGGGTCGGCCGGATGGCGAAAAGTGCCGGCCGACGGCACCGGAGTCCCGTCGGCCAGCTACCAACCGTAGGCCTTACACCCGCGGCTTCTCGCGCATCTCGTACGTCGCGATGACGTCGTCGATCTTGATGTCGTTGAAGTTGCCGAGGTTGATACCGCCCTCGAACCCTTCGCGGATCTCCGTGACGTCGTCCTTGAAGCGACGCAGGCCCTCGATGTTGAGGTTCTCCGCGACCACCTTGCCGTCGCGGATGAGGCGCGCCTTGGTGTTGCGCTTGACCTCGCCGGAGCGGATGAGAACACCCGCGATGTTGCCCAGCTTGGACGACTTGAAGACCTCGCGGATCTCCGCCGTACCGAGCTCGACCTCCTCGAACTCCGGCTTGAGCATGCCCTTGAGGGCCGCCTCGATCTCCTCGATCGCCTGGTAGATGACCGAGTAGTACCGGACGTCCACACCCTCGCGCTCGGCCATCTGCGCCGCGCGGCCGGCCGCGCGGACGTTGAAGCCGATCACGATGGCGTCGGAGCCCATCGCCAGGTCGATGTCCGACTCCGTGACCGCACCGACACCGCGGTGCAGGACGCGGATGTCGACCTCTTCGCCGACGTCCAGCTGGAGCAGGGAGGACTCCAGGGCCTCGACGGAACCAGAAGCGTCACCCTTGATGATCAGGTTGAGCTGCTGGACCTCGCCGGCCTTGAGCACCTTGTCCAGGTCCTCCAGGGACACGCGGCGCGTGCGCTTCGCGAAGGCCGCGTTGCGCTCGCGGGCGGCACGCTTCTCCGCGATCTGGCGGGCCGTACGGTCCTCCTCGACCACGAGGAAGTTGTCGCCGGCGCCCGGGACGTTGGTCAGACCCAGGACCTGCACCGGCGTGGAGGGGCCGGCCTCGGCGACGTTGTTGCCGTTGTCGTCGAGCATGGCGCGGACTCGGCCGTAGGCGTCGCCCACGACCATCGTGTCGCCGACCCGCAGCGTGCCTCGCTGGACGAGGACCGTCGCCACGGCACCGCGGCCGCGGTCGAGACGGGACTCGATCGAGATGCCCTGCGCGTCCTGGTTCGGGTTGGCCCGCAGGTCGAGCGAGGCGTCGGCGGTCAGGACGACCGCTTCCAGCAGCTCGTCGATGTACAGACCCTGCTTGGCGGAGATGTCGACGAACATGGTGTCGCCGCCGTACTCCTCGGCCACCAGGCCGTACTCGGTCAGCTGACCGCGCACCTTGGTCGGGTCGGCGCCCTCGACGTCGATCTTGTTGACCGCGACGACGATCGGGACGTCGGCCGCCTTGGCGTGGTTGAGCGCCTCGACCGTCTGCGGCATGACGCCGTCGTTGGCCGCGACGACCAGGATCGCGATGTCGGTCGACTTCGCACCACGGGCACGCATGGCGGTGAACGCCTCGTGACCCGGGGTGTCGATGAAGGTGATCTTGCGCTCTTCGTCGTTGACCTCGGTCGAGACCTGGTAGGCACCGATGTGCTGGGTGATGCCGCCGGCCTCGCCCGCGATGACGTTCGTCTTGCGGATGGCGTCGAGCAGTCGGGTCTTGCCGTGGTCGACGTGACCCATGACGGTCACGACCGGCGGACGGACCACCAGGTCGTCCTCGCCGCCCTCGTCCTCGCCGAACTCGATGTCGAAGGACTCCAGCAGCTCGCGGTCCTCCTCCTCGGGGCTGACGATCTGAACCGTGTAGTTCATCTCGCCGGCGAGGAGCTGCAGGGTCTCGTCCGAGACCGACTGCGTGGCCGTGACCATCTCGCCGAGGTTCATCATGACCGCGACCAGGGACGCCGGGTTGGCGTTGATCTTCTCCGCGAAGTCGGTGAGCGACGCGCCACGGGAGAGACGGATGCTCTCGCCGTTGCCGCGCGGCAGCATCACGCCGCCGACGCTCGGGGCCTGCATGGCCTCGTACTCCTGGCGACGCTGCCGCTTCGACTTGCGACCACGACGCGCCGGACCGCCGGGACGGCCGAAGGCGCCCTGCGTGCCACCACGGCCGCCGGGACCGCCCGGACGTCCGCCGAAGCCGGGACGACCGCCGCCGCCAGCGCCGGGACCGCCGCCGAAGCCGCCGCCACCGCCGCCGGGGCCACCGCCGCCGGGACGGCCGGCGAAGCCGCCGCCACCGCCCGGACGGGCGCCACCGCCGCCGGGACGGCCGGCGAAGCCGCCGCCACCGGGACGGCCGGCGCCGCCGGGACGACCCGCACCGCCGGGACCGCGACCGCCGCCACCGGGGCCGGGACGCGGGCCGGCAGCGGGACGCTGCGGCATCATGCCGGGGTTCGGACGCGGACCCGCGGAGCCGCCGCCGGGACGCGGACCGCCCTGCGGGCGGGGCATGCCGGACGGGCTCGGACGGGCACCGCCGGGCGCCTGCGGACGCGGACCGCCGCCCTGGGCGCCGGGCGCCTGCGGACGGGGACCGGCGCCGGGGGCACCGGGGCCACCCGGGCGCGGACCGCCCTGCGGGCGCGGGGCCTGCGGGCGGGCCATGCCGGTGGAGCCACCGGACGTGAAGGGGTTGTTACCGGGGCGCGGGCCGGCCGGACGGGCACCGCCGGGACGCGGGGCCTGGCCACCGGGACGCGGCGCGCCCTGACCCGGACGGGCATCGCGCTGACCGGGGGCCGGACGGCCACCGGGGCGCTGGGCACCCTGGCCCGGACGCGGGGCGTTGCCGGGACGCTGGCCCTGTGCGGCGGCCGGGCTCGGCGCCGCGGCGGCCGGAGGCGCCGGCGGAGCCGTGAACTCGGGCGCGGCCGGAGCCGGACGCGGCGCGGGCTTCGGACCCGGGACGGGACGCGGGCCGGAGGCGGCCGGCGCGGGGGTGACCGGCGCCGGTGCCGGAGCCGAGGGCGCCTGCGGAGCCGCGGGAGCCGCCGGGGCCTGCGCCTGCGGCTGCGGGGCCGCCGGACGCGGGGCGCCCGGCTTGGGGGCACCCGGACGGGCCGCCTGCGCCGGAGAGGGCGCGCCGGGCCTGGGGGCAGCCTTGCGCGGGGCGGACCTGCCGTTGCCACCGCCCTGGAAGGCGTCTGTCAGCTTGCGTACTACGGGCGCCTCGATCGTCGAGGACGCCGAACGGACGAATTCACCGAGTTCCTGGAGCTTGGCCATGACGACCTTGCTCTCAACCCCGAACTCCTTGGCGAGTTCGTATACCCGGACCTTAGCCACTTCGCTCCTTTTAGGTCCGGGTGCGTCCGGACCGTCGCTACTTCATGGGCGTACTCATCGCGTGCTCATCGAGTGCTCATCGCAATCTCGACCTACTTCCAACTCGCGGGGTACCAGAGCCGCACGGACGTTCCGAACGACGCTTCTTACGGTGTTACTGCTCGACGTACCGGCGCAACGCCTTTACGTCCAGCGGGCCCGGGGCGCGCAGCGCCCGCGGGAGTGCCCGGCGGCGCACCGCCTGGTCCAGACAGACCTGGACAGGGTGTACATACGCTCCCCGGCCGGGCAGCGTACCGCGAGGATCGGGGACACATTCGTCCTCGACCGCCACGATCCGCAGCAGTTCGGTCTTGGCCGCTCGCTGCCTGCACCCCACACAGGTGCGTTCAGGGCATGCGCGGGCTTGCGTCCGGCCAGACACAGTTAAGTCTACCTCCCCGTACCGACCTCACCCCTTCGGGGCAAAGATCGAACGGCTGTTGTCGTAATCCAAGCGACCTGCGGCTTGGAACTATTCCCTCCGTCCGAGTGAATCCCGGACGGAGGAAGGGTCACCCACCCGGCGATCTACTCGGACACCTGTTCGGTATCCGGGCGGATGTCGATGCGCCAGCCGGTGAGCCGGGCGGCCAGCCGGGCGTTCTGTCCCTCTTTGCCGATCGCCAGCGACAGCTGGTAGTCCGGCACGATCACCCGTGCGGACCGGGACGCCAGGTCCACGACCTCCACCTTGGAGACGCGGGCCGGGGACAGCGCGTTCGCCACCATCTCGGCCGGGTCGTCCGACCAGTCGACGATGTCGATCTTCTCACCGTTCAGCTCGCCCATGACGTTGCGGACCCGGCCGCCCATCGGGCCGATACAGGCGCCCTTGGCGTTCAGACCCGAACGGGTGGAACGGACCGCGATCTTCGTACGGTGACCGGCCTCGCGGGCGATGGCGGCGATCTCGACGGACCCGTCGGCGATCTCCGGCACCTCCAGCGCGAAGAGCTTCTTGACCAGGTTCGGGTGGGTGCGGGAGAGCGTGACGGACGGGCCGCGGACACCCTTCGCCACCCGTACGACGTACGACCGCAGCCGCATCCCGTGCGGGTAGGTCTCACCGGGGACCTGCTCCTGCACCGGCAGGATGGCCTCCAGCTTGCCGATGTCGACGAGCACGTTCTTCGGGTCGCGGCCCTGCTGGACCACTCCGGTGACGATGTCGCCCTCGCGGCCGGCGTACTCCCCGAGCGTGGCGTCGTCCTCGGCGTCGCGCAGCCGCTGCAGGATCACCTGTTTGGCGGTGGTGGCGGCGATCCGCCCGAAACCCGACGGGGTGTCGTCAAACTCACGCGCCTCCTGCCCCTCCTCCAGGTCCTCGGGGTCCTCCTTCGCCCACACGGTCACGTGCCCGGTGTTCCGGTCGAGCACCACGCGCGCGTGGCGGCGGCTTCCCTCGGTGCGGTGGTAGGCGATGAGGAGGGCCGACTCGATCGCCTCGACCAGCAGGTCGAAGGAGATCTCCTTCTCCCGAACCAAGCCCCGCAGGGCGCTCATGTCGATGTCCACGGCTACGCCTCCTCCTCTTCCGTCATGTCCTTCTTGTCCTTGCGGTTGAACTCGACCTGCACACGCGCCCTGTCGATCTCGGCGAACCCGAGTCTGCGGCTGGTGGCCTTGCGGCCCTTGACGCCGGGCACCTCCAGGTCGAGGCCCGTGTCGTCGACGTCCAGGATTCTGGCGACCAGTTCGCCGCCCTCGGTCAGCTGGAACCGCACCAGGCGGTCCACGGCGCGCAGGTAGTGCCGATGCTCGGTGAGCTGGCGCTCCGCGCCGGGGGTGCCGACCTCCAGGGTGTACTCCCCCTCGCCCATCGCGTCCGTCTCGTCGAGCTTCGCCGAGAGCTCACGGCTCACATCGGCGATCTGGTCCAGATCCGCCCCGGTGTCGGAGTCGACGACGACGCGCAGTACACGCTTGCGGCCGACGGAGTCCACGGCGATCTCTTCGAGATCCAGTCCCTGGGAGATGACGAGCGGTTCCAGGAGCTCTCGCAGCCTCTCGCTCTGGGTGGTGCTCATCCGGGTGACTCCTCGGCCGCGTGTGCTGTTGTGGGATGGGTCGTGTGTCTGGTCAAAGGGTATCGGGTCGCGGGGGGTGTTGCGTGCGGGTGCCTCCGGCGGTGGGGCCGTTCGCCTACGGGGGGTGGGGGCTCTGGTTTGCGGGCGGGTGCGGGGTGTTCGTGGCTGGTCACGCGGTTCCTCTCGCCCCTTGGTCGGCTGCGGCGGAGAGGCGTCGAGGCGGTGACGCCGGTTGGGGGGATGCGCGGGTAACGTGATCACGGCGGAGTGCATGCCCGCCCGTGTGTTCGTACGAGCCCCCTGAGGACGTCTGCCGTGTCGTTCCCCTCCCTGTTGCGCAGAAGGAGCCTGTTCGTCTCGGTGGCCTCGGCTGCCGTGCTGGTGGGCTGCTCCACTGATTCGGACTCTGCCGGGAGCGGTGGGAGTCCGTCGGTGTCCGCGCGGGCACGCGCGCGTGCGGCGCGGGACAGCCGGGGGCTGTTGCGGCAGTACGACGCCGTCCTCGCCGCCCATCCGGCGCTCGCGGAGCGGTTGCGGCCGCTGCGGGCCGAGGTGGCGGCGCACGCGGTGGCGTTCGAGGAGGGCGCGGCCTCGCCCACGGCGACCGCATCGCCGTCGGCCACGGCGTCCGCATCACTGTCGGCCACGGCGTCCGCGTCGCCCTCGCCGGCCGTGCCCGCCGACGAGAGGTCCGCGCTCGCCGCGCTGGCCGCCGCCGAGCGGAGCCTCGCCGCCCAGCGGGCCGAGGCACTGCTGGACGTGCCGGGCGAGCTGGCGCGGCTGCTGGCCGCAGTGGCGGCGGCCGGGGCCGGGCACGCGTACCTGCTGACGAAGGGGGACCAGTGAGCGACGAGGCGAGGGCGGGAGTGCTCCGGGCGCTCCAGGCGGCGCTGGCGGCCGAACACGCGGCGGTCTACGGCTACGGCGTCGTCGGCGGCCGGATCGGCGGGCAGCGACAGGCGGAGGCGCGTCAGGCGTACGACGCGCACCGGGCTCGCCGGGACGCGCTGGTCCGCGAGGTACGGGACCTGGGCGGTACGCCCGTCGCCGCGAGCGCGGCGTACGCGCTGCCGTTCGCCGTCACGGATCCGGCGACGGCCGTACGGCTCGCCGCCGAGTTGGAGGAGCGGGTGGCCGACGTGTACTCCGACCTGGTCCGGGCATCCTCCGGCGAGCGGCGCGGCTCGGCGGCCGGGGCGCTGCGGGAGGCCGCGGTGCGGGCGGTGCGCTGGAGCGGGGAGAGCGTAGCCTTCCCTGGGCTCGCCGAGCGGGCGGGCTCCGGGGCGGCGGCCGGTGGGTCGGCCTCGCCCTCGGTCTCGGCGACTCCCTAGAGCCGGAAAGGAACGACTCGCGTATGGCTTTCGAACCGCCGCGGCGCCTGGTGAGGGCGCTCGGTGAGACGGCGCCGGACGGTGACGAGTGGCTGGAGAAGCTGCCGGACACGGTGGAACAGGCCGTCGCGCTACGCGAGTTGACCGTGGAACGGGTGCAGGTGCCGGGCGGGCGCAGCAGTGTGGTGCTGCTGGTGCGGCGGGCGGACGACACGCCTGCCGTGCTGAAGCTGGCGCCGCGGCGGGCCCGGCCGGAGAGCGAGGCGGCGGCGCTGGCGCACTGGGGTGGGCTCGGTGCGGTGCGGCTGCTGGAGGCCGACGGGACCGCGGGGGTTCTGCTGCTGGAGCGGCTGCATCCGGAGGTGTCGGTGCGGTCGCTGCCCGAGGCGAAGGCGTTGCTGGAGGCGGCGGGGACGCTGCGGCGGCTCTGGGTGGAGCCGCCGTCGGGGCACGCGTTCGAGACCGTGGCCGAGCGCACCGGGCGGCAGGCCGCGGCGATGGCCCTGTCGGCCGGTGACGCCGAGGTGGCGCCGTTGGTGGCGGCGGCGGTCGCGGCCCGGGGGGAATTGCTGGCCGCGCCGCCCGAGCGGCGGCTGCTGCACGGCACGTTCCGGCAGAGCAAGGTGCTGGCCGGGGAGCGGATGCCGTGGCTGGCGGTGGGGCCGGATCCGGTGGTCGGGGAGTGCGCGTTCGATCTGGCGCGGTTGGTGCGGGACCGGGTGGAGGATCTGATCGCCTCGCCGTCCGGGGCGTCGATCACCCGGCGGCGGATCAGACGGCTCGCGGAGTCGCTTGAGGTGGATCAGGAGCGGTTGCGGGGGTGGACGCTGTTCCGGGCGGTGGAGTCGGGTGTCCGTGCGCGGAGGGTGGGGCGGCCGCGGGATGCGGAACTGTTGCTTGAATTCGCCGGGTGGGTCTGACGTTTTCGGGCGCGGGCCGGTGGGGGCTGATCGTGCCCACGCGGCGGAGCCGCACATGTGACACAGCCTCGCGTTCCTTTCGGGGCGTTCAGCCTTCCCTCAGTCTCAAGGCCAGGACGGGACAGTCGGCGGCCGCTCTGCGGGCTCGTTTCCTCGTGCGCGGTGGTATCGGGCGGTCGTCCACCAGCGGGTAGCCCCATTCGTCGAGGGTGATGTGCTCGGGGAGGAGCTCCGCGCACAGGCCGTGGCCCTGGCAGGAGGTCCAGTCGACGGAGATGTGCTGGTCCATGTCAGATCCGTTCGGCGGGGACGGGCAGCAGGGGCGAGTGGTCGGTTGCGGTGCAGTGGCCGTGGGAGTGGGCGTCCAGTTCGGTCGCGAAGGTGGTGAGGGCGCTTCGGACCAGGCGGACCGTGCCGTCCGGGTGGTGGCAGGCACCGCGGCCCTCCACCAGGCCCGCCCAGCGGGAGAGGTCCGTGCGGGCGGTGCCCTGGGGGCCGGGGGTGGCCAGGGTCTGGAAGGCGGCGGCCATGCGCGGGAGGCCGTTGAGGCAGGGGCCGCACTGGCCGGCCGACTCCAGGGCCAGGTACCGCAGGAGGCGGGCGGTTTCGGCCGGACCGCAGCGGCTGGTGGGGAGAGCGGCCAGGACGCCCGCGCCCGAGTAGGCGGCCGAGAGGGGGACCTGGGCTGCCTCGGCGGCCGGGATCCAGGTGCCGTGGTAGCCGCCGACCAGGACCGCGGACACCCCCTCCAGGGGGAGGAGCCGGCCGACGGGCATGCCGAACGGGGCCTCCACGACCCGGACTTCACGGCCCGGCAGGTGCAGGGTGCAGAGGGTGCTGCCGGGCTCGGCGGGAGTGCCGGCCGAGCGGAACCAGTCGGCGCCGTAGCGGGCGATCAGCGCCAGGTGGGCCAGCGTCTCGACGTTCTGGACCAGGGTGGGGGCGCGGCGCACCCCGTGTTCGCGGACCGGCGGGTCCGGGTGGGTGGGGCGGGCGGGGCCGCCCGAGAGGTACTGGACGAGGGCCGAGGCCTGGCCGGCGAGGAAGCGGGCGGGCAGGCGGACGACCTGCACGGGCACCGGGTCGTGGCGCTGGGCTGTCGCCTTCTCCAGGTAGGAGGCGCCGTCCTCGACGGCGAGGTAGGCCTCCGCCGCGCCGACCGCCTCGGCCGCCGCCTGTAGCCCGTCCAGGACCAGATGGGGCGAGAGCCGGAGCAGGGTCTTGTCCTTGCGGCTGGCCGGCTCGCTCTCCGCGCCGTTGGCGACGACGATCGGCGCACGCTCGGTGCGGCGGGCCGCGTCGGTGACCGCGGCGAACTTCCGGTACGCCGGGAAGCCCGCCCCGCCGCGTCCGGTGAGCCCGGATTCGGCCAGGGCGCGCAGGAGGGCGGCCGGACTGCCGTACGCGAGCGGGCCGTAGCGCTGTTCGTGCGTGGTGAGGTCGGCCGGGGTGCCGCCGGGGGCCAGCAGGCGCGGGGGCATGTGGACGTCGGTGAAGAGCGTGGTCATCGGTGGGCGCCTTCGGTGTGCAGGAGTGCGGCGGGGGTCTGGCGGGCGGCGCGGACGGCCTGGGCGGCGCGCAGGGCGAAGGCCGTGAGCACCGTCGCGACACAGCTGACGGTGAGCCAGGTCATCCAGTCGGTGCCGGCGTCCGTGCCGACGCCGATGCCGTGGACCAGGGCGACGGGCCAGGAGGCGTACGCCAGCCAGTGCACCGTCCGCCAGGCGCGGTGGCCGAGGCGGTCCCGCAGGAGGCTGGTGACCAGGACCGCGAGCATCAGGTCGAGGGCGACCGTGCCGAGGCCGAGCCAGAGCGGCTGGTAGTCGGAGACGAAGGGAACGAGGGCGTCCAGCGCCGTGATGTTCACGTAGCCGTCGGCGACCGCCACGGCGACGTGCAGGGCCAGGAAGGCGGTGGCGGAGAGGGAGAGCGTGCGGTGCAGGCTCATGGTGCCGAAGCGCGGCAGGCCGGGCAGGCGGGTGCGCAGGCGGACGGCGATGCCCAGGAGGACGACCACCGTGAAGAGGACCAGGCAGACGGCGCCGGTGGCGCGGTTGGCGTACCACAGGGTCTCGGAGGTCATGCCGCCGCCTTGAGCGCCGCGCGGTGGGCGGGCCAGCCGGGCGTGGTGACGACGGTGCCGTGGTGCGCCACCAGCCGGGCCGGCAGGCCGAGGCGGGTCAGCCAGCGTTCGGCGCCCGCGCCCTTGACCAGGGCCGCCGTGGTGGCCGCGTTGGCGTCGGCGCAGCTGGCCGCGGCCACCGAGACGGTGCGCCACGGGGAGCGGACCGGCAGTCCGGTGCGCGGGTCGACGATGTGGTGGAGGTCGTGGCCGCCGCGCTGCCAGCGGCGGGCGCTGGTGCCGGAGGTCGCGAGGCCGCCGGAGCGCAGGCCGACGGTGTCGTACGAGCCCTGCGCGGGCGTCTCGCCCACCGGTCCGGTGATGTCCTGGACCCGGATCTGCCAGCCGTCCGCCGGGGGTTCACCGGCGACGGCGGTGTCGCCGCCGAGGCTCACCAGCACCCCGCAGCCGGCCGTGTCGGCCAGTGTTCGCGCGGCCCGGTCGGCGGCCCAGGCCTTGGCCGTGGCGCCCAGGTCGAGGCGGACGCCCTCGGGGACGACGACCGTGCCGGTGGCCGGGTCCAGGGTGACCTTGCGCCAGCCCGGGACGCGGCGCACCCGCAGGGAGACCGGGCGGTCGTCCTCGCTCACGAGGGTGAAGTCGCGGTCGTAGCCGATCGCGTCCATCGCCGAGCCGACGGTCGGATCCACCGCTCCGTCCGTGGCCTCGGCCGCGCGCAGGGCGACGGCGAGGGCCTCCGCGAGCAGCGGGCTGACCCGGACCGGGCGGCCGTGGGTGGTGTCGAGTGCGGCCAGTTCGGAGTCGGCGCGGAACCGGCTGCAGGCCGCGTCCACCTCGGCGAGCTGCCGGGCGAGGAGCAGGTTGCAGGAGTCCAGCAGGGCCGGGTCGGTGACGACCAGGCGGACGGTGGTGCCGAGGGCACGCCACTCGGCGGCGGCCGTCGGCCGCGGGGCGGCGGCGCGGGTCATGACGCCCCCGAGGTGGCGTCGGCGGAGCCGGATCCGTTGCCGGAGGTGAGACCGCCGGAGGAGGACTGGAGGTTCGAGGAGGAGTTCGACGACGAGGAACTGTCCGTGCCGGAACTCGAGTTGGAGCCGGAGCCCGTGCTGCCGCTGGTGCTCGACGTCGTACCGCTGCTGCTCGACGTCGCCTGGGCGTCCGACTGCATGGTGCCGACCAGAGCGAACACCCCGGCCGTCGCGGCGAGCACGACCGTCGCAGCCAGGGCCGCCGTGCGCCGGGTGCCCCGGCGGACCGCCGCGACCGCGCCCCTCTCCCGCTCCTGACTGCGCTGCTCTTTCTCGGTCATGACCGTTCCCCTCCTGAGTGACTTTCTGTCACGCATTACGTTCGGGTACCGGTCTGAGAGAAGTCTGTGAGTCACCCATACGAAGCGGAAGAACTGCCTGAGACGTTCCTGAAAAGCCGCAGCGGCCGCCGGGGGGTCACCGGCGGCCCCCGCGGCGGGGCACGGGT
>NZ_JBFBJL010000088.1:0-31944 GCF_040686075.1 Streptomyces sp. NPDC086519
CCTCTCGCCGCGGGCCCCCGCCGCCCCCCCCTGCGGCGCCGCGCCGGCCCCCCCGGGGGTGCGGGGGGCCCCCCCCCCCCCGGCGGGCCCCCCCCACCACCATGTCCGCCGTTCCGTGAACGGCTCAGTCGCCGCCCGGACCGTCCTCGGAGTTGCCCAGCCGCTGCGACAGCGCCCGGGCGGTCTCCACCAGCGCCTGGGCCATCGGCGAGGCGACGTCGTCGGGGACCGTCGCCGTCGTGCCGACGATCGCGAGCGTCCCGCTGATCTTGTCGCCGTCGAAGATGGGCGCCGCGATGGTGCGGACCCCGTTGACGGTGGGGGAGTTGACCGACAGACCGTGCTTGCGGATGGCGTCCAGTTCGTCGTTCAGCTCGGCCGACCTGCGCACGGCGCGCGGCAGCGCTGGCACCTGCTCCGGGGGCAGGAACGCGAGGAAGACGCGGCCCTGTGCCGAGGACGTGAGGTTCAGGCGCGAGCCGACCCGGACGCTGATGCGCACCATGTGGTCGGTGTTGTCCACCGAGCGCACCACGGTCGCCGACTCCCCGTCCCAGACCGACAGCACGATCGTTTCGTCGATACGCCGGACCAGGCTCTCCATGTACGGCTCGGCGGCGGCGACGATCGGCAGCCCGGCCCGCGCGGCGGCGGCGAGGGTGAGCACCTGGGGGCCGAGGGAGTACAGCGAGGTGCGCTCGTCGTACCGCAGCAGGTTCGCCGCCCGCAGCGCCTTCGTGTAGCGGTGCGCGGTCGCCTTGCTCGCCCCGAGCCGTGCGGTGATCTCGTTCAGGCTCATGTGCGGCTTGCCGACCGTGAACGAGCCGAGGATCAGCGCGGCACGCTCGACCGTCTGAATGGTCGGGGCGGTCCGGTCGGGACCGTCCTGCTGCTCTCCGGTGCCGCGCTGCACCTTCGTGACCATGGTCGTATCACTCCTGTTTGAGCTCAGTCAGAGGGGATGGGATACCGGTGGAACGGTAAACGAGACGCTGTATCGGATGAAGAAATGGTACGGCGGCTCAGAGTCGTGCGGGAAAGCGTACTCAGGTTCTGGTCCGCCGCGGACCTGTCTTACGCGTCGGAGGAGTGCCCCGGCGTGAGGGAGCGCGCCGGATCCAGCAGGGCGGCCACGTGGTTCACGGCGAGGGCGGCCTCACCGAAACCGATCGAGATGAGGCCGACCCTTCCGTCGTAGTCGGCGATGTCACCGGCGGCGAAGACGCGCTCCCGGCTGGTGCGCATCGTACGGTCGACGAGGATGCGCCGGCGGCGCAGGTCGAGCCCCCACCGCTCGATCGGGCCGAGGTCGGCGATGAAGCCGAGCGCGGCCACGACGGACTGCGCGGGCAGGGTGATCCGGTCGCCGTCGGAGCTCGCGACCACCACCTCCGACACCGCCCCGCCGTTGTCGTCGGCTCCGTCGCCGGAGATCTTCTCGACCTCGTACGGGGTCAGGACCCGTACCGACGAGTTCCCGACCTGCTCGACGGTGCGTTCGTGGGCCCGGAACCGGGTGCGCCGGTGCACCAGCGTCACCGACGCGGCGACCGGCTCCAGCGACAGCGCCCAGTCCAGCGCGGAGTCCCCGCCGCCGACCACCACGACGTCCTGTCCGGAGAGTTCGTCCAGCCGCGGCACGAAGTACCGCAGCCCCCGGCCCAGGTACTCGGAACCCACCGGCAGTTCACGGGGGATGAAGTTGCCGATCCCGCCGCAGACGAGCACCGCGCCCGCGCTGATCCGCGCGCCCGCGTCGGTGGTGGCGACGACGCCCGCACCCGTGTCGTCGAGGTCGGTGACCCCGTGCCCGAGCAGGTAGACCGGGTTCCACCGCCCGGCCTGCTCGGCCAGCCGGTCCACCAGGTCCTGGCCGCGGACGGCGGGGAAGCCGGCCACGTCGTAGACGAGCTTCTCGGGGTACAGCGCGGCGATCTGGCCGCCCACCTCGGGCAGCGCGTCGGCGACCGCGACGCTCATTCCGCGGAAGCCGGCGTAGTACGCGGCGTACAGCCCCGTGGGTCCGGCGCCGACGACGAGCAGGTCGACGGACACCTCGGTGCCTGGGCCCATGGCCGCGGCGCCTGCGGCCGTCGATCCGGTGCCTGCGGCCGTCGACCCGGTGCCTGCGGCCGTCGACCCGGCGCCCGGTACCGAGGACCCGGCGCCCGGTGTCGGGTGACCGGCACCCGCCGCTGCGGGCGCTGCGGGCCCGGTCATGCGACCGCCTCCGGGTGGTCGTGGCCGACCCGGCCGACCTTGCGCGCCCCGCCGGGCGAGCCGAGCGGTTCGCCGCCGAGTCCGAGGGTGAAGAACTCGGCGTTGATGCGCTCGAACTTCCTGCCCTCCTCCGGCAGGTCCTCGTGGTGGAAGATCGAGATCTGCGGGCACACCGGTTCACAGCGCCCGCACTCGACACATTCGTCGGGCTGGATGTAGAGCATCCGGTCGCCCTCGTAGATGCAGTCGGCCGGGCACTCCTCCATGCACGACTTGTCCATGACGTCGACGCAGGCCTGAGTGATGACATACGGCACGAGCTTTTTGCCCTTCACACGGTCGCACGGAATGCGAGACGGTGTCTTTCAATGTGAAATTGGATGATGACGACACCGGCCAGGCGTGTCAACCGTCGGATGAATGCTTGACAGTCCCGAGTGTGCTAGGGGACGCTACTGCGACATACGAGATGGCGTCTCACAGCACGCCACTCGGGTCGGGACTTGTGAGAGGCAAACTCCCCATGGGAAGCAATCCCCGGACCGTCCCAGCGCCGATGATCGTCGAGGACTGGGACCAGCTCACCTTCCGGGTCAACCGAGAGGCCTACCGCAGCGCGGAGATCTTCGCCCGGGAACGCGGCCGGGTGTGGATGCACACCTGGCTCTACCTCGGGCACGAGACCGAGATCCCCAACCCCAACGACTTCAAGGTCCGCACCCTCGGCGGCCGCCCGCTGATCTTCTGCCGGGACAGCGCCGGCGAGGTGCACGCGTTCCTGAACTCCTGCCCGCATCGCGGCACGGTGCTGTGCCGCGAGACCGAGGGCTCGACCCGGCTCTTCCAGTGCTTCTACCACGCCTGGACGTTCCGCAACAACGGCGACGTCGCCGCGATCCCCGACGCCGACGCGTACGAGTCGAGCGACGAGTTCCGGGCGTCGATGGGGCTGCGCGGCGTGCCGCGCCTGGAGATCCACGAGGGGTACGTCTTCGTCTCCTTCGATCCCGACGTCCCGCCGCTGCTCGAACACCTCGGCGACGCGGCCGACTACATGACGATGATCGAGCAGCAGCACGCCGGCGGCATGACCACGCTGCCCGGCACCCAGCTCTACAGCGTCCGGGGCAACTGGAAGCTCGCCGTCGAGAACGCGATGGACGGCTACCACTTCGCGCCGACCCACAACACGTTCGTGGGCTACCTGCGCGAGAGCGGCTACGCCGTCACCGACGACAACCAGTACGCCTACGACCTCGGCAACGGCCACGGCCTGCTGGTCCTGACCGGCCACGGCGGACGCATCAGCATGGTCTGGGAACCGCGCTTCGGCGAGGACGAGAAGGTCCGCACCGAGCGGCACCGCGCCGAGATGACCGAGCGGCTGGGCGAGAAGCGGGCGCACTACGTCGCCGACGAGAGCCACATCCTGTTCGTCTTCCCGAACCTGCTGCTGTTCGACATCGAGGGACTCTCGATCCGGCAGCTGGAGCCGGTGGCGCCCGACCAGACCGACGTACGCGCCTGGCAGCTGGTCCCGCGCGAGGAGGACCCGGCCACCCGGGCCCTGCGCATGAAGACCGTCGTCAGCTTCGTCGGCCCGGGCGGCCTCGCCACCCCGGACGACATCGAGGCGTACGAGGCCGTCCAGCGCGGCATCCAGGCCACGGCCGGCACCACCGCGCCCGAGCTGGACTACAGCGACATGTCCCGCGGCATGGCCGACGAGGTCAAGGGCGTGCAGGGCAGATCGACCGACGAGGGCGCGATGCGCGGCTTCTGGCGGCACTGGGTCGACGCCATGGGCATCGACGAGGGCCTTGAGGTCAAGGGCGGCCGGCCGGCGTCCTTCCTGTCCGGAAGGGACGTGCGATGACCATCCTCGGCAACCCGGGTTCGCACGCCGTGCCGTGCGCGGGCCGCACCGTCACCCGCCAGGAGGTCGAGGACTTCCTCTACTCCGAGGCCGACATCCTCGACCGCTGGGACTACGACGGCTGGCTCGCCCTCTTCGAGCCCGGCGCCCGCTACGAGATCCCGACCACCGACCACCGGGCAGGCTGGTCGCCGCACGAGACCGGATCCTTCGTCGACGACGACTGGGACCTGCTGCGCGCCCGCGTCAAGCGCCTGAAGTCCCGCAAGGCGCACGCCGAGAACCCGCACTCGCGCACCCACCGGCTGATCTCCAACGTACGGCTGTCCGCGCACACCGAGGACTCCTTCCGGGTGTCGGCGTCGTTCATCGTGCACCGCGCCCGCGACGGTCACTTCGACGCCTACGTCGGGTGGTACGAGCATGTGCTGGTGCCCACCGACGACGGACTCCGGTTCCGGCTGCGGCGCTCCCTCCTCGGCCACGAGTCGCTCGCCGCCGGCGCCCGGCTCAGCTTCATCCTCTAGCCGGCCACGGAAGGCGACCCGATGATCCGACACACCCTGTCCTTCCGTTTCGCCGACGGGACCGACCAGGCCACCCGGGAGTCCGTACTGACCGAGCTGCGGACCTTCCCGGACCGCTACCCGGCGATGCGCGGCTTCCTCCTCGGCGAGAACATCAGCACCCGCGACCAGACCTTCACCCACACGATGGCCGTCGACTTCGACAGCCAGGACGACCTGCTCGCCTACCTCGGCAGCGAGTTCCACGAGACCTTCGTGCGCACCCGCTGGCGGCCGGTCATCGGCAACCAGGCCATCACCTCGTTCGAGTTCGCCGAGCGTCCGTCGCTCGCCGCAGGAAGGACACCGCCGGTGAGCACCCGCCAGCACGGCCCTTACGGCATGGAGTACGCCCGCATCGAGGTCCCCGACATGCAGGCCACCATCGACTTCCTCGAGTACCACGTCGGTCTGCAACTGGAGCAGCGCACGGACGACTACGCCTACCTGCGCGCCGACATCGAGCACCACGCGATCGAGCTGATCCACGCCCCCGAGCGCACCGACGGCTGGACGACCGCCGTCGGCTACAGCGTGGCGAGCGAGGAGGTCCTGGAGCAGCTCCACAAGAGCGTCCTCGACGCCGGCCTGGAGGTCCTCGAACTCCAGGAACGCCAGAAGGCGCTGTGCGACAACGGCTTCGCGGTGAAGGACCCCAACGGCCTGATCGTCGAGCTGTTCACGGAGTTCCAGGAATACGCGGAGCCGCCGCACCTGGAGATCCGGCCGCTCGACCTCGTCCACCCCTTCATCGCCACTGCCAAGTACGAGGAGACGCTGGACTTCTACCAGAACGTCCTGAAGTTCCTGCCCTCGGACTACGTCGTCGGCTCCACCACGTTCTTCCGCTGCGAGGACCGCTACCACCACAGCCTCGCCGTGCAGAACAACACGGAGCACTACGTCGCGCACCTGTGCTTCGCGATGAAGAGCCTCGACCACGTCATGCGGATGCGCGCCCGCGCCCTGTACAAGGGCGCGCCGATCGCCTCCGACATCGTCAACCACTCGGCGTCGACGTCGATCGCGTTCTACCTGCACGACACGCGCTTCGGCCCCCGGTTCGAACTGTGCGACGCACACCGCGTGTTCACGCCGGAGGAGCACGAGACGCACCGGCCCCGCAGGATGCCGGCCGACCCGCGCAACATCGATGTGTGGCGTCCGGCCTCCGACGACTGGGGACGTTTTTGAGACAGCCGCTGCTCGACGTGCTGCGGTTGCTCGACACCGTTCCCGCCCCGCGCGGGCGGGAACGGACGGCGGCGCACCGGCTGCGGGACTGGTGCGCCGAGCGGTGGCCGCACATCGACTGGCAGGTGCTGGAGCACGGCCCCGAGGGCGGCAGCCTCTTCGCCGCTCACGGGGCCGGGCCCCTGCTCTACTCCCACCTCGACACCTCGCTGGACGACGGCGCCGCGACGGTCAACCGGCTCGTCACCGGCAACGCGGCGCCGGTCGGCCCGTTCGCCCTGGACGGCGACACCATAAGCGGCTTCGGCCTCGGGGTGGCCCGCGGACCGGCCGCCGCCGCCCTGGTCGCCTTCGCGGAGTCGGGGCGGGGGCAGGGGCAGTTGCTGCTCGCCGGTTCCGGCACCCACCGCCGCGGCCGAACCGGCGGGATCACCGCGGTCACCGGCCTGGAGGCCTACGCCGGCACCCACCCGCTGCCGCGCTCGGCGATCGTGGCGAAATGCGGTCCGCCCACCCTGCTGTGGCACGAGCCGGGCGCCTGCTACCTGACGGTGAAGGTCACCGGCCGCTCCGGCGCCGCGATGCTGGCGGAGTCCGCCACACCGCCCGGGGGAGTCCTCGCCCACGCGGGCGTCGTCCTGGACGAACTGGCCCGCTGGCGCGAGACCTACCTGGCCGCCGACCCACGGCAGGGACAGACCGGCCGGGCGTGCGGCATCGGCGCGATCAGCGGGGGATGGCCCGACAAACCGGACCTGCTGCCCGCCCAGTTGCGGATCGGCCTGTACGTCGTCGCCGGTGACCCGGTGCAACCGGCGCCGCTGGCAGCCGAGTTGGCGGGGCGCTTGCGGGCGCGGTGCGCGCGGTCGGCGCTGCGGGACTGCGCGGTGGACGTGGCGGTGGAGCCGGTCGCGGCAGCCGCGGCCACCCCGTCCGACGCACCTGTGGTGACGGCCGCCAGGGCGGCCTGGAGCGACGAGTTCGGCGCTCCGCCGCCGCCGATCACCGGCTGGACGGGCTCCACCGACGGCGTGGAACTGCGCGCCCGGGGCGTCGACACCGTACGCCTCGGCCCCCAGGCGAGGCCGGCCGCCGGTGATCCGCGCCGCGACGCGCTGTCGCTGGCGCAGCTGGAGGCCTACGGGCGTGTCTACGGGCGGCTGCTGAGCGAGCTACCGGCGTAGCCGCGACGACGAATCCTCGCACCGGGACGACCTCACCGGCACCAGACGGCCCCCGCAGCCACCGCCGAGCAGCTCACGGCCGGGACGGCGGCGAAGACGCGCGTACCCGAAGGCAGCGGCACGGGAGACACATCATGACCCCGCGCCGACTTGCTGCTCCGGGTGGAGACGCCTCTTGGACGTCGTCTCATCCGGGGTGCCGGGTGGTCTGCGCTCTGTGGTGACGGCCGAGCGCACGGTGCCGGACGAGTTGGGGGAGTTGTTCCAGCGGGCGCGGCCTCGGTCCGGCCGAGGTGTGCACATCGCGGGCACCTGCGGCGACGCCACCAACCACAACCTGGAACACGGCGGACCGGGGCTCACCTCGATCCCCGTGATGACACCCCGGTGGCCAGCCAGACGGTCGCGGCAGCGGTGGCGATCAGCCCGACATTGAGTACGATCCGGCGGTCTCCGCCGGTCAGGTGGACGGCGACTGCGCCGATCTGCAGGAGTACGAAGCCGACGGCCGCGGCTGTCGCGAGGGAGGGAGCGACGCCGGTCAGCGGCGGCAGGATCAGTCCGGTCGCGCCGAGTATTTCGACGGTCCCCAGCGCCCTCACGACGGGCAAGGGCATGCGGTCGACCCAGGCCATCATCGGTCGGAGCTGATCGCGGCTGCGGATCACTTTCAGCGTGCCCGCGTACAGGAAGAAGAGGGCGAGAAGTCCCGCGACGATCCAATAGGCGATGCTCATGGTTCCCCTTCATGGGCCGCCCGTTTCCGGGGACCTGTCGATTGCTTTCCCCGCAGGAAGGACCTGGAGAAGGCCCGGGCCCGCCGTCCCGGGGGCGGCTGCCCGAGGCCGGGAGTGCCGCAGCCCTGGCGGTCGAACACATGGCGTCCAGGTCCTGTCCGGTCTGCTTCAGGGCAGGGCGATGGCGGGTTCGGTCGCGTAGCGGCTCATCACGTCGATGTTGGCCTGCGGCGTCAGCGGCCGGCCGTCGGCGAACGCCTGCTCCAGGTCGCGGAAGTACTGCACATACAGGTCAGGGGTGAATGTGCTGAGCATGACGGCGGGTTGGTCGGTCAGGTTGGCGAACGTGTGCGGGGCTCCGGGCGGAACCATCACGAGCGTGCCCGCCGTGACGTCGTAGTCCTCGTCCCCGACGGTGAACCGCACCGTGCCGGAGAGGACGTAGAAGCCCTCGTCATGTTGGCCGTGGCGGTGCTGGGGCGGCCCCTGGGTGTGCGGGGCCAGAACGGACTCGGCGATCGCCAGGCGGTGCCCGGTGTGGCTGCCGTCCTCCAGGACACGCATGCGTGTGGTGCCCAGAACGATCGTCTCGCCATCCCCGGGTCCCACCACCGATACCGTGCGGTCGGCCTGCGGCTGCGGCTCGCTGGTCTTGTCTTCGGTCATGCGCATCAGTCCACCGCCGGGACTCCACCCTTGTCCAAGACCCGTCCCGCGGTGCCGATACCTCATCGGTATCGTTGCAGCGTGGAGCTGCGGATCTTGCACTACTTCGTAGCGGTCGCCGAAGAACTCCACTTCGGCCGGGCCGCCGCCCGACTGCACATGAGCCAGCCACCGCTGAGCCGGGCGATCAAGCAGTTGGAGGCCGATGTCGGGGCCCTGCTCTTCGTCCGTTCGCCCACCGGCGTCATGCTCACCCCGGCGGGCACGCTGCTGCTCGACGAGGCGCGAGCCCTACTCGATCACGCCGACCGCGTCCGTGTACGCGTGAGCGCGGCGGCCGGCGTCGCGACCATGACCGTCGGCATGCTGGGCGGCGGCAACGACCCGGCAGTGTCCAGACTGGCCGCCGCCTACCGTCGACACCACCCCGGCATCGACATCCGCATCCGCGACACCGATCTGACCGACCCCACGTGTGGACTGCGCGCCGGACTGGTCGACGTCGCCTTGACCCGAGCACCGTTCGACGAGACCGGCCTGACGGTGCGGGTGTTGCGGACCGATCCGGTCGGCGTGGTCCTGCGCGCCGATGACCCGCTGGCCCGCCGCGACCGGTTGCGGCTGGTGGACCTGAGCGACCGCCGCTGGTTTCAATTCCCGCCGGGAACAGACCCCGTCTGGCAGTCGTACTGGAACGGCGGCAGGCCGCGCGAGGGCCCGGTGGTGCGCGCGGTCCAGGAATGCCAGCAGGCCGTGCTGTGGAACGGCACGGTCGGGCTGGCCCCGCTCGGACACGACCTGCCTGCGGAGTTGGCAGCGGTACCGCTGACCGACATGGCGCCGAGCCGAGTCGTGGCAGTGTCGAACGAAGGTGACACCAACCCGTTGATCCGATCCTTCATCGAGATCGCGACAGTCGCGTACCGCCACTGAGCATCAGCACCCCGTGCTGCCGCAGCTCGTGAACAATTCGACCGCCGCGGCTCGCCGGATGCGTCGACCGCACCGCCGCTACGAGCGCAGATCCGAGCACTTCCTGGCCTTCACCGGCATCGCCTGTACCCTCATCCGCCACCGCGCGCCGAGCACGCGGCCGCCGCGGCCGGTTGTCGCCGGCCGCGGCGGCCTCGTCTCATGTCCTGAGGTGTCACGCGCCCCAGTCGTCGTTGACGGTGACGGCCTCGGCGATGGTGAACCGGCCGCCCGGCAGCAGCGGCGTGGTCGGCTCACCCAGGACGACGACGTGCTTGCCGAACTTGGGGGCCAGCGGGCGCCCGACGTCGCGCTTGAGCCACATGCGCAGCAGGTGCCGGCGGCGCTCCGGCTCCGGGTGGTCGGTGTAGCTGGTGCGCGAGTGCAGGGCGGCGTAGTTGAGCAGCCACTGCACGTCGCCGGGCTGGAAGTCCATGTCGATCGGCAGACCGGGCTCCTGCGAGATCTCCTCGAAGAGGTTGATCGCCTCGATCTGCTCGGGGGTCAGCTGCGGAACTCCGGGGTACTCCTGGGCGCTGAAGATCATCGTGCTGCCGGCGTAGGTGCTGAAGACGCCGTCGACGTAGCTGATGATCGGCGAGGTGTAGGTCAGCTCCGGGGAGTCGGGGTCCTGGCGGCGCCAGTCCCAGTGGTAGGTGTCGAAGAGCCGGGGGGCGAGGTCCGGGCGGCGGCGCAGCATCTCGTTGTAGATGGTGGTGCCGCTGACCAGGCTGGAGGCCCCGCCCTCCTTGGCGCCGTGCAGGCACATGAGGGCGACGACGTCGGAGCTGTCGGAGTGGAACGGCAGCCGGTCCCGCACCCGGGAGGGCAGCGCGCCCTCGTCGTCGAGCGTCTTGTTCGACGTGGCGATGACGTGGTCGAGCAGGTCGCCGCGCTGGTTCTGCCCGATGGGCTGGCCGAGGTGGAGGCTCATCACGAAGAAGATGGCCCCGGCCACGGTGTCGCCGTACTCCTCGGTGCGCAGTCCGCGCACCAGGATGAAGCCCCGGCCGGCGTCCATCTGGCGGGCGCACTCGTCGTTGAGGGCGCGGCAGGCGTCGAAGGGGTAGTCGGCGGCGGTGACGGTGCGCAGGTCGGGGTCGTCGGCGACGAAGCGACGGCCCAGCTCCTCCAGCTCGGTGCGCTCGGCGTCACTGAGGACGTAGATCCAGTCGGTGGACTTGGACAGCTCGTCGCCACGCCAGGCGGACGGCCCGGGGATCTGCTGGGCGGGGGCGGTGGTGGTCACGATGGTGCACTCCTCGCGAAGGTGGTGGAAGGCTCTGCCCGATGTCGGTCGGCCATGACGCGCGGACGCGGCGGGCGCCGGCGCGGCGGCGATGCGTCGCGGGGCGACGCGGTACCTCAGAAGGGGGTCTGAGGTACGCCGACAGCCGTGCCGGGGCGCAGTCCTTCCCTGGGCGGGGAGTACCTGAGCGGTTCGTCGTAGGTCCGGCGGCCGGCACACGACACGAGCAACACGCCGATCAGGGCGGCTGGCTTCATGCGGTCCCGTCCTTTCAAGAAGTGCCCTCACCCTAGAAGGGGGTGGTATGGCAGTCAATAGACGAGATGACATCTTGTATTGCAGTACATGATGCGTCGCGCCGCCGGGCGAAGGGCACTGCGAGGAGGCGAGGCCGAGGACCGCTCTCACCGACGCCGGTGCCGGCTCATGCCGGCCCGGCCTCCTGGTCGTCCCTCGGCCGGCGCAGGAGAGGCAGGAGCAGGATCGCCGCCGCGCCCGAGGCGAGGCCGAGAGCACCGAAGGCGGTGGGGAGGCTTCCGGTCCTGGACTCCAGGGAGCTCATGGCGATCGGGCAGAGGAACTGCCCGAGGAAGAACGACCCGGTCCACAGGCCGGTGCCACCGCCGCGGTTGCGGTGATCCAGCCCGGACGTCGCCCAGGTCAGCATCGTGGGCAGCAGCAGACCGGTGCCCAGGGAGTTGAGGAAGGTCCCGAGCAGCAGGAACCCGAAGTTGTGGGCCAGGTCGATGGCCAGGCATCCGGCCCCGCACAGCAGGAAGATCAGGGGCAGCCTGCGCTCCGGCCGGCCGACCATCGAGGCGAAGATGGCGCATCCGGTGACGGAGGCGGCGCTGGCGATCGCGCTGACGAGGCCGATGATGCCGGTGGACTGCACACCGAGGCCGTTCACCAGGTAGGCCGTCTGTGAGGGGACGGCGTTGAAGACGAGGCCGCCGAACACCGTCAGCAGGCAGATGGCCGGCAGCCGGCCCGCCGAGGACGTCCGCCGCCCGGCGGCGGCCTCCTCGGCTGCGGCTGCGCCCGGTCTGCGCGCGGGCAGCAAGAAGACCATCGCGGGGGCGATGAGCAGTCCGACCGCGTAGAGCTGGAACGGGGAACGCCAGCCCGAGTTGCCCAGCGCGCCGCCGATGATGAGGAAGGCGGTGGCGGAGACGGTGGCGCACACCGTCTGAAGGGCCAGGTACCGGTGGCGGTTCTGCCCCGTGTAGTAGTCGCCGATCAGCGTGGTGCAACAGGTGATGACGACGGCCTCGGCGACGCCGAGAAGAGCACGGCTGACCACGATGGCGCGCAGCGACTCCAGCCACAGCGGTGCGGTGCCGAACACCGCGTACAGGACGGTCGCGACGACCAGCAGGGTCTTGCGTCCCACCCGGTCGATCGCGAGACCCGCGAGGGGCGCCGTCAGGGCGACCGCGAGCGCGGGAACCGCCAGGATCAGCGGGACCAGAGTGGCCGCGTCGGCCGCCGCGCCGAACGCGGCCTGAAGGTCGGGCAGTTCCGGGGCGAGCAGCACCGCGCCGAGAACCGGCAGACAGCTGCCGGCCATCAGGACCGCCACGCGCAGGCCGGCCCTGGCCTCGGGCGCGGGCTCGGCGTTCCGGACGGCGAAGCCGTCGGCGGGCACAGGCGGGTGAGTGAATCCGGGCACGTGAGGCCTCCGTGCGGGCATGGACTGGGTGCACGGCGGGCAGCCGCCGTGGCCGTGCCATGTCGCGGAGCACCGGTGCACCTGAGAGGAACGCCCGCAACAGCGAGGGGCGTCAGGGCTTGCACGACTATGGGGCAGGTTGATCCCCGTGCCTACCCCTTGAACCATCGAGCCCCTGGATTGCATCGATCCAACTCGTGAATGGGCGCGTCGCGTGGGTGCGGGAGAAGGAACTCGCTCGGCGGCACCGACTCGGCAGCCCGGCCGAGCGTGCGGCGCGGGAACCGCGGGCCGTCGGTTCGCACGTGCCCGCTCCTGGACACGGCGCGGTCGCGGAACTCACGTCGGGGGAGCGCGGCATCGCGGAGCCGGCCGCGTCCGGTCTGACGGACCAGCGGATCGCCGGGCGGTTCCTCGTCCGGCACCGCACCGCCGGCGCCCACCTGCACCGGATCTGTCCGAAGCCCGGCCTCACCTCTCGTGGGGCTCTCCGGAACGCCGTGTCCGCCCGGGACGCGGACGGAACCGCTGACGACACCGGCACGGCCGCGGACCCGGCATGTCAGTCGCGGTCGGGCAACCGCGTGAGAACGCCCAGCACCGTGTCGGTGATCTCCGCCAGTTGGGCCACCTGGTCGGAGGTGAGGTGGTCGAGGAAGAGTCGGCGAACGTCGTCCACGTGGCGCCGGGCCGCCGCCGACATCACCTCGTAGCCGGCCGGGGTCACGCTCACGTACACCCCGCGGCGGTCGTAGGCGCACGTCTCGCGGTCGACCAGACCGCGTCTCACCATCCGTGCCATGTGGTGGGACACTCTGCTCTTCTCCCACCCCAGTTCCTTGGCGAGCTCCAGGACGCGGAGCCTGCCGCCGGGGACACGGGTCAGCTCGGCGAGCATCGTGTAGTCCGCGGCCGACAGTCCGTGCTCGGTCTGCAAGGGCTGCCCGGTACGTGTGACCAGACGCTCGAACACACTCAGCAGGCCCCGCCAGGCGTGTTCTTCGACCTCCGTCAGCCAGCGGGGTGATTCAGCGGCCATGGCGTGCCCCCTGTCAAGTTGATACGTCACATACCTGCTCGGTGGTCGTCCTCAGGTATGGGCGCCGCGATCACGCTGCCTGGGCGGTGGGTCTGTCGACTCACCCGGCCGGGGGGCGGCGGGACCGGGGCGGAGTGCCACGGCCCCGTTGCCTCGCGGGGTCGGGCCCGGCTACACCTGCTTGGCGCCGCCGTCGACGAAGATCTCGGTGCCGGTGATGAAGCTGGACTGGTCCGTGGCGAGGAACAGTGCCAGGGCGGCCACTTCCTCCGGCTGGCCCATGCGGCCGAGGGGGACGATGCCGGCGAGGGTCTCCCGCAGCTGCGCGGCGCCCTCCTCGTCCGCGGCGAGACCGTTGAGTCCGGGGGTGGTGATGGGGCCGGGGGAGATGGTGTTGACGCGGATGCCGCGCCCGCTGAGCTCGTTGGCCCAGGTGCGGGAGAAGGAGCGGATGGCGGCCTTGGAGGCGCCGTAGACGCCGAAGGCCGGATTGCCGGAGACGCCCGCGGTGGAGCCGGTGAGGATGACGGAGGCGCCGTCGACCAGGTGCGGGAGCGCCTTCTGCACGGTGAAGACGGTGCCCTTCACGTTGCTGTCGAAAGTCGTGTCGTAGTGCTCCTCGGTGACCTGGTCGAGGGGGGCGAACTCGCCGCCGCCGGCATTGGCGAACAGGACGTCGATCCGGTGCCCGGCGTCGGCGACGGTGGCGTACAGGCGGTCGAGGTCGGCCAGGTTCGAGCTGTCGGCCTGGACGGGGGTGACGTTGCCGCCGATCTGCTCGGCGGCCTGGTCGAGGACCTCCTTGCGGCGTCCCGTGATGTAGACGTGGGCGCCCTCCTGTGTGAAGCGGTGGGCCGTGGCCAACCCGATGCCGCTGGTGCCGCCGGTGATGACGACCGTCTTGCCGTCCAGCTGTCCCATGGTGTCTCTCCTGTGTGCGCGGCGGCCTGCCGGCCGCCGGTCCGTTTCAGCTTTCAATGACACTAGGTCGATCAAGGTGACGTGTCAACTATCAAGGTGAAGTGTCACCTATTTTTGTGCTGCGGTGTGTCGAGGGTTGGTCGGTGGGTGGGCGCCGCGGTGCCTGTAGCCAGGTGGAGCGATGTCTTGACGACGACCGCACCCCGGGGGGCGAAGGCACCGCCAGGTCGTCGGCGTCCGCGTGGGCCGCCGCTTTGCCGGGCGGCGCCCGCCGTGGCTCCCGGTGGTCGTCAGCGCCAGCCGAGTGCCGGTGCGACGTGCGTCAGGATGCTGTCGAGCACATGCGCGTTGTAGTCGACGCCGAGCTGGTTGGGCACCGTCAGCAGCAGCGTGTCCGCCGCGGCGACGGCCTCGTCCTCGGCGAGCCGCTTGACGAGCACGTCGGGTTCGGCGGCGTAGGAACGGCCGAAGACGCTGCGCGTGTTGGCGTCGATGTAGCCGATCTGGTCCGTCGAGTCGCGGTCCCGGCCGAAGTACGCACGGTCCCGCTCGTCGACGAGCGGGAAGATGCTACGGCTGACCGACACCCTGGGGGTGCGGGAGTGGCCCGCGGCGCGCCATGCCTCGTGGTACGCCTCGATCTGCTTGCGCTGCTGGACGTGGAGCGGCTCGCCGCTCTCGTCGTCCTTGAGCGTCGAGCTCTGCATGTTCATCCCGAGCCCGGCGGCCCAGACCGCGGTGGCGTTCGAGCCGGAACCCCACCAGATCCGGTCCCGCAGACCCTCGGAGTGCGGTTCGATGCGCAGCAGTCCCGGCGGATTGGCGAACATCGGACTGGGGTGGGGCTCCGCGAACCCCTCCCCGGTGAGCGCCTGGAGCAGCTCCTCGGTGTGGGTACGAGCCAGGTCGGCGTCGGTGCCGCCCTCCGGCGGCCGGTAGCCGAAGTGCCGCCAGCCGTCGATCACCTGCTCCGGTGAGCCCCGGCTGAGCCCGAGCTGGAGCCGGCCGCCCGCGATGAGGTCGGCCGCGCCCGCGTCCTCCGCCATGTACAGCGGGTTCTCGTAGCGCATGTCGATCACACCCGTGCCGATCTCGATCCGGCTGGTGCGCGCGCCGATGGCGGCGAGGAGCGGGAACGGTGAGGCGTGCTGGCGCGCGAAGTGGTGGACGCGGAAGTAGGCGCCGTCCGCCCCCAGCTCCTCCGCGGCGACGGCGAGGTCGATCGCCTGGAGGAGCGAGTCCGACGCGGAACGCGTCTTCGAGTGCGGCGATGGCGTCCAGTGTCCGAAGGACAGGAACCCGATCTTTTTCATGCCGCTTTCAACAATCGGCGAACGCGTTCATTCCGCGACCCGGGGCGGCGGCCCGGCCGGGCGCTCCTTCCGCAGCAGCCCCGGCGACTGCTTGCGCGAACCGGCTCCGGTCCTGGTGGAGGGAACGCGGCCGCCCCTCTTTTTCCGCGTAGACCAGCCGGGCGGACTCGGCCGTCGCCGGGCCGTCGCCGGGCAACGCCGACGAGACGGGCCGCCTCCGGGAAGCCGCCCGCTCCCCGGCGGTCAATTGATGTCGATCTTCTCGATGACCGAGTCGGTGATCTCCGCCAGCAGCGTGATCTGACCGGGCGAGAGGTGGTCCAGGAAGAGCCGCCGGACGTCCTCCACGTGCTGGGGCGCGGCGTTCTCCAGGGCCGCGCGGCCGGCCGCGGTCACCATCATGTACGCCCCGCGTCCGTCGTCGAGGCACTCCTCCCGGGCGACCAGGCCGCGCTTGGCCATGCGGGAGAGGTGGTGCGACACGCGGCTCTTCTCCCACCCGAGCACCTTCGCGAGTTCCAGCACGCGCAGCCGGTCGCCGGGCGCGCGGGTCAGTTCCGCGAGCACGGAATAGTCGGTCGCGGACAGCCCGAACTTGCTCTGCAGGGTCCGGCCGGCCTGATTGACCAGCAGGTCGTGCATGCGCAGCATGCCTCGCCAGGCTCGTTCCTCGACCGGGCTCAGCCAGCGGGGTGCTTCCTCCATGGGCATCGCCCCACCCTACGAGAAGGTTGACCTCTCCACCATCTTACCTTCCTGGGCGTGCGCGAAGCGCTGGGATCGGCTCGCGGGCGGGCGGGCGGGTGCCGGTGTCCGGGGCGGAGTGCGGAGGCGCGGCGGCGGAGGCCTGTCGTGCGCCTTCTCCGACCGCGCGCCCTCCCTTCGGGATCCGCGTCAGGGGTGGTCCGGGGTCACTTCACCAGGCGGGCGAACTTCCGGACTTCCCGGGTGAACAGCAGGGGCTGTTCGAACGCGGCGAAGTGTCCGCCCAGGGGGATCTGGTCGTTGAAGTAGACGAGGTCGCTGTAGGCGCGTTCGGCCCAGATCCTCGGGGTGCGGACGAGTTCGTGCGGGAAGACGCTCAGTCCCACCGGCAGGTCGAGCGTGGTCAGTCCCGAGGCGCCGTAGTTCTGCCAGTACAGGCGGGCCGAGGAGGCGGCGGTGTCGGTGAGCCAGTACAGCGTGATGTTGTCGAGCATGTCGTCCCGGGACAGAACGCCCTCGGGGCGGCCGGTGTTGTCGGTCCAGTCGAGGAACTTCTCGTAGATCCAGGCCGCTTGTCCCGAGGGGGAGTCGGCGAGGGCGTAGCCGACGGTCTGGGGCCGGGTCGACTGTTCCCTGTGGTACCCGGAGTACTGCTCGGAGAAGGTCTGGATCTGGGCGAGCGCCGCCTCCTCCGCGGCGGTGGTCGTGTCGGCCAGGGGCGGGCTGAAGGTGTATTCCGGGAAGTTCAGGTGGACTCCCCGGAGCGCCCTGGGGCGCAGCTTGCCGAGTTGGGTGGTGACACCGCCGCCCCAGTCGCCGCCCTGGGCGATGTAGTGGGTGTAGCCGAGCCGTTCCATGAGGGTGGCCCAGGCGGCGGCGATGCGGGCGGTGGTCCAGCCGGTGGTGTCCGGCCGGTCGGAGAGGCCGAAGCCGGGCAGTGAGGGAACGACCACGTGGAAGGCGTCCTGGGCGGTGCCTCCGTGGGCGGTGGGGTCCGTCAGCGGGCCGATCGCCTTCACGAACTCGAGGAAGGAGCCCGGCCATCCGTGGGTGAGGATGAGCGGGGTGGCGTCCGGGTGCCGGGAGCGGACGTGCAGGAAGTGGATGCCGAGGCCGTCGATCTCGGTGCGGTACTGGCCGAGGGCGTTGAGCCGCCGTTCCAGGCGGCGCCAGTCGTACGTGGTGCGCCAGTAGCGGAGCAGGCTGGTCAGCCTGGCGAGCTGGACGCCCTGGCTGTTGTCGCCGACGGTCTCGGGTTCGGGGAGGCGGACGTCGGCCAGGCGTCGGCGCAGGTCTTTCAGCAGCGCTTCGGGCGCGTGGAGTTCCAGCGGTGTGATGCTGCTGGTGGCTTTCGGCAGGGACAGCGGACCGGCCGCGGTGGTGGCGGCGGACGCGAGGTCGGTGCTCAGGACCGCCGGGACGGCGGTCGCCAGGCCGGCGACGGTGGCGGTCCGCAGCAGACTGCGCCGTGACGGCCCGGAAGAGGCCTCGTCGGCGCCCGAGCCGGGATGACGTGGTGAGCGCATGGGGTGCTCCAACTGCAGAGGGAGGGGGACCCGCCGGCGGGGCCGGCGGCGTAGGGAGACGTTCGTGCGCGGCCGAGGTCCACAGGGTTTTCTCCGGCCGGATGCGTGCCCTGGTGCCGACGGCCGCTCGGCACCGGCCTCCTTTGCCGAAGGGCCGCCCGGCACGGTCGCGGAGGCGTCGGCGCGGTACGGGAAGCCTTCGTCCCGCCACCGTAGGAAGAATATATGTGACATGTCAACTGGTCTCGTGGTCGCCTCAGGTAATTGACATGTCACTTAGTTCGTTCCTAGGATCGGGCCGCGGTCGCCGGATGCCGTCGGGCCGGACGGCCGAGGCGGCGGTGAGCCCGCGGTACATGTCCCGGCGTTTCGGGGGAGAAGCGCACCTCTCTGGGGAGAGGGGGGCCGGTGTCGCCCTGCCGGCGGTTCCCGGACCCCTCATCATCCAGTGACTTACGGAGAAACCGTGTTCACAGACTCGCGTTCCGTCGAACCTCCCCTCGCCGAGGAGGCGCCGCGGACGAACACCCGTCGTGGCTTCCTGCGCTCGGCCGCCGTCGCCGGAGCGGCCTCGGCGCTGTCGGCGGGCCTGACCGTCGGCGCCCCCATGGCCCAGGCCGCGACCGTCGCGGATCTCACCCTGCCCCCGGCCGGTCCGGACATCACCCCGCTGCGCCTCCGCGTGCCGCAGCGCGCGCTCGACGACCTGCGGCGCCGGCTGGCCGCGGCCCGGCTGCCGGAGGCGGAGACCGTCGACGACGGCTCCCAGGGCGCCCAGCTCGGCCGGCTGCGCGCCCTCGTCCAGCACTGGCGCACCCGGTACGACTGGCGTGACCTGGAGAACCGGCTGAACGCGGCCGGCCAGTACCGCACCGAGATCGACGGCCTCGGTATCCACTTCCTGCACGTCCGGTCCAGGCACCCCGACGCTCTGCCGGTGATCCTCAACCACGGCTGGCCCGGCTCCTTCGTCGAGTTCCTCGACACGATCGGCCCCCTCACCGACCCCACCCGCTACGGCGGCAGCGCCCGCGACGCGTTCCACGTCGTCATCCCCTCGATGCCCGGGTACGGATTCTCCGACCGGCCGACGCAGACCGGATGGGATCCCGCGCGCATCGCCGCCGCGTGGATCGAGCTGATGCGGCGACTGGGCTACCGCCGCTACATCGCCCAGGGCGGGGACTGGGGGGCGGCCGTCACCACACAGATGGCCAAGCAGCGCCCGGCCGGCCTGCTCGGCGTGCACCTCAACCTGCCCGAGTTCCTGCTGAGCAACACCGCCCTCGGCGACAGCACGCCGGAGGAGCAGGCCGCGATCGCCCAGCAGCAGGCCTTCGCGGCGCAGGGCTCCGGCTACTTCCAGGAACAGGCCACCCGTCCCCAGACCATCGGCTACGGACTCGCCGACTCGCCCACGGGGCAGGCCGCGTGGATCTTCGAGAAGTTCACGGACTGGACGGACGGCGACCACCGCCCCGAACGCGTCCTCGGCTACGACCGCATGCTCGACGACATCACCCTGTACTGGCTGACGAACACGGCCGCCTCCTCGGCACGGCTGTACTGGGAGGCCGCCCGCAACAGTCACGGCCTGACGGTGCTGGACCTCCCGGTCGGTCTCAGCGTCTTTCCCGCGGAACTGGTCCGCACGCCGAAGGTGTGGGCGCAGAAGGCGTACATGGACCTCGTCTACTTCAACGACGACATCCCCGCCGGCGGTCACTTCGCCGCGTTCGAGCAGCCCCGGATCTTCTCGGAGGAACTGCGCGCCTACGCCCGTCTCGTGCGCTGAGTCCCACGCCCTTCCGGGAAGAGAACCATGCACGGCACCGGCCTCGCCCTGACGGGTTCGGCCGTTGACAGCGACCCGTCCCAAGATGTGTGATACATCAACTATATGTGTGTCGCGCGAGACGACGCGCGAGCCGGGCAAGGAAGAAGGTGCGAGTCATCATGCCGAACGCCGTTGTCATGTCTGGGTACGGTCCGCCGGAGGTCCTGAAGTGGGCGGAGGTTCCCATGCCGCAGCCCGGTGACGGGCAGATCCGGATCAGGGTCCGGGCCGCGGGGGTGGGCCCCACCGACCTGGACATCCGCTCCGGCCGTCTCAGGTTCCCCCTGCCTCCGGAGCCCGTGCTGGGCTACGAGGTGGCCGGTGTCGTCGATGCCGTCGGTCCCGGCGTGGCGGGCACGCGCGTCGGTGACGAGGTGGCCGCCGTCCTGTTCGGCCGCGGCGGCTACGCCGAGTACGCGGTGGCCTCGATCTGGACGCACAAGCCGGAGTCGGTGTCATGGGTGGACGCCGCCGCGCTGCCGAGTTCGGTGGAGGCCGCGGCCGGTGTGCTCCGGCAGCTGCGGGTCAGAAGCGGAGAGACGCTTCTCCTCCTCGGCGGGGGCGGTTCGGTGGGTGTGATCGCGACGCAGCTGGCGGTCGCCCGGGGCGTGCGGGTCATCAGCGCGGTGGGCGCGCGGGACGAGGACCTGGCCGTGGAACTCGGAGCGTCGCCGGTCCGGTACGGCCCCGGTCTGGTGGCCGCCGTCCGGGCCCTGGGGTCCGTGGACGCCGTCTTCGACGCGGCCGGCAAGGGAGCACTCGCCGACGCCGTGGAACTGGCCGGGGGACCGCAGCGGGTCATCACCCTGTCCGACCACGCGGCGCCCGAATTCGGGGTCGTGCTCTCGGCGCCCACGGCGGACCGCGCTCCCGGCGCCCTGGACGAGGGCATGGCCCTGCTGGCCGAGGGACGGCTGCGCATGAAGGGCCGCAGGGCCATGCCGATGCGGGAGGCCGCCGAGGCGCACCGGCTGCTGGAAAGCGGGGACGTGCGGGATCGCATCGTCCTCACCGTCGACTGACACCGGTCACGGGTCGCGGCACGGCCGGCCGCCCCGGCCGGGGCGCCCGCGCGGCCGTGAAGGAGACCACCCACGAGCCTGTGGGTCCTCCTCCACGGCCGCGCGGACGCCGCGGCGACGTGCAGGCGTCACGAACGGCTTGATCAAGTACGCCGTGGCCCCTGCGAAGACCTCCCGCCCGGCGCGGCCGCTTCGGTGGTCAGGCCGTGAGACGGCGGATCTCCGTGACGACGAGGGTGAGGGCTTCGCGCTCGGCGAGAGTGGTCTCCGGGTGCCACAGGTCCACGAGCAGGCAACTGCGGGGCCGTGTGCCGTGGTTCCACGCCTCATGCTCGAAGGAGTAGTCGAAGAGCAGGCACTCTCCCTCCTTCCACTCCCGCGTTTCGTCGGCCACGCGAATTCCGCAGCCTTCCGGGATGTCGATGGCGAGGTGGAGGTTGATACTGAAGTTCCACAGGTCGCAATGCGGTGCGATGGACGCTCCCGGCAGCAGGGTCGAGAAGTGTGCTTCGAGCAGCGGGCAGTGCTTCCCCGTCTCCACCACCTCCTTCGAGAACACGCGCATTGCGGTGGGAGCCAGTTCGGCCGACTCGGGAACCAGCCGCCCGGACTTGAAGAGATAAAGGGCCTGCCAGTTCTGCTGGCGCATCAGGTAATGCTCGTAATCCGCGAACTCCTGCCTGCGCGCCTCCCAGGCCGCGTTGAGCTCTTCCTTGATCGCCGGGTGCGCGGCCTCGAAAGTGCGCACGACCGGCGCTATTTCGGCATGCTCGTGAGGGTCGTGCCAGGGGCGTGGACTGATGCCCGGCAGGATCCACTTGGCGTCCTTCTGTAGTGGATGCCGGTGCTGACCGCTCCCGTACAGCATCTCTTCGACCCGGTCTGTCGAGCCCGAGCCGTGAGAGCGCCGTATTCTCTCGAAAGCGGCCTCGATTTCGGGAGTCATGTGTTTTCTCCGATACGGGACTCTGTGCATGGCCAAGGAAGTTCTCGACGCTCATGATTGTGCGGCGTCGGGCCGGCGGCCAGT
Organism: Streptomyces sp. NPDC086519; assembly: GCF_040686075.1. Lineage (NCBI taxonomy): Bacteria > Bacillati > Actinomycetota > Actinomycetes > Kitasatosporales > Streptomycetaceae > Streptomyces > Streptomyces sp. NPDC086519. Next base: position 21,730 of record NZ_JBFBJL010000088.1, read on the forward strand.
CACGAATACTCGTGTGCGCCGTGCGCTTGATTCGACGTCATACTGAGGGCGTCTGCGTGAGAACCGGCCAGGCCTCCGTGCGTTGAGGCGACGTGCCGGGCTGTTTGACACGGGATATCACCGGTCGAAAGAGTCTGTGCGGGTGGCCCGTTTTCGTGACTTCCGATGGGGCGGTGGGATTTCTACCCTCCGGCGAGGGCGACATGACGCAGTATTCCCGGCCGTAGAGGATTGGACTGAATGATGTCTGCTGGCGAGCGCGAAAATCTGCCGTTGGTGTCGGCGCAGGTCGGTATCTGGCTGGCCCAGCAACTCGACCCGTCGCGTGCGGACTACAGGATCGCCGAGTACTTCGACATCCGCGGCGCTCTTGACCTGGACTGCTTCAGGGCGGCGTTGCGCGCACTCCAGGCGGAGACCGAGACACTCAACGTGCGGTTCGTGGAACGCGACGGCGAAGCCCGCCAGGAACTCGTTCCGGTCACGGACGAGGACGTGTGCGAAGTGGTGGACCTGACCTCGCGGTCCGACCCGCCGGCGGCCGCCCTGGCCATGATGCGGGAGGCGCTGGCCCAGCCCGTGGACCTGGCGAACGGCCGGCTCGGCATCGTCGTGCTGTACCGACTCGGCCCGGAGCGGCACTTCTTCCTGCACAGCAGGCACCATCTCATCGCCGACGGAGTCACCGGATCGCTGCTGTCCCGGCGGATCGCCGAGATCTACACCGCCCTGGTCGAGGGCACCGGGATACCGGCCACCGCTCCCTCCTCCGCGCGGCGCATGGTGGAGATCGACCGCGACTACCGCGCGTCGGAGGCGTTCGCCGAGGACCGCGCCTACTGGACGGCACGTCTGGCCGACGCGCCGGAGCCGGTCGCCTTCGGCGGCCGCGGCGAGGCCACGCCGTCCGGCCTCGCCGTGCGCGACGCGGCGGAGTTCACGCAGGAGGACACCCAGGCCCTGCGCGACGCGGCCCGCGCGGCCGGGACCGGCTGGCCCGCCCTGGTCTACGCGGCGGCCGCCGCGTACCTGCACGGCGTCAGCGGTGCCGAGGACGTCGTCATCGCGATGCCGGTCACCGGCCGGACCACCCCGGAGACCCGCGAGATGCGCGGTGTCTTCTCCAACGTCCTCCCGCTCCGCCTGGCCGTACGGGACGGGATGACGCTCCGGGAGCTGGTGCGGGCGACATCGGCGGCCATCCGGGAGGCTCTGCGGCATCAGCGCTACCCCCGGGAGGAGCTGCGGCGGGACCTCGGGATCGGCGACCTGGGCCGCGAGCTGTGGGGCGCCGAGGTCAACATCATGTCGTTCGACTACGACGTGGCCTTCGCCGGCGCCTCGGCGACCGCGCACAACCTCGCGGTCGGACCCGTGGACCACCTCTCGTTCAACATCTACAACCGCGGCACCGGTGAACCCTTCGGCATCCAGAGCGAGTACGACTCCTCCCGGGGCAGTGCGGAGGAACTCAGGGCTCACCAGAGCCGTTTCGTCGCGTTCCTGGCCGCTTTCGCCCGGGCCGGGAACGAGGCGCACGTCGGTGATCTGACGGTGCCGACACCCGACGAGCGGGCATGGCTGCTCGCGGCCGGAGACGGCGGCACCGCGCCGGTTCCCGACCGTACGCTGCACGAACTCTTCGAGGAGCAGGTCGCCCGTACACCGGATGCCATCGCGGTCGTCTGCGCGCAGGAGGAGGTCAGCTACCGCGAACTCGACCGCCGTGCCGACACCCTCGCGGCCCGGCTGCGCGAGGTGACCGGCCCGGAGCAGCGGGTGGGCGTGTGCGTCGAGCGGTCCGCCGACATGGTGGTGGCCCTGCTCGGCGTCCTGAAGGCCGGATGTGCCTACGTACCGCTCGATCCCGCACTGCCCGCCCAGCGCCTGCGCTTCATCGCGCAGGACGCGGGGATCGAGGTGGCCGTCACCCGTCGAGCACTGCGAGAGCGCCTGCCGCGGGAGATCGGCACCGTGGTCGGCGTCACGGGTGAGCGGGCCGGCACCCCGCCGCCGGCCGCGGCCGGCCGCCGCACCCTGCCGGCGAACGCGGCGTACGTGCTCTACACCTCGGGCAGCACCGGCCGGCCCAAGGGAGTGGTCGTCACTCACGCGTCAGCGGCCAACTTCGTCGTGCGCTACCTCGCCGCCACCGGATTCGACGAGAGCGACCGGTGCCTCGGCTTCGCCGCGCTCACCTTCGACGTGTCGGTCCTGGAGATCTTCGGCTCCCTGCTCGGCGGACTGACCCTGGTCCTGGCCACCGACGAGGAGCGTACGGACGCGGACCGTCTGCAGGCGCTGCTGAAGGACCGCGAGGTCACGGTGGCCGACCTGCCCACCGCGCTGATGCCGCTGCTCGACCCGGCGCGGCTGCCCGCGCTGCGGTTCCTCTCCGTGGGCGGAGAAGCCCCCTCGGGCGACGCGGTCGACCGCTGGGCGGCACCCGGCCGACAGGTCTGGAACACCTACGGTCCCACCGAGACCGTGGTGGTCGTCACCATGCAGCACTGCACGGGCCCCTCGCTCGGGCGGACCCCGCCGATCGGCCGGCCGACCGTCAACCACCGCGCCTACGTCGTCGACCGGCGGCTGCGTCTCGTGCCGCCCGGTTTCCCCGGAGAGCTGTGCGTCGCCGGCGCCGGTGTCGCCCGCGGGTATCTCGGCAACCCCGCCCTCACCGCACAGCGGTTCGTTCCCGACCCGTGGGCGGCCGAGCCCGGCACCCGCATGTACCGCACGGGCGACCTCGTGCGGTGGACCGCGGCGGGCGAGCTGGAGTTCCTCGGCCGGATCGACCATCAGGTGAAGATCAACGGGCACCGGATCGAGCTGGGGGAGATCGAGGCGGAACTCTCCCGCCATCCTGAGGTCGCGCAGTGCGCCGTCCTGGTGCAGGAGCTGCCCGGGACCGGCCGGAGTCTGGTCGCGTACGTCGTCGGCCGGGACGGCGCGGCGGCGACGGACGAGGACCTCCAGCGGCACCTGGAACGGGCGCTGCCGCGGTACATGGTGCCGCACCGGTACGTTCTGCTGGACGAACTGCCGCTCACCGCCAGCGGCAAGCTGGACCGCTCGGCGCTGGCCGTCCCGCAGCCGGCGCCCGGCCCGGCGGACGACGCGCCGCGCACCTCACGGGAGGCGCTGTTCTGCGCCCTGTTCGCCGAGGTGCTCCGGATACCGTCGGCGGGTCCGGACGACAACTTCTTCGTGCACGGCGGTGACAGCATCACCGCGATCACCCTGGTGAGCCGCGCCCGTGCCGCCGGCGTCGTCCTCAGCCTCCGCGACGTGTTCGAACACAAGACGGCGGCCGCTCTGGCGGCGGCCTTCCCCGACGAGGGCCGGCCCGCCGCCGTGGAACAGGCGGCGGCCCCGCCGGAGTCCGACGCCTACGGTGACGTGCCGCTCACGCCGGTCATGCACGTGCTGCGCGAATCCGGCGGGCCCAGCGGGCGGTTCAGCCAGTCGACGCTGCTCCAGGTGCCGTCCGGCGTGGGCCGCGACTCGTTGGTGACGGCCCTGCAAACCGTCCTGGACCACCACGACGCCCTGCGCATGCGGGTCCGGACGGACGGCGGCCCCGCCGAGTGGACCTGCGCGATCTCGCCACCCGGGTCCGTGGACGCCGCCGCGTCGTTCCTGCGGGTCGGGATCTCCGGACTGCCCGACCAGGACGTGTGGGAGACGGTCGGGCGCGAGACCGAAGCCGCCCTCGGCCGGCTCGACCCCGCGGCGGGCAGCATGGTGCAGGCCGTGTGGTTCGACGCGGGAGCACACCGGCCCGGTCGCCTCCTGCTGCTCCTGCACCATCTCGTCGTCGACGGGGTCTCCTGGCGGATCCTGCCGTCGGACCTCGCCGCCGCCTGGGAAGCCGCCGTCGCCGGGCGGCCGGCGGCGCTGCCCGCGCCGGGCGTTCCCTTCCGGACCTGGGCCCGGCAGCAGGCGGCCTCGGCGCTGGCGGACGACACCGTGGCCGAACTGCCCTACTGGCTGGGCGCGACGGCCGTCCGTGAACCGCTGCTCGGCGACCGGCCCCTGGACCCCGGCCGGGACACGGTCGCATCGGCGGGGCGGCTGACCGTCACCCTGCCCGACGAGGTGGCGCGCCCCCTGCTCACCGGCGTGCCCGCCGAACTCGGCACCGGCACCCAGGAGATCCTGCTGGCCGCGCTCGTCCTCGCCGTCCGGCGCAGGCGCGTGCGCCGTGGGCAGGCGCAGGAGCCGGACGTGCTGGTGGACCTGGAGGGGCACGGAAGAACAGCCGCCCGGGGCGACGCGGACCTGACCCGGACCGTCGGCTGGTTCACCACGCAGTATCCGCTCCGGGTCCCGCTGGCGGACCTCTGCCCAAGCGGCGCGGAGCCGGCGCCCGGACAACTGGTCCGGCGCATCGCCGACACCCTGCGCGCGGTGCCCGCGGCGGGTACCGGGTACGGACTGCTGCGGTATCTCAATCCGGAGACCGGGCCGCGGCTGGCCGCGGCGAACGTCCCGCAGATCCTCTTCAACTACCTCGGCCGCTTCGCACCGCCGCACGGTGACTGGAGTCCCGTGCCCGGCACGGCGCCGCTGCGGGCCGACAGCGACGCGCGGATGCCGCTGGAGCATGCCCTGGAACTGAACGTCCTGGCCCGTGAGGAGGGCGGCCGCCTCGAACTCGACGCCGCCTGGACCTGGGCGGGCGGCGTGATCGCCCAGGACGAGGCGGCCGCTCTGGCCGACGACTGGACCGCGGTCCTGCGGCGGCTGGCCGGCGGGGCCGAGGGCACGCCGCCGCCCGTCCGCGAGCCGCGCCCGGAGGACTTTCCCCTGGCGGGGCTGGACCAGGCGGCCCTCGACGGGCTTCTCGCCCGGCATCCCGGCGTCGAGGACGTGCTGCCGCTGGCTCCGTTGCAGTCCGGCATGTACTTCCACGCCGCTTTCGACGAGACGGAGGTCGACGCCTACACCGGGCAGATCGTCCTCGACCTGGAGGGTGAACTCGACCTCGCGGCGCTGCGCGCGGCCTGCGGCGACGTGATGCGCCGTCACTCCGCGCTGCGCGCCGGATTCACCGACCGCGACCTGCCCCAAGCGGTGCAGTTCGTGCTTCAGGACGTGGAGCTCCCGGTCGCGGAGGCGGATCTGAGCGGCCTGCCCGCCCAGGAACGGGAAGCGTCCTTCGAACTGCTGCTGGAGGAAGACCGGCTGCGCCGCTTCGACCTGGCCAGGCCGCCGCTGCTGCGGATCACCGTCGTACGGCTGGCACCCGGCCGGCAACGGCTGATCCTGACGAACCATCACATCCTGTGGGACGGATGGTCGACACCGGTGATCCTCACCGACCTGCTGGGCCGCTACCACGCCCACACCGCCGGAGACGGGCCCACGCCGCCCGAGCCCGAAGCGGCCCGGCCCTTCCGCGCCTACCTGGAATGGCTGGACGGACAGGACAGGCGTCGCGCGCTGGCGGCGTGGGGGCACGCGTTGGCGGGCCTGGACGCGCCGACCGTGCTGGCCGGTGCGGACCCGCACCGGATGCGCGCCCTGCCACAGCGGATCAGCCGGGAACTGTCCGCGGAGGCCACCGGGCGGCTGACCGCCTTCGCACGCGAACGGGGCCTCACGCTCAGCAGCGTGGTGCAAGGGGCGTGGGGAATCCTGCTGAGCCGTCTCACCGGGCGCTTTGACGTGGTCTTCGGCGGGGTCGTCTCCGGGCGCACCCCGGAACTGGACGGCGTGGAGGGCATGGTCGGGCTCTTCATCAACACCCTGCCGGTACGGTTCCGGTTCCGGCCCGGCGAACCGCTGGCCGAGGCCCTGGAACGCTTCCAGCACGAGCAGGCCGCTCTGCTGGAGCACCAGCACGTGAGCCTCACCGACGTCCAGGAGTCCGCGGGCCTCGGCACCCTCTTCGACACCGTCGTGGCCTTCGAGAACTACCCCCTCGACCAGGATGCGCTGCGGGACGCGGGCCAGGGCCTGCGGATCGCCGGAGTACGCGCCACCGACGCGACCCACTACTCCGTGAACCTGATCGTGCTGCCCGGCCCACGGCTCAGGTTCGACCTCGACCACCGGCCCGAGGTACTGGACGGTCCCGCCGCCGAGCGGCTGGCCGGCGAGCTGCGGGACCTGCTGACCGCCATGGCCGAAACCCCGCAGGCCCCCCTCGTCGGACCGGAACCGTCCGCCGCGTCGCTCCCCGCGTCCCCCGCCCGCGAAGACCCGGAAGGCGGCGAGGAGTTCGAGGCCCCGGTGTCCGAGACCGAACAGCTGATAGCCGCTGTCTGGTCCGAGGTGCTCGGGCGGCACAGCGTGGGCCGCCGCGACAACTTCTTCCTCTCCGGCGGCCAGTCGCTCAAGGCCATGCGCGTCGCGTCCCGGCTGCGCAGCACCCTCGGCATCGAACTGCCGCTCAGGCTGGTCTTCGAGCACCCGACGGTGGCCTCGCTGGCCGACGCGGTCGAGGCCGCCCTGCTGACCGATCTCGCCCCCGAGCCGTTCGCACGGGCCGCGTCCGACGGCTCTCATCTCCAGGGAGACACCCAGTGACCCCCGACGTCCCGCCCGACGTTCAGGCACGGATACGCGAGCGCATCCGGGCCGCCCGCGCCACGATGACGCCCCCCTCCACCCTGGCAGAGGGCGGGACGACGCCCGACGAGCCCCTGCTGCCGTCGTACGCCCAGGAACGGCTGTGGATGGCCGACCGCATGGCCGAGGGCACGTCCGGCTATGTGATCCCCGAGGTCCTGCGACTGCGCGGACCCCTCGACGTCCCGGCGTTGCGGCGCTCCCTGAGCACCCTGGTCGACCGTCATCCCCCGCTGCGGACCGTGTTCGAGGAGCAGGACGGACGGCCGCGACCGGTCCTCCTGGACGCGGCGGAGGTGCCGCTGCCCGTGGTGGATCTGAGCGCGGTGTCCCCGGACCGGCGCGAGACGCGGGCCGTCGAGCTCGCCCGGGAGAGCGTGGCCCGCCCGTTCGACCTCGCCGAGGGGCCCCTGCTGCGCGCCACCCTGGTGCGGCTGGGCGAGGAGGACCATGTCCTCGCCCTCGCGGTTCACCACATCGCGACAGACGGCTGGTCGATGTCCGTCCTGTGGGAGGAACTCGGCGCGGACTACGCGGCCGAACAGCGTGCTCGTCCTCGTGCGCGCACCGGAGCGGCGATCGGTTACGCGGACTACGCACGAGAACAGCGCCGCCTGCTCGACGGCGGCGGAATGGCCGACCGGATCCGGTACTGGACACGGCAGCTGGCCGACCTCACCCCCCTGGACCTGCCGTCCGACCGCAGGCGTACCGCCCACCGCACCGGGCGCGGTCACACGGCGCGGTTCGCCCTGCCGGCGGCCCTGACCGCGCGGCTGCGCCTGCTGGGTGAGCGGCACGGCGCGACGCTGTTCATGACCCTGCTGGCCGGATTCCAGAGTCTGCTGGCCCGCTACAGCGGCCAGCGGGACATCGCCGTCGGCACCCCGGTCGCCGGCCGGGACCGGGTCGAGTTCGAGCGGCTGATCGGCTTCTTCGTCAACACGCTGGTGATGCGGGCGGATCTGTCGGGAGACCCGTCGTTCGGGGAACTGCTCGCCCAGGTGCGCCGTACCGCCCTGGACGCGTTCACGTACGCCGACCTGCCGTTCGAACGCCTGGTGGCGGAGCTCCAGCCGGAGAGAATCGCCAACCGCAATCCCCTCGTGCAGGTGATGTTCGTGGAGGCGGGGGACGAGACGGCCGGCTTCCGGCCGCCCGGCCTCGCGGTGGAGCAGGTCGACGTCGACTTCGGGGGATCCCTCTTCGACGTCAGCGTCTCCTTCACCGAACGCGGCGACGGTGTCACCGGCGCGCTGACCGTGGACGCGGACCTGTTCGACGCCCGCACGGCCGACCAGCTCGCGCGCCACTACCGACGGCTCCTGGAACAGGTGGCCGAGGCTCCCGACGATCCGGTGTCCCGGCACGCCCTCCTGGACGACACGGAGCTGCGGCAACGGGAGCGCTGGAACGCCACCGGCGGTGGCCCCGGGGCACGGCCCCTGACCGAGCTGTTCGCCGACCAGGTCCGCCGCACCCCCGACGCGCTCGCCGTGGTCGCGGACGGGACCGAGCTGACCTACGCCGAACTGGACGCACGAGCCGGCCGGCTGGCCGGCCGGCTCACCGCGGCCGGCGTACGGCGCGAGAGCCCGGTCGCCCTGCTGGCGGAGCGCTCCGCGGACCTCGTCGTGGCGATCCTGGCCGTGCTCCGGGCCGGAGGCACCTACGTTCCCCTCAACAGCCGGTTCCCCGCGCAGCGGCTGCACACCCTGGTGGCACGGTCCGGCGCCGTGCTGCTCCTGGCCGACGCGGCGACGCGCGGACTCGACTTCGTCGCCGGTTCAGCCGTCCCGGTGCTGCCCCTCGACCAGGACCACGACGGCGAGGAGGGCCACGCGCCGGCGCGGGCCGTCCCGTGCGACCCGGACCAGGCCGCCTACATCATGTACACCTCGGGGTCGACGGGTGAGCCCAAGGGCATCGCGGTGACCCACGCCAACGTCGCGGCACTGGCCCTCGACCCGTGCTGGCGCAGCGGTCATCACACGGTTCTGCTGCACTCTCCGCACTCCTTCGACGCCTCCACCTACGAGCTGTGGGTGCCGCTGCTCGCCGGCGGCACGGTCGTGGTGGCGCCGCCCGGCCCACTGGACACCGAGACGCTGCGCGAGCAGATCACCCGGCACCGGGTCAGTGCCCTGTGGCTGACCGCCGCCCTGTTCAACCTGGTGGCCGAGGAGTGCCCCGAGGCGCTCGCCACCGTCGACCACGTGTGGACCGGCGGCGAGGCGGGATCCCCGGAGGCGTTCGCCCGCGTACGCGCGGCCTGCCCCGCCGTCAGCGTCACCAACGGATACGGCCCCACCGAGACCACGACCTTCGCCGCCCGTCACACCCTCGCGCCCGGCGACGCCGCGGAGGCACCGCTGCCGATCGGCCGGCCGACGGCCGGCACGCGGCTGTATGTGCTGGACGCGGCTCTGCACGAGGTGCCGGTCGGAGTCGTCGGCGAGCTGTACATCGCCGGCACCGGTGTGGCGCGCGGTTACGCCGGGCGCGCGGCGGCGACGGCGGAGCGCTTCGTGGCCGATCCCTTCGGCCCGGCGGGCTCCCGCATGTACCGCAGCGGGGACCTGGTCCGGCGCCGCGCGGACGGCGTGACGGAGTACCTCGGGCGGGCCGACGACCAGGTGAAGGTGCGCGGCTTCCGTATCGAACCCACCGAGATCGCCTCCGAACTCGCCCGCTGCCCGGGGGTGGGGCGCGCCGAGGTGGTGCTGCGGCAGGAAGCGGCCGGGGAGAGCCGGCTCGTCGGCTACGTCGTACCCGCGCAGGGCGCTTCCCCGGACCCCGCCGAGCTGCTGCGTGAGGTCGCCCGTGCGCTGCCCGACTACATGGTGCCCTCGGCCGTCGTACTGCTGGACGCTCTGCCGATGACGCCGAACGGCAAACTCGACCGGCGGGCACTTCCGCCTCCGCCCGCCGCGGCCGTGTCCCGGGGGCGTCCTCCCGCCACCCCGCGCGAGGAACTGCTGTGCCGGCTGTTCGCGGACGTGCTCGGCACCGCGGCCGGCGCCGAGGACGGCTTCTTCGCGCTGGGCGGGGACTCCATCCGCGCGATCCAGCTGGTGGCCCGGGCACGGCGGGCGGGCCTGGCGATGACACCCCAGGACGTGTTCCGCCACCACACACCGGCGGCCCTCGCCGAAGCCGCCGTCGCCCTCGCCCCCGATCCCGATCCCGTCGAGCGGGCCCAGCCGCCGGGCGAGGAACTCCTCGTCCAGCTGGACGTCGACGAGCTTGCCGAATTCGAGTCCGAATGGGAGGTATCGCCGTGAACCGGTCTCCTCAGTCCTCGTCGCCCTCGGTCGAGGCCGTGCTGCCCCTCACCCCGCTCCAGGAGGGCCTGCTCTTCCATGCCTCCTACGACGACCGAGGCGTCGACGTCTACCTGACGCAGACCCCCGTCGAGCTGACCGGCCCGGTGCGCGTCGCCGATCTGCGCACCGCCTGTGCGGCGCTGCTGCGCCGGCACCCGGCGCTGCGGGCCGGCTTCCTCACCCGCAAGTCCGGCGAACCCGTCCAGGTCGTCCGGCGTGCGGTGGAGGTGCCGTGGCGGGAGGTGGATCTGAGCGGGGTGGCCGAGGGGGAGCGGGAGGCGGCGCTGGGTGAGTTGTTGCGGGCTGATCT
>NZ_JBFBJL010000089.1:0-31600 GCF_040686075.1 Streptomyces sp. NPDC086519
CGGTCCTGCGGCCACAGGTGGTAGTAGGCCTCGTTCGCCGCGCCCCGGAACTCGGGGTGCCGGCCCGCCGTTCGCGATTCCTCAGACGTACTCCACGGCCGCGTCCAGCAGCCAGTCGGCCAGGTAGCCGGCGAAGGAGGAGCGCACCAGGACCCAGAACCCGGCCCTGGTCTCGTCCCGTGCGACCAGGACGACCTGGGTGCGGGCCAGCGTGGTCTGGGCGCAGCGGCCGGGTCCGAAGGCGCGTGGGTGCAGGTCCAGGGCGCAGCCGTGGGCGAGCAGGTCACGGGCGCGCGGGCCGCCGACCAGGAGGGTGGTGCGCTGGGCGGAGACGTCGGTGACGGCGACCGGTTCGTCCCCGGCGGCGGCGCGGATCCGGCCCTCCAGTTCGCGCTCGGTGCCGGGCCGGCCCACCACCAGCCATTCGTCGGGGCCCAGCCACACCGCGGTCACCTCTCCCGCGTGCACCACCGTGTTCGGCTCAGTGGGCAGCTGGAGTCCGAGGGCCGGTCCGACGGCGTCCGCCGCCGGGCTCTTGGCGTCGAGGCGGACGTTCACCTGGGCCAGGAAAGGGAGTTCGGCCAGGCGGAGCGCGCCCTTGGAGGAGCGGGTCACGGCGGCCAGGCGGGGCGCGGCGCCCGCCAGGGGGCTGCGCCGGCATGCGGTCGGGGCGGTGTCAGCCATCGCGGCGGGCTCCCTCGGGGTCGTAGAGGACGGGACCGGCGACGGTCACCGGCAGCAACCGGTCGCCGACCGGGGCGTACAGGCGCTCGCCGATGCGGTCCCGGCCGCCCTTGACCAGGGCGAGCGCGAAGGTCCGGCCGAGCGCGGCGCTGCGGTAGCTGGAGGTGACGTGGCCGAGCATCGGGACGGGCGGGGCGGGCAGTTCGCTGTCGGCGACCAGATGCGTGCCCTCGGGGAGGAAGGCCCCGGGGTCGTCGGTGAGGACGGCGACCAGGTGCTTGCGGTCCGGGCGGACGGTGTCGGCGCGGGCGTAGGAGCGCTTGCCGATGAAGTCGGGCTTCTTCTTCGACACCGCCCAGCCCATGCCGAGGTCCTGCGGGGTGACCGTGCCGTCGGTGTCCTGGCCGACGATCGGGTAGCCCTTCTCCGCGCGCAGCACGTGCATGGTCTCGGTGCCGTAGGGGGTGATGCCGTACGGCGCCCCCGCCTCGTACAGCGCCTCCCAGAGCGCGACCGCCTGCCAGGGCGACACGTTGATCTCGTAGGCGAGTTCGCCGGAGAAGCTGATCCGGCACACGCGGGCCTCGATGCCGGCGACGGTGGTCTCCCGCCAGGCCATGAACGGGAAGTCGTCGTTGGCCACGGCCAGTCCGGGCGCGAGCGAGCCGAGGACCGCGCGGGACCGGGGGCCGACCAGGGCGACGGTCGCCCAGTGCTCGGTGACCGAGGTGCAGTGCACCCGCAGGTCCGGCCACTCGGTCTGCAGCCACTCCTCCATCCAGTCCAGAACGGCCGCCGCGTTGCCGGTCGTGGTGGTGACGAGGAACCGGTCGGGGGCGAGCCGGATGACCGTGCCGTCGTCGAACACCATCCCGTCCAGGCGGCACATCACGCCGTAGCGGATCATGCCGACCTTCAGGCTGCTCATCATGTTCGTGTAGAGCCGGTCGAGGAAGAGCGCCGCGTCCGGGCCCTGGACGTCGATCTTGCCGAGGGTGGAGGCGTCCATGAAGGCCACGCCCTCGCGGGCGGCGCGGCACTCGCGGAGCACGGCGGTCTCCATGTCCTCGCCGTCCCGCGGGTAGTACCAGGGCCGCTTCCACTGCCCGACGTTCTCGAAGAGCGCGCCGTGCTCGACGTGCCGGCCGTGCAGGGCGGTGGTGCGGACCGGGTCGTGCAGCGCGCCGCGGTCGCGCCCGGCGAGGGCGGCGAAGGAGACGGGGGTGTACGGCGGCCGGAAGGTGGGCAGGCCGAGCGCCGAGAGGTCCACGCCGAGGAGTTCGGCGACCACCCCGCTCGCCAGCACGCCTCCGGTCTTGCCCTGGTCGTTGGCGGTGCCTGCCGTGGTGTAGCGCTTGGTGTGCTCCACCGAGCGCAGGCCCGCGCCGGTCGCACGGGTCAGGTCCGCCACGGTGACGTCGCGCTGGAGGTCGACGAAGCGGGGGGCGGCGGTGGGAGTGGGGACCGTGAAGACGTGCATGGGCGGCGTGTGCGGCTGGACGGTGACCGCGGGGAGCGCGGGCATGGGCGTCCCGGTGGGGTAGCCCTCGGCCTCGACCGCGCGTGCTCCTGCCGCCGCGCCCTCGGCGAAGGCGGTGGCGAGGTCGGGGGTGCCGTTCGCGGCGCCCGCGGCCTCGACCGCCTGACCGCAGCTGTCGGGGACGAACGCGCCGAGCGTCTCGTCGTGACGGAGCCTGCCGCCCGCCTGGCTGAACAGGTGGGCGACCGGGTTCCAGCCGCCGGAGACCAGGAGCAGGTCGGCGGCGAACTCGCGCTGCGGGGCGGTGGGTTCGGGTTCGTCCGCGGTGGCGGTCCCGGCTTGGTACGGGGCGACGGTCACGGCCGTGAGACGGGCGCCGCCCGCTGTGCCGGTGACCGCGTGGCCGGTCAGCACCTCGATGCCGGCGGACCGGGCGCGTTCGGCCCACTCCCCCGGCGCGGGGCGCGTGTCGACGATCGCCGCGATGGTCACCCCGGCCGCGGCGAGGTCGAGTGCGGCGGCGTAGGCGGTGTCGTTGGTGGTGAACACGACGGCGCGGCGGCCGGGCAGGACGGCGTAACGGTTCAGGTAGGTCCGGGCCGCGCTCGCCAGCATCACGCCGGGGCGGTCGTTGTCGCCGAACGCGAGGGAACGCTCGTGGGCGCCGGTGGCGAGGACGACGCGCCGGGCGCGGATCCGCCAGACGCGTTCGCGGGAGACGTGCTGCGGGGCGTCGGCGCCGAGGTGGGCGGTGCGGCGTTCCACGGCGAGGAGGTGGTTGTCGTCGTAGTGGCCGAAGACGGTGGTGCGGGGCAGGACGCGTACCTCGGGGGCGGCGTCGAGGCGGGTGCGGGTCGCGGCGACCCAGTCGAGGTGCTCGCCGGTGCCGAGCAGGCTGCCGCCGGGTTCCGGCTGGTCGTCGGCGAGGATGACACGGGCTCCGCTGGTCGCCGCGGCGGCCGCGGCCGCGAGGCCGGCGGGGCCCGCGCCGACGACGAGTACGTCGCAGTGGGCGTACACGGCGTCGTAGCGGGCCGGGTCGGGGGTGGTGGCGAGGCGGCCCTGGCCGGGGAGGCTGGTCGCCACCAGGCCGTCGTGGAGTTCCACGGTGGTGGCGGGGAGCATGGGTTCGGGGAACGGGGCCTCGATCTGGACGACCGCGTTGGGTTCCTCGACGCCGGCGGAGAAGATGCCCCGGGGGCGGCCGAGTCTGATGCTGGTGGCGGCTTGGATGACGCCGTTGGCGAGGAGGGCGGAGGCGAGGGTGTCGCCTCGGTAGCCCTGGTACCGGGTGCCGTCGAAGGTGAAGGTGAGGGGGGTGGTGCGGTCGATCCGGCCGCCGGTGGGGGTGCGGGTGGGAGGGGTCTCGCCCCCGCCGCCCGTGCCCGTCCCGTCCTGACGGGGCGCCGCCCCTTCAGCCCTGCTGGGGGCCGCGTCCCCGGACCCCCCTTCGGCCTGAACGGCCGCGTCCTCGAACGCCGGACCGGCTGAGGAAAGCCGCGTCGGCGCAGAGGACACCGCCGGACCGGCCGAAGCAGGCGGCGTCGGCCGGGAAGGGGGCTCGGTGGGCAGCGGACGGGGTTCGCCTGATCTGTACACCGTCAGGATCTCGTTCGTGGATGTGTCGCGTACCGCGTTGAACCACCGTCGGCAGCCCGCCGCGTGGGACCAGCGCTCCGCGAACGGGCCCTTCGGGTTGTCGCGGAAGAAGAGATAGCGGGCCCATTGCTCGTCGGTGAGGGCCGCCGGGTTCTCGGGGTAGGGGACGTGGGCCTGGCCGCCGTAGTGGAACTCGGTCTCGTCGCGGGGCCCGCACCACGGGCAGGGGATGAGCAGCATGGTCGGGCTCCCTAGTGGGCCACCGCGGCAGCGCCGTGCTCGTCGACGAGCGCGCCGGTGGTGAAACGGTCGAGCGAGAAGGGGGCGTTGAGGGGGTGGGGGGTGTCCTGCGCGATGGTGTGGGCGTAGACCCAGCCGACCCCGGGGGTGGCTTTGAAACCGCCCGTTCCCCAGCCGCAGTTGAGGTAGAGGTTGTCCACCGGGGTGAGGCCGACGATCGGCGAGGCGTCGGGGCTGACGTCGACGATGCCGCCCCAGGTGCGCAGCACGTGGGCGCGGGCGAAGACCGGGAAGAGTTCGAGGGCCGCGGCCATCTGCTCCTCGATGATGTGGAACGCGCCGCGCTGGGTGTAGGAGTTGTACGCGTCGATGCCCGCGCCCATCACCAGCTCGCCCTTGTGCGCCTGGCTGACGTACACGTGCACCGCGTTGGACATGACGACGGTGGGGTGGACAGGCTCCAGGAGTTCGGAGACCAGGGCCTGCAAGGGGTGGCTCTGGAGAGGGAGTCCGATGCCCGCCATGGCGGCCAGGACCGAGGTGTGGCCGGCCGAGCACAGGGCCACTTTGCCGGCGGCGATCGGGCCGAGGGTGGTCTGGACGCCGACGACCCTGCCGCCCGCCACGTCCACTCCCGTGACCTCGCAGTTCTGGATGATGTCGATGCCGGCCGCGTCCGCGGAGCGGGCGAAGCCCCACGCCACGTAGTCGTGCTTGGCGATGCCGGCACGGGGCTGGTAGGTGCCGCCGAGGACCGGGTAGCGCACGTCGGGTGAGGTGTTGACGATCGGGCAGACCTCTTTGACGCCGTCCGCGTCGAGCCACTCGGCGTCCACGCCGTTGAGGCGGTTCGCCTCCACCCGGCGGACGCTGTCTCGGACGTCCTGGAGGCTGTGGGCGAGATTCAGGACGCCTCGCTGCGAGAAGAGGATCGGGTAGTCGAGTTCCTCCTCCAGGCCCTCCCAGAGTCTCAGCGCGTGTTCGTAGATGCCCGCGCTCTCGTCCCACAGGTAGTTGGAGCGGATGATCGTGGTGTTGCGGGCCATGTTGCCGCCCGCGAGCCAGCCCTTCTCCAGGACGGCCACGTTGGTGATGCCGTGGTTCTTCGCCAGATAGTGGGCGGTGGCCAGGCCGTGTCCGCCGCCGCCGACGATGACGACGTCGTACGACCGCCTGGGCTCGGGTGTGCGCCACAGGAAGTCCGGGTGGTCGGGGAGGTCGGCGCCGGGGGTGCGGGGGCTCATCGGGCGTCTCCGTCGTGCGAGAGGTGCGGGTAGAGCGGATGCTTCGCGGCCAGTGCCTCGGTGCGGGCGCGCAGGGCGGCCGTGTCCGGCTCGGGCTGGAGGGCCAGCGCGATGACGTCGGCGACCTCGGCGAAGTCCGCCGCCGTGAAGCCCCGGGTGGCCAGCGCGGGGGTGCCGATGCGCAGGCCGGAGGTGACCATGGGCGGGCGCGGGTCGAAGGGGACGGCGTTGCGGTTGACGGTGATGCCGATCGAGTGGAGCAGGTCCTCGGCCTGCCGGCCGTCGAGGGGCGAGTCGCGCAGATCGACCAGGACGAGATGGACGTCCGTGCCCCCGGTCAGCACCTTCACTCCCGCCGCGGCCGCGTCGGACCGGGTCAGACGCTCGGCGAGGATGCGGGCGCCGGCCAGGGTGCGGGCCTGGCGCTCGGCGAACTCCGGGGACGCGGCGACCTTGAAGGAGACGGCCTTCGCCGCGATGACGTGCTCCAGCGGGCCGCCCTGCATGCCGGGGAACACCGCCGAGTTGATCTTCTTGGCGAGGTCGGCGTCGTTGGTGAGGACGACCCCGCCGCGCGGCCCGCCGAGGGTCTTGTGCGTGGTCGTGGTGACCACGTGGGCATGCGGCACGGGGCTGGGGTGAAGTCCCGCCGCGACCAGGCCCGCGAAGTGCGCCATGTCGACCATGAGGAGGGCACCGGTCTCGTCGGCGATCCGGCGGAATGCCGCGAAGTCGAGCTGCCTCGGGTACGCCGACCAGCCCGCGATGATCATCTTCGGGCGGTGTTCCCTGGCCAGCCGCTCCACCTCGTCCAGGTCCACGAGGTTGTCGCTCTCACCGACGTGGTACGGCACGACGTTGAGCATCTTGCCGCTGTAGTTGAGGCGCATGCCGTGGGTGAGGTGGCCGCCGTGCGCGAGGTCGAGGCCGAGGACCGTGTCGCCGGGCCGGAGCAGGGCGAAGAAGACGGCGGTGTTGGCCTGGGCGCCCGAGTGCGGCTGGACGTTGGCGAACCCGGCCCCGAAGAGCGACTTGACCCTTTCGATCGCCAGCCGCTCGGTGACGTCGACGTGTTCGCAGCCGCCGTAGTAGCGGCGACCGGGATAGCCCTCGGCGTACTTGTTCGTCGCGACCGATCCCTGCGCCTCCATCACGGCGGCGGGCGCGAAGTTCTCGGAGGCGATCATCTCCAGGGTGGACTGCTGACGGTGCAGCTCGGCACGGAGCGCGGCATGAACCTCGGGGTCGAGCTCGGCCAGGGACGTGTGCAGGGCGTTCATGCGGGTTTCGCGTTCCTCTCGGTCACCGGCGGTATTCCTTCCAAGGAGCCGAACTGCGGCGCCCCGCGAGGGGCGCGGGGCTGTGCCGACAGTGCGGCTGCCGCAACGAGCCCGCAGCCGAACGACGGCACCACGTGCGTCCCTCACCCACGAAGACGGCTCATCGCCGGATCGAACAACGGCTCCTCGGCCACCACGGCCTCCACTCGCTGGTCGAAGTACCCGATGCGGACGCCGGTCCCGGGTACCGCCAGTTCCGCCGGGAGCCACGCGTACGCGATCCCCTTGCCGATCGTGTAGCCGTACGCCGCGCTGGTCACGTAGCCGACGGCGCGGTCACCGTCGTACACCGGCTCCTTGCCCATGACGACGGCCCGCGGGTCGTCCACGGTGAGGCAGCTCAGCCGGCGCCGTACCGCCGCCTTGCGGCGCTCCAGCGCGGCCCTGCCCACGAAGTCGCCCTTGTCGGGCCTGACGGCGAAGCCGACGCCGGCCTCGTAGGGGTCGTGCTCGTAGGTCATGTCGGTGCCGAAGGAGCGGTAGCCCTTCTCCAGCCGGAGGCTGTTGAAGGCGCCGCGGCCGGCGATGATCCCGCCGAGGGGCTCGGCCGCCTGCCAGAGGGTGTCCCAGAGTTTCGCGCCCTGGTCGGCGGTCGTGTACAGCTCCCAGCCGAGTTCACCGACGTACGACAGCCGCATCGCGGTGACCGGCACCGAGCCGATGTAGGCGCGCTTGGCGCGGAAGTACTTGAGGCCCTCGTTGGAGAAGTCCTCGTCGGTGAGGGGCTGGAGGACCTCGCGGGCCAGCGGGCCCCACAGGCCGATGCAGCAGGTGCCGGGGGTGATGTCGCGGACCTGCACCGTGCCGTCGGCCGGGAGGTGCCGGGTGAACCAGTCGAGGTCGAGGTTGCCGTTGGCGCCGACCTGGAAGAGGTCCGGGGCGAGGCGGGCCACGGTGATGTCGCTGCGGATGCCGCCGTCGTGGCCGAGCAGCAGCGTGTACGTCACCGAGCCGACGGACTTGGCGACCTTGCCGGTGGCCAGGCCCTCCAGGAAGTCCGCGGCGCCGGGGCCGCTCACCTCCAGGCGCTTGAGGGCGGTCATGTCGTACATCGCGACGGTCTCGCGGGTGACCTGGGCCTCGGCGCCGACGATCGGCGACCAGTAGCGGGCGGCCCAGTCGTTGGGGGTGGGGATGGCACGGCCCTCGACCAGGCCCGCGTTCGCCTCGTACCACTGGGGGCGTTCCCAGCCGTTGGCCTCCAGGAAGAACGCGCCGTGTTCCCGCTGGCGGGTGTGGAAGGGGCTGGTGCGGATCGGGCGCGGCTTCCCGGACGGCTGGAGGGGGTGGAGGATGTCGTAGACCTCGACGAAGTTCTGGCAGTCGCGGGCGAGGACGTACTCGGGCGAGAGCTGGTGCGGTTCGAAGCGGTTGACGTCGCACTCGTGGAGGTCGAACGAGGAGCAGTGGCCGTCGACCAGCCATTCGGCGACCGCCCTGCCGACGCCCGCGGAGTGGGTGACCCAGACGGCCTCGGCGACCCAGAAGCCCTTGACGTCCGGGGACTCGCCGAGCAGCGGGTAGCCGTCGGTGGTGAAGGAGAACAGGCCGTTGATGCCCTCCTCGACCTTGGCCTCGCGGGTCGCGGGCAGCAGGGACCGGGTCTCGGTCCAGGCGTCCTCGAAGTCCTCCTCGGTGAACTTCAGGACGGAGGGCATCTGGTCGGCCTCGTCCACGGAGAGGATGTCGTCGGCGGAGACCGGCATGGGGCGGTGACCGTAGTAGCCGATGCCGAGGCCGTCGAAGCGGTCGCGGTAGTAGAGGTCGGCGTCCTGGTGGCGCAGGATCGGGCGGACGGCCTCCTCGGTCTGGCCTGCCAGGGCGGGGACCGGGCCGGTCCAGGCGAGCTGGTGGGCGAGCGGGGTGAGGGGCAGGTTCATGCCGACCATGCGGGCGATCCTCGGACCCCAGATGCCGGCGCAGCAGACGACGACGTCGGCGGGGATCTCGCCCTGGTCGGTCACCACCGCGGTGACGGCGCCCTCGCTCTGCCGCACGTCGAGGACCTCGTGGCGGGCGAGGAAGCGGACGCCTCGCTCGGTGGCCCGGCGGATCTGGGCCTCGACGGCGAGGACGGCCTTGGCGAGGCCGTCGGTGGGGACGAGCAGGCCGCCGAGGACCCGGTCGCGGTTGACCAGCGGGTGCTGCTCGACGCACTCCTCGGGGGTGAGGATCCGCGCCTCGATGCCCCAGGCGGTGATCCAGCCGTGCCGGCGGTGGAGCTCGGCGAGGCGCTCCGGGGTGGTAGCCACTTCGAGGCCGCCGACCTGGAGGAAGCAGGGCTTGCCGTCGACGTCGAGGGAGCAGAACTTCTCGACGGTGTAGCGGGCCAGCTCCGTCATGGTCTTCGAGGGGTTGGTCTGGAAGACCAGGCCCGGCGCGTGCGAGGTCGAGCCCCCGGTCGCCGGGAGGGGGCCCTGGTCGACCACGGTCACCTCGGTCCAGCCGCGTGCGGAGATCTCGTCCGCGAGGGCCGCCCCCACGACGCCCGCTCCGATGATGACCACTCGGGGTCCCGCCATCGCCCAACCTCCGAACTTGAGACCGGTGCAGTTGCTTTGTGCGCAACGTGATTCAGGTTGCGCAACTCAATGTGCCCGCCTCCGAGGAGGGGTGTCAAGGGGTGGCGACCTAGCGGAACAGCCAGGGGAAGGGCCTGGGGAACGGCCCCCGCGACGGCGGGAAACGGCAACGCCCGGCGGGCGGCGCGCACAGCTGCGCACCGCCCGCCGGGCGTCCCGGAACGGCTCTCCTCGCGGCCCCCGCTACTTCAGCCAGGCCTTCACCTTGTCGGGGTTGGCGTCGACCCACTTCTTCGCCGCCGCGTCGTCCGACAGCTTGTCCACCGCGATGTACTTGGCCACGGTGTTCTGGTCGTCGTTGGTCCAGTGGAAGTTCTTCACCAGGTCGTAGGCCGGGCTGCCCGACTTGGCGAAGCTCGCGCTGACGATCTTGTCGAGGTCGTAGACGGGGTAGTCGCAGGCGACCTTGGCCGCGTCGGCGTCGCAGCCCGTCGTGTACTTGGGCAGGTCGACCTTGACCAGCGGCACCTCGGACAGGAACCACTGCGGTTCGTAGAAGTAGCCGATCAGCCACTGCTTGTTCTTCTCGGCCGTTCTGAAGGCCTGGATGAGCGCGGTCTCGCTGCCCGCGTACACCACCTTGAAGTTCAGCTTCAGGTTCTTCACCAGGGCGGCGTCGTTGGTGACGTACGACGGGTCGCCGTCGAGCAGCTGGCCCTTGCCGCCGGACTCGGAGGTCTTGAACTGGGCGGCGTACTTGTTGAGGTTCCCCCAGTTCGTGATGTCGGGGTGCGCCTTGGCCAGCCACGGCGGCACGTACCAGCCGATGATGCCCTTGTTGCCGGTCGAACCGGCCTCCACGGCCGTCTTCTGTCCGGTGATGTACTTCTTCTTCAGATCGTCGTGACCCCAGTTCTCCAGGACGGCGTCGACCTCGCCGGTCCCGAAGCCCTGCCAGGCGATCTCCTCCTTCAGGTCCTTCTTGTTGACCGTACAGCCGAGGTTGTGCTGTGCGACGTACGCGACGACCGCCGCGTCCGCCTCGTAGCCCACCCAGGGGTTGACGGCCAGGTTGAAGGTGCCGCACTTGCCGCCCGAGGACGTCGAGCCGGCGGAGCTGCTGTCGCCGACCTTCGCGCCGCCGCAGGCCGTGAGGGTGAGGCCGAGGACGGCCAGGCCGGCCGCGCCGGCTCGCCAGTGTTGTGCCATGGTGTAGAGCTCCTTATGCCCTGGTGCGTCGCGCCGCAGCCTGTGTGATCCGGTCGAACATGACTCCGAGCAGTACGATCGCCAGCCCTGCCGCCAGCCCCTTGCCGTACAGCTCGCCCTGCGAGAAACCGGCCACGACGTCGTAGCCGAGGGCGCCCGCCCCTACCAGGCCGCCCACCACAACCATCGACAGCACGTAGATCAGGCCCTGGTTGGTCGCGAGGGTCAGGGCGCTGCGTGCCATCGGCAGCTGGACCTTGGTGATGATCTGCCAGGTGTTGCACCCGGCCGAGGTGGCCGCCTCCACGGTGGGCGCGGACACGTTCCGCACCCCGTCCGCGATGATCTTGACGGCGACGGGTGCCGCGTAGACGACGGCCGCGACGATCGCCGTGAAGCGGGTGGCGCCGAAGAGCGCCAGGAACGGCACCAGATAGACGAACGGCGGCATGACCTGCGCCGCGTCCAGGGTGGGCCGGATCAGCCGGTCCACCAGCGTGCTGCGGCCCATCCACACGCCGAAGACGACGCCGACCAGCATCACCAGGGCGGTGGCCACGGCGGTGGAGGCGAGGGTGGTCATGCTGTCCGACCACAGGCCCGTGCCGACCAGCAGCCCGACGCAGACGGCCGCCGTCGCCCCGGCCCGCCAGCCCCCGAGGACCGCGCCGAGGCCGACCAGGACGGCGCCGACCAGCCACCACGGGGAGTCGGTGAGCAGCGTCTGGAACGGGTTGAGCAGGCCGTTGGTGAGGGCGTCCCGCAGGGCGTTGGTGAGGCCGGAGAGGTGGTCCTGAAGCCAGGTGGTCGCGGTGTCGGCGGCGCTCGCGATGTGGCTGCCGGCGGTGCCGTCGCCGGGGAACTCGGCCGCCCAGACGTAGGTGTGGGAGAGGTAGACCAGGACGAGGGCCGCGACTCCGCCCGCCCCGAGCAGTGGGCGGCGCCACTTCAGGAACCGTCCGTCCGTGCGCCGCGTCTCGGTGCGCGCGGCGGCGGCCGTGGTGACCCGGTCCAGCACGATGGCCATGACGACGATGGCGAGGCCGGCGTTGAAGGCGGTGCCGACGTCGAGCGACTGGAGGGCCTGGACGACGGTCTTGCCGAGGCCGGGCGCGTCGATCAGGGCGGCGATGGTGACCATGGCCAGGGCGGCCATGATGGTCTGGTTGACGCCCATGACGACCGTGCGCTTCGACATCGGGAGCAGCACCTTGACCAGTTGCTGGGTGCGGGTGGTGCCGAGCGAGTCGGCCGCCTCGACGGTGGTCTCGGGGACGGAGCGGATGGCGTGTGCGGTGATGCGGATGGCGGGCGGGGCCGCGTAGATCACCGTGGTGATGACGGCGGAGGCGCCGCCGATGAGGAAGATCAGGGTCAGCGGGGCGAGGTAGACGAAGGTCGGCAGCGTCTGCATGAAGTCCAGGAAGGGCGTCATGACCCGGTTGAACCGGTCGGAGAGCCCCGCCCACACGCCGAGCGGGATGCCGATGAGCAGGGCCACCAGGACCGCCGACAGGGTCAGCGCCAGGGTGTCCATGCTCTCCTGCCACAGGCCCTGGAGCCCGAAGAAGGTGAAGCCGGCGACGGCCAGCAGGGCGACCCGCCAGTTGCCCACGGCCCAGGAGACGTAGCCGGTGAGTCCGACGACGCCGAGCCAGCCGATCTGCGGGACCGGGCGGCCGCCGGTGGGCTGGGAGATCAGGGACTGGACGAAGGTGACCAGGTTGTCGATGGCCAGCCGGATCTCGTTGAAGAAGTAGAGGAAGACCGGGTTGGAGTTGCGGTTGGCGCCGATGCTGTCGTTGACGTCGTTCAGCCAGCGGTGCAGGCCGGTGAGGTCGGCGGCGGCCAGGGTGAGTGTCTGCCGCCCGCGGAACGCGGCGAAGAGCACCAGCCAGACGACCAGGATCGCCGCCACCACCATCGGGCGGCTGATCTTCTCGCGTATCGTCACGGCCGGCGCGGTCGCGTCGGCTACCGCAGCCATCACGCGCCGCCTTCCTGCCCGGCGACGACGGCGAGGATCTCCTCGTCGCCGACGATGCCTAGCAGTTCGCCGTTCTCGACGACCTTGACCGGCTTCTCGGCGGCGAGCACCGCCCGGGTCGCCTCGCGGACCACGACGTCCGGTCCCAGCTCCGGTCCGTCGAGGGCGTCGTCGGGCTCGGCGGGCCGCATGATCCAGCGCAGGGTGAGGACGTCGCCGCGCGGCACGTCCTTGACGAAGTCCCGTACGTAGTCGTCCGCCGGGGCGCCGACGAGTTCGTCGCCGGTGCCGCACTGGACCATCCTGCCGTCCCGCATGATCAGGATGCGGTCGCCGAGCTTGAGTGCCTCGGAGAGGTCGTGGGTGATGAAGACCATGGTCTTGCCGACCTCGTGGTGCAGCCGGATGACCTCGCTCTGCATGTCGCGGCGGATCAGCGGGTCGAGTGCGGAGAACGGTTCGTCGAAGAAGAGGACGTCGGGGTCGCCGGCCAGCGCCCTGGCCAGGCCCACGCGCTGCTGCATACCGCCGGAGAGCTGGTCGGGGTAGGAGTTCTCGTACCCGGCGAGACCGACCAGTTCGACGGTCTCCATCGCGCGTTTCATACGGTCGGCCCTGCCCATGCCCCGGATCTCCAGGCCGAACGCCACGTTGTCGACGACCTTGCGGTGCGGCAGCAGGCCGAAGTGCTGGAAGACCATGGAGAACTTGCTGCGCCGCAGCTCCCGCAGCCGCCGGGCGTCGGCGCCCCGGATGTCCTCGCCCTCGAAGACGATCTCCCCGGCGGTGGGTTCGATCAGCCGGGTGAGACATCGCACCAGGGTGGACTTTCCGGACCCGGACAGGCCCATCACGACGAAGACCTCGCCGGGCGACACCTCGAAGTTCACGTCCCGGACGGCGGCGGTGCAGCCGGTGCGGTCCATCAGCTCGCGGCGGGTGAGCCCGCAGAGCTCCTCGGAGCCCGGCACCTCGTCGGCCTTGGGCCCGAACACCTTCCACAGCCGGCGCACGGAGATGACCGGGGTGCGGTCCTGAGAGTCCTGGGACGTGTCGCGCCGCTGCGACACCTCGGTCGGGGCTGGGGTCATGGTGGGGGCCTCTCTTCGGCGTCAGCCGCGGAACCAGTGCTGCGGCCGGGGTTGGATGTTCTGCCAGACGTGCTTGGGCTCTCGGTACTCGTCCAGGCCGGTCGGTCCCAGCTCGCGGCCCACGCCCGAGTGCCCGAAGCCACCCCATTCCGCCTGCGGCACGTAGGGGTGGTAGTCGTTGATCCACACGGTTCCGTGGCGCAGCCTGCGGGCGACCCGCTGGGCCTTGCCCGCGTCCTGTGTCCAGACGGCGCCGGCGAGGCCGTACTCCGTGTCGTTGGCGATGCGGACGGCGTCGTCCTCGTCCCGGAAGCGTTCGACGGTGAGCACGGGCCCGAAGGACTCCTCGTGCACCACGCGCATGTCCTGCCGACAGGCGTCGAGGACGGTGGGCGGGTAGTAGAAGCCGTTCGCGAGGGCGGGGTCGTCGGGGCGGGTGCCGCCGCAGCGCAGTACGGCGCCCTCGGCGATCCCGGCGGCGACGTACGCCTCGACCTTCTCGCGGTGCTGTGCGGAGATCAGCGCGCCGGTCTCGGCCTCGGGGTCGAAGGGGCCGCCGAGGCGGATCAGGCGCGCACGGCGGACGACCTCGTCCACGAAGGCGTCGTGGACCGTGTCCTCGACGATCAGCCGGGCGCCGGCCGAGCAGACCTGCCCGGAGTGCAGGAAGACGGCGGTGAGCGCGAAGTCGACGGCCGTGTCGAAGTCGGCGTCCGCGAAGACGACGTTGGGGTTCTTGCCGCCCAGTTCGAGGGCGACCTTCTTCACGGTCGCCGCGGCGGTGGCCATGATCCGCTTGCCGGTCTCCAGTCCGCCGGTGAAGGACACCATGTCGACGGCGGGGTGCTCGGAGAGCGCGGCGCCTGCCTCGGGGCCGGCGCCGAGGACGAGGTTGCCGACGCCGGGCGGGAGTCCGGCCTCCGCCAGTGCCTTCAGCAGCAGGATCGCGGTGGAGGGAGTGAGCTCGCTGGGCTTGAGGACGAACGTGTTGCCCGCGACGAGGGCGGGCGCGACCTTCCAGGAGGCCTGGAGCAGCGGGTAGTTCCACGGGGTGATCAGCCCGCACACGCCGATCGGCTCGTACACGACACGGCTGACGGCGTCGTCACGTCCGGTGTCGATCACCCGACCGGCGTCGGTGCCGGCGATGCCGCCGTAGTAGCGGAAGCAGGAGACGACGTCGGCGATGTCGTACTCGCTCTCCACCAGGCGCTTGCCGGTGTCCAGGGACTCGGCGCGGGCGAATTCCTTGGCGTCGCGCTCGATGATGTCGGCGGTGCGCAGCAGCAGCGCGCCGCGCTCCCGCTCGGGGGTGTGCGGCCAGGGGCCTTCGTCGAACGCGCGCCGGGCCGCGGTGATCGCGGCCTCCGTGTCGGGGCGGGTCGCCTCCGAGACCGTCGCGACGAGGGTGCCGTCCGCCGGACAGCGGATCTCGCGATGGCCGCCCGCCACTGCGGCGCGCCATTTTCCATCCACATACAGATCTGCCACGGCCGCGCCCTTCGAGCCCGAATTCGTTGCGCATTGTGCATTGGATTGCTTTTGGTGGAACACCCTGACTGAATGTACGGACAGCCGTCAAGGGCTCCGCGTATCCCGATTCGGCCGCGAAAACGGCATCCCTCGGGGGGTGGGTCAGCCGCCCAGCCGGTCCAGCAGCGCTCGGCGCCACCGCTCCGTCTCGGCGACCTGGTTGAAGGTGAACAGGTGGAGGCCGGCCACGCCCGCCGACGGCGCGGTGAACGCCGCCGTGCCCCGGGTGAGCAGCCGCTGCGGGTCGTAGCCGCCGGGTGCCGCGAAGCGCAGGAACCAGGAGGCGTGCCCGGTGAGGAAGCGGGCCGACTCCCCCACCCCGATCTTCGTGGCCATGGCGAGCAGTTTGGCCCGCTGCACGGGCCCGGCGACGCCGACGTACACGGGCAGGGTGACGTCACGGCGCCGGATCCGGGTGAGCCAGTCGCCGAGCACGCGCGCGTCGAAGCAGAGGTTGCTGACGATGTAGGTGGCGTGCGCCCGCTTGTCCCACATCGCCTGGATGGTGAGGTCGTCATGGATGAGGGGATGGCTCTCCGGGTAGCCGGTGATCCCGGTTTCGGTGAAGGGTCTGCCCATCTCGGTCAGCCGGCGCAGCACCGGAAGCGCTCCCCCGTACGGCCCGGCGGGCGGATCGGCGTCGCCCGCCGGGACGAAGAGGTCGTCGACGCCCGCCCCGCCCAGCCGCTCCGCGACGTCCTTCAGGTGGGTGTCGTCGCGCAGCAGGCGGGCGGGCACGTGCGGGACGACGCGGTAGCCGTGCGCCGCGAGCCGTTCGGTGAGGTCGAGGGTGGGCTCCAGGCCCTTGACCGGCGACGCCGTGACCGTGACCACGACGTCGCGGGGCACATGGGCGAGGACCTTCTCCTCGGTCGCCCGCGCCGGCAGCACCTCGTAGCGGACCCGGGTGAGCAGCGCCCGCAGCGCCTCGGCGCCCACGGCGCTCTACCCGGCCTGCTTCTGGGCGTCGCGAAGCCGGTAGTAGACGGCCTTCGACGGTGGCAGCGGCTGCTTGCCGAGGATGAGGTCGGCCGCCTTCTCCGCGATCATCATCACGGGGGCGTAGATGTTGCCGTTGGTGACGTACGGCATCACCGAGGCGTCCACCACCCGCAGGCCCTCCACGCCGTGCACCCGCATGCTCGTCGGGTCGACGACGGACATCTCGTCGGTGCCCATCTTGCAGGTGCAGGACGGATGCAGAGCGGTCTCGCCGTCCTTGGCGACCCAGTCGAGGATCTCCTCGTCCGTCGCCACGGAGGGGCCGGGGGAGATCTCCCCGTCGTTGTAGGGGGCGAGGGCGGGCTGGTTGAGGAGGTTGCGGGCGACCCTGACCGCCTCGACCCACTCGCGGCGGTCCTGCTCGGTGGAGAGGTAGTTGAAGCGCAGGGCCGGGTGTTCGCGCGGGTCCTTGCTCCGGATCTTCACCGAGCCGAGGGCGTCGGAGTACATGGGGCCGACATGGACCTGGTAGCCGTGGCCGCCCGCCGGCACCGAGCCGTCGTAGCGGACCGCGATCGGCAGGAAGTGGAACATCAGGTTGGGGTAGTCCACGTCCTCGTTGCCGCGGCAGAAGCCGCCGGCCTCGAAGTGGTTCGTCGCGGCCGGGCCCTTGCGGAACAGCCACTGCAGGCCGATGAAGGGGGCCCGCCACTTCGCCAGGTACGGCTGCATGGAGACGGGCTGCTTGCAGGCGTACTGGATGTACACCTCCAGATGGTCCTGGAGGTTCTCGCCGACGCCCGGCAGGTCGTGGACGACATCGATGCCGAGGGCGCTCAGTTCCTTCGCGTTGCCGACGCCGGAGAGCTGGAGCAGCTGCGGGGAGTTGATCGCCCCGCCGCACAGGATGACCTCCTTGGCGCGGACCTGCTGGAGGGCGCCCTTGCCGCGCTGGAACTCGACGCCGACGGCCCTCTTGCCCTCGAAGAGGACACGGGTGACCAGAGCGCGGGTCTTCACGGTGAGGTTGGGGCGCTTCCTGGCGGGCTTGAGGTACGCCTTCGACGCGGACAGGCGGCGGCCGCGGTGGACGTTGCGGTCGAACTTGGCGAAGCCCTCCTGCCGGTAGCCGTTGACGTCGTCGGTGGGCGCGTGGCCCGCCTCCTCGGTGGCCTTGAGGAAGGCGGAGAAGAGCGGGTTGGTGGCCGGGCCGCGCTCCAGGACGAGCGGGCCGTCGTGGCCGCGGAACTCGTCGTCCGGGTCGGCGGCCAGGCAGTTCTCCATCCGGCGGAAGTACGGCAGGCAGTGGGCGTAGTCCCAGGTCTCCATGCCCGGGTCGGCGGCCCAGCGCTCGTAGTCCATCGGGTTGCCGCGCTGGAAGATCATGCCGTTGATGCTGCTGGAGCCGCCGAGCACCTTGCCGCGGGCGTGGTAGATGCGGCGGCCGCCCATGTGGGGCTCGGGCTCGGACTCGTACTTCCAGTCGTAGAAGCGGCTGCCGATGGGGTAGGTGAGCGCCGCCGGCATGTGGATGAAGACGTCCCACGGGTAGTCGGGGCGGCCCGCCTCCAGGACGAGCACCCGGTTGCCGGGGTCGGCCGAGAGCCGGTTCGCCAGTGCGCTGCCCGCCGAACCGCCGCCGACGATGACGAAGTCGTACTGCAAGGGAGCCATGGTGCCTCGTCTCGCTCGCGCCGTCGATTGCGCGGCATGCTAGTACGGGTATCGCTATACGCACCAGGTTGCGAACAACGCAACTTGTAAGATCTTTGTTCACATCGCGTTACTTGGAACGCGTTGTTTACTGCGCGTATAGTTTCGCTATGAGCAACTTCAGTCCGGATACCGAAACGAACGGCTCATCTTCTGGCGGCGTGCAGTCCGTCGACCGCGCCATCAGCGTCCTGGAGATCCTGGCCCAGCGCGGCGAGGCGGGGGTCAGCGAGGTGGCCGCCGAGATCGATGTTCACAAGTCGACCGCGTTCCGCCTGCTCGGCGCCCTGGAGGCGCGCGGTCTCGTGGAGCAGTCGGGCGAGCGGGGCAAGTACTCGCTCGGCTTCGGCATCGTACGCCTGGCCGGGGCCGTGACGGGTCGCATCGACGTCACCCAGCAGGGCCGGCAGGTGTGCGAGCGACTGGCCGAGGAGATCGGCGAGACGGTCAACATCGCGGTGATGCAGGAGCACTACGCGATCAACCTCTACCAGGTGCGCGGCACGGCCGCCGTCACCGCTCACAACTGGGTCGGCCAGCTGACCCCGCTGCACGCCACCTCCAGCGGCAAGATCATGCTCGCCCACCGGCCCGCCGCGGAGCGCGCCGCCCTGATCTCGGACGGGGGTCTGAAGAAGCTGACCCCGCACACCATCTCCTCGAAGGCGAGGCTGGAGAAGAACCTCGCCGAGGCCCGGGAGCGCGGTTACGCCTGGACGCTGGAGGAGCTGGAGATCGGGCTGCACGCCATGGCCGCGCCGATCCGGGACCGGGAGGGGGTGGTCATCGCGTCGATCAGCGCGTCCGGGCCGTCCTACCGGTTCACCGAGGAGCGCATGCACGAGCTGGCCCCGGTGCTGGTCAAGGGCGCGGAGGAGATCAGCCACCGCATGGGGTACCTGGGCTGAGCCGCCCGCTGAACGACCGCCGTACGGCCCGCGTCCGCCCCCTTCCAGCGCGGGCCACGGGCGTCACTGCGGCTGCCGGGTGCCGAGCCGCCCGTGGACCCAGTCGTGGAAGGCGCCGATGTGATGCTCGCTGGGCACCAGCACCCCGCCCTTGGCGTACAGCCGTGAGCTCATACCGGGCTGCGTGCGCTCGCAGGCCTCGAAGTCCTGGCGGTTGACGCGGTCGAAGAGCTCCACGGACCGGCTGACGTCCTTGCCGCTCTCGACGACGTGCGGCAGGTAGAGCCAGTCGCACTCGACGATCGTGCGGTCGACGGCCACCGGGTACATCCGGTGGAATATCACATGGTCCGGCACCAGGTTGATGAACACCTGCGGCTTGACGGTGATCGCGTAGTACCGCCGGTCCTGGTCCGCCGAGACCCCGGGGATGCGGTCGAGGCCCTCGGAGCCGTCGACGGTGAAGCCCTGGACGTCCGCGCCGAACTCGGCGCCGTGGCCGACGTAGTACTGCGCCGCGTAGCCGTCGGCGAACTCGGGCAGCACCTCGGTGAGTTCGGGGTGGATGGTGGCGCAGTGGTAGCACTCCATGAAGTTCTCGATGATGAGCTTCCAGTTCGCCCTGACGTCATAGACGATCCGTCTGCCCACCGAGAGCTCCTCGATGCCGTAGTGCTCGATCGACTCGACGTCGCCGAGCCGCTCGACGGCTGCCCCGATCACCTCCTCCTCGAAGGACGGCGGGTGCTCCGCGAGGCACACCCAGACATAGCCGAGCCACTCCCGGACGGCCACGCCCACCAGGCCGTACTCGGTGCGGCCGACGTCGGGCATCTTGGTGAGGTTGGGGGCCGCGACCAGTTTGCCGTCCAGGTCGTAGGTCCAGGCGTGGTACGGGCACTGGAACGCCCGCCTGACCTCGCCCGCCTCCTCGGTGCAGAGCTTGGCCCCGCGGTGCCGGCAGACGTTGAAGTAGGCGCGGACCGACTGGTCCCGGGCCCGGGTGACGAGGATGCTCTCGCGGCCCACGTCGACGGTGCGGAAGGCACCGGGTTTCGGCAGGTCCGCGGCGCGGGCCACGCAGAACCACATCGTCTCGAAGATGCGCTCCTGCTCCTGGGCGAAGATCCCGGGGTCGCTGTAGGCGGAGCCGGGGAGGGTGGCGATCAGGCTGTCCGGCAGGCTGGTCGAGGTCACGGTGCACTCCTCGGAGGACGTCGTGGATCGGTGGGGTGGCGCGGGCGCCGGGTCAGGACGCGGCGGTGCCGAACTGCTTGCGGGCGCGGGTGAACAGCCGCGGCTGGTTCATCCCGAGCACGGCGACCTGCCGCCCCGCCCGCCGGTACACGGCGAGGAAGCTGCGGTCGTCGGTCGAGCCCTCCTCGACCGTCACACTGTCGGCCCCGGCGGCGTGGCCGACGAACTGGATCTTCACACCGTACTGGTCGGACCAGAAGTAGGGCGGCCGGGGTGTACTCGGTTCCCGAGCACCGTGGGCGAGCAGCGTGGCGACGGCGGTGTCCGGCCGTTCCAGCGCGCCGGTCCAGTGCTCGACCCTGCGGTGGGTGCCGGTGTGCGGGTCGTACCAGTTGGCGCAGTCGCCGACGGCGACGACCCCGGCCACGCTGGTGCGCCCGTCGGCGCCGCACTTCACGCCGTTGTCGAGCGCGATGCCGGAGTCCTCCAGCCAGTCGACGCACGGGCGGGCCCCGACCCCGACGACGACGGTGTCGGCGGGCACGCTGCGGCCGTCCTCCAGCAGTACGGCCGTCACCCGGCGCTCACCGCTCAGCCCCTTGACCCCCACCCCGCACAGCAGCCGTACCCCGTGGTCGGCGTGGAGGGCGGAGACGACGGCGCCCATGGCCTCGCCGAGCGGTCCGGCCAGCGGGGTCGGGGCCGCCTCGATCACGGTGACGTCGAGGCCGAGTGCGTACGCCGTGGCGGCGACCTCGGCGCCGACGAACCCGGCGCCGATCACCACCAGGCGGCCGCCCCGGGCGAGGTCGTCCTTCAGGGCGCGGGCGTCGTTGAGGGTGCGCAGCACATGGACCCCGGCGAGGCCCTCGGTGCCGGGCAGGGTACGGGCCGCGGCGCCGGTCGCGATGACCACGCCGTCGGCGCGGACCTCCCGGCCGTCGGCCAGCCGGACCGAGCGCGCGGTGCGGTCGAGCCCGGTGGCCCGGGTCCCGAGCAGCCACTGTGCGTGCAGGTCCTCGTCGTCGCGCTCCAGCGCCAGGTCCGCCTCACCGAGGGTGCCGGTCAGGAACTCCTTGGACAACGGCGGTCTGTCGTACGGGCGGTGGGACTCGTCGCCGACGACGACCAGCCGGCCGTCGTACCCCCGCTTGCGCAGCGAGCGCGCGGCCGACAGTCCGGCCAGTGAGGCGCCCACCACGGCGACCGTCCTCACGCCGCGCCGCCGGCGAGGCGGGCGGAGACGCACGGCGGCAGGTTGGGCGCGTCGGCGGACAGCCGGACGTAGACCGTGCCGTCCGCCACGACGACCTCGTGGGTGCGGACCGGGAGCTTGGCCGGGGGCGCGTCCACGGCGCCGGTCCTGAGGTCGAACTTGGAGGCGTGCAGGGGGCATTCCACCTCGCAGCCCTCCAGCCAGCCGTCGGCGAGCGAGGCGTCCTGGTGGGTGCAGGTGTCGTCGATGGCGAAGAGCTCGCCGTCATCGGTGTGGAACACCGAGACGGGCGGTTCGATGTCGAGCCGGTGGGCCTCGCCTCGCGGTAGATCCGCGAGACGGCACGCGGGAATCATCATGACACCTCGGTGCGTATAGCGAAACGGATTGCGGTGAGCGCAACGTCAGTCTGCGGGCCGCCGCGAAGCGTTGTCAAGGAGTTCACGCGCCGGTTTGCCCGGGCCGCGACGGCGGTTCCCCGGGCACGCCGAAGCACCCTCGAAACCAAGTGTGAGCAGGGCAAACACACCCCGCGAGAGCCGCGCGTACAACCCTGCCCCGGTGCCGTCACCGGGGCAGGGCCGCTTGGTCGGCGGGGCGGTCAGAAACCGCGGTCGCCCGTCACAGGAGCACCACCGAGCGCAGGACGTCACCGTGGTGCATGCGCTCGAAGGCCTTCTCGACCTCGTCCAGGGCGATGGTCTCGGTGACGAACGCGTCCAGGTCCAGGCGGCCCTGGAGATGGAGATCGATGAGCATGGGGAAGTCGCGGGAGGGCAGGCAGTCCCCGTACCAGGACGACTTGAGGGCGCCGCCGCGGCCGAAGACGTCCAGCAGCGGCAGCTCCAGCTTCATCTCGGGGGTGGGCACGCCGACCAGCACCACGGTGCCCGCGAGGTCGCGGGCGTAGAAGGCCTGCCGGTAGGTCTCGGGGCGGCCGACCGCCTCGATGACGACGTCGGCGCCGAAGCCGCCGGTCAGTTCGCGCACCGCCTCGACGGCGTCGGTCTCCTTGGAGTTGACCGTGTGGGTGGCGCCGAGACCGCGGGCCGTTTCCAGCTTGCGGTCGTCGATGTCGACGGCGATGACGCGCGCCGCGCCGGCCAGGTTCGAGCCGAGGACGGCGGCCGCGCCGACGCCTCCGCAGCCGATCACGGCGACGCTGTCGCCGCGGCCGACGTTGCCGGTGTTGAGGGCGGCGCCGATGCCCGCCATCACCCCGCAGCCGAGCAGGCCGGCGACCGCCGGGGAGACGGCGGGGTCTACCTTGGTGCACTGCCCGGCCGCCACCAGCGTCTTCTCGGCGAAGGCGCCGATCCCGAGGGCGGGCGAGAGTTCGGTGCCGTCGGCCAGGGTCATCTTCTGCCTGGCGTTGTGCGTGTTGAAGCAGTACCAGGGCCGCCCGCGCAGACAGGCCCGGCACTGGCCGCACACGGCACGCCAGTTGAGGATCACGAAGTCACCGGGCGCCACGTCGGTGACCCCGTCGCCGACCGCCTCGACGACCCCCGCCGCCTCGTGCCCCAGCAGGAACGGGAAGTCGTCGCTGATCCCGCCCTCGCGGTAGTGCAGATCGGTGTGGCAGACCCCGCAGGCCTCGACCCTGACCAGGGCCTCCCCCGGGCCGGGGTCGGGCACGACGATGGTCTCCAGGCTGACAGGGGCGCCCTTGCTCCGCGCGACGACGGCACGGACCTGCTGAGACATGGCCACTCCTCGGCTGCAGAGGTGACGAGATGTTGCCCCATACGGCACGCATCTCGCGTTTCGCAACACAGCATCGCGGAGGCCGCAGCAGGGGTCAAGGATCCGTCGGCAGGCCCGCATCAGGCCACGCCCCGGCCCGCGACCGCCCGGGCCGTCGGGTGCGCGAGGGGCCACCGCGTGCGCAGGTCATGTCGAGTCCGGCACGGATGTGCCCGAGGTGAGGATGCGCGGCATCGGCTTCGACGGCCGCGACGAACTCCCGGAGCCCGGGGCGAAGACGAGGTCCCAGATCAGTCTCGGCAGGGTCGTGGAGCAGTTCGTCGGCACGCCGGCCCAGAACCTGCGCGCCGGGTGACCGAGCAGATTCCCGGCGCCCGACCCAGGCCGCGACGCGGCCCGGGGCGTCCGGCGGACGAGAGGCGGACGCGGTGCCCGTTCTCATCACCCGGCCCGCTCTTGCTCATCACCCGGCTCGCGCAGAGCCGAGGGCCTCGGTACGGCACGCGGGGCAGAACCGTCCGGGCCGAGCGGTCACATCCCGGCTGACGCGTGCCCCGTGGAGGGCGGCTGGTCGTCGTCCGTGCCGGGTACGACGACCAGGAAGGCGTCCGTGCTCAGATCCATGACCACGGTCGCCCGCCCGCCTTCGGCGCGGCACCTCGCCGCGTACTCCTCGGCCGGCCACGAGCCCCGGGGAGCCCCGGCGGGAAATCGCTCCAGCACCTTCGCGCCCATAGCGGTCCTGCACCTCCCGCATGCGGTTTTCGCCTTGTCATGGTGCGGCTGCCCGGGATCGACGCGGACATGCCGGAATCGCCGGACGACGCGGGCGGCCGCTCCGCCGTACGGGCACGCGGAAATGGGCGGGCAGGGCCTGCGCAGCCTGCCGCCGCAGCGCTTCGGGAACCGCCCCGCGAACCTCTCGGTCGTCCTGTTCACCGCCGACCCGCGCCTGCGCCTGTACGGCCGTCCGCCGCCGCGGGCGGCCCCTGGGCGGCTCCGGCGAGGTCGCGCCACCGCTGTGCGAGCGGGACCGCGCGGCGGACCGGGCGCCGAGGCGTTCGTGCGGCAGCCGGCGTGGCGGGACGTCCACCGCCTGGTGCCGGCCGCGCGGCCGGCCGCCTCGACGGCCGACCACCGGACGAGGAGCGGCCGTTGACACTCGGGGGATGCGGCCCGCGAGGACGCCGAGGCGGGGCGTGCGGGGCGCACCGGCTCCCGGAGCCGATCGCCGGCCCGGCGGACGGACTCGACCGGTTCCGGCGGGCCCGGGAGTGTGGCTGAGCACGGCCGGGGAGTGCCGAGAGCTACACATAAAGAGGAAATAAGAGCACAATGTCATCTAGCGGCGCATACCGCACACACCAGACGCGGTCAGGCCTGTAAGTCAAAGGAGACGAGTCATGGCCAACGTCTCGCACGGCAGAAGTGACATAACCAGCCACCCCGATGTCTCCGAGATGCGGGAGCGCTACGCCCGCATGCTCGGCGGCCGTGATGTCGCGCTCGTGGACGGGCCGGTGTTCCTGCTCGGCCTGTACTGCGCGGCGTCCCCGTGGATCCTCCACTACACGGCGAGCCAGCCCGCACTCGTGACCCACAACCTGATCATGGGCATAGCGATAGGTCTGCTGGCACTGGGCTTCACCAGGGCACCCGAGCGCATGTACGGCCTGAGCTGGGCCATGTGCGCCATGGGCATCTGGATGATCATCGCCCCCTGGGTGGTCGGCACCAGCCCTGACACGGGCGTCGTCATCAACAACGTCGTCATCGGCGCGCTGGCCCTCTGCCTCGGGCTGGTGTGCGCCGCTTCGGCGGCCAAGCGGACGCCGATGACCTAGAGCACATCGGGCATCCCCTGGAAGGGAGGACGCGGGGCCGGTCCGTGACGGTGGACCGGCCCCGCCGCGCACCCGCTCAGCGGCCGGGGACCGGCCGGGGCCCCCGCGGGAGCGGGCCGTGTCGATCAGATCGGCGGCCTCAAGGACGGCCAGGCGCCGGGTCACCGGCTGCCGGGTCAACGCGATGCGCCCGCCCAGCTCGGCCGGCGTCATGCAGGCGGTTGCTCGCACGCCCGTGCCGGCCGCCCGTCCCGTGGGGTCAGGGAGAGGTGTCGAACGCGATCCACACGTCCGGCGGCAGCTCCGGCAGGCCCGGCACCGGCCGGGGCTCCTCCGTCCAGGCGTCGCCCGCGACCTCGGTCGCGACCCGCCGCCAGAAGGCGACGGCGCCCGGGTTCTCGTACTGGAAGGCGATCTCCCAGCGGCCCGGATGACGGGTGAGGACCTCGCGGACGGCGGTCAGCCCGATGCCCGCGCGCCGCGCGCCGCGGGTCACGAAGAAGCTGTTGAGCACCCGCACCGGCGCGCCCAGCGCCCGGACGAACGCGAAGCCGACCGGGTGCTCGCCCCGCACGAAGAGGTAGGCCGCCCAGTCGGGTGAGGAGAAGGCGTCCTCGACGCGCTCGCTGCGGAACGAGCCGTCGGGCCCCGGCAGGAGTCCGCGGAACTCGGACAGGTCGTGGCGGAACATCAGCCACAGACGATCGACGACGGGGCGGTCCCCGGGGACGGCGGGGCGGACGACGACGTCCGCTTCGATGGGTTCGGTCATGAAAAAAGCCTCATCCGGCGGGAGTTGCCCGCGCCGGATGAGGCTGACGTGTACGCGTGACGCTACACCACGGCCGGCTCCTCCGGGCTCAGATACTCCTCCTCGATCTCCTTCGCCCCGAACGGCCACACCTTCTCCAGCCGCGCCCAGACCAGGAACGCCACGCAGCCGAGGGCGAGCCAGGCCAGGGACCACTCGATGGGGTGGCGGCCCGGGGAGTTCCGGTCGGCGTAGCCGTAGATCACGCACCAGCCGGCGAAGGCGACGATGCTCGGCAGCGGGTAGAGCCACATGCGGTACGGCCGCTTCAGCGCCGGCTGCCGGCGGCGCAGCACCGTGAGCGCCACGATCTGGGCCAGCGCCTGGACGATCACCATCACGGTGGTGAGCAGCTGGATCAGGGTCGCCAGGTCGGTGTGGCGGCCGATCAGGAAGCCGATCGCGGTGATCACGCCCATGGTCGCGAGACCCAGCGTCGGGAACCGGTGCTTCGGGTGCAGTTTCTCGTAGGGGCGGAAGAAGACGCGGTCGCGGGCGGCGTCGTAGGGCACCCGGGAGCCGCCGAGCAGGCCGGTGAAGACCGAGGCGAAGGCCGTGATCAGGATCAGCACGGTGACCGTGTCGGCGGCTCCCTTGCCCCAGGTCTTCTCCAGGACCGCGGAGGCGACCGAGGTCGAGGCGATGTCGTCCGGGTGCGTCATGCGGTGCCAGTCGATGACGCCGAGCGTGCCGATCTGGAGCAGCAGGTAGATCGCCATGATGCCGAGGATCGAGAAGAGGATGGAGCGCGGCAGGACGCGGCCGGGGTCCTTGATCTCGGCGCCCATGTAGGCGGTCGTGTTGTAGCCGAGGTAGTCGTAGATGCCGATGGTCAGGCCCGCGGCGAAGCCGAGCCAGAAGTGGTCGCTCGTCAGGTCGAAGGCGTGGGCCGGGTAGGTGAAGGCCAGGTGCGGGCTGAAGTCGCTCGCCGCGGCGACGATCACCAGCAGCACCGAGGCGATCATCACCGTCCACATGACGGCGGTGATCCTGGCGATGTGCTCGATGCCGCGCCAGAGCAGGAGCACCACCAGGGCGATGACGCCGAGCCCGATCAGGTCGCCGGAGGTCTGGCCGAGGCCGGGAGCGAGGTAGCCCAGGTACTGGACGAAGCCGACCACGCCCGTGGACATGATCAGCGGGATGAAGAGCATGGCGGTCCACACGAACAGGAACGGCATGAGTCGTCCGGTGCGGTACTGGAAGGCCTGGCGCAGATAGACGTAACTGCCGCCGGAGCCGGGCATGGCGGCACCGAGCTCGGCCCAGACGAGGCCGTCGCAGAGGGCGAGCACCGCGCCCGCGACGAAGCCGATGACCGCCTGCGGGCCGCCGAACGCGGCGACCATCAGCGGAATGGTCACGAACGGACCGATGCCGCACATCTGGCTCATGTTGATGGCGGTGGCCTGGAACAGCCCGACACGGCGGACGAAACCGCCGGCCGGTGGCGCACTGCCCGGGACGACGGGACTACCGGGACCTGCAGACATGGGGGCTCCTGAGCGAGACGCGGGGGAGGCGGGCGAGGCGTGTACGACGGGCGGCGGCCGACTCGGCGGGATGGCCGATAAAGTTAAGGAGCCTTACTAGATGCGTCAAGTATGCGTCGGGAATCGGTGAGAATGGTGCGATGGCCGCCAGCGACGTCGTAGAGGAGCAGGAACAGCCCTGGAGCCGGCAGCGACTGCGCAGCACCAACGAGCGGCTGCTGCTGGACCGGCTGCGTCTGCTCGGTTCCGCCTCCCGCGCCCAACTGGCCCGTCAGACGGGTCTGTCGAAGCCGACGGTGTCCAGCGCGCTCGCCGCGCTCAGGTCGGCCGGGCTGGTGCACGAGGTCGGCACCCATGTGCCGGAGCGCGGCCGCACCGCCGTGCTGTACGCGCCCGACCCGGCGGCCGGCCACGCGCTCGGCATCGACGTGGGCCGGGGCTGGCTGCGGGTGGCGGTCGCCGATCTCGACGGCACCGTGGTCGCCCGCTCCGACGTGCGCAACCGTGCCCGGGGCTCGGGCGCGATGGCCGACCTGCTGGTCGCCACCGCCCGTCAGGTGGTCGCCGACTCGGGGGTGGATCCGGCCGAGGTGGTGCACGGGGTGGTGGGCACACCGGGCGTGTACGACGAACGGCAGCGGCGGGTGCGGTACGCGATGCATCTGCCCGGATGGGGCCGCGCGGGCCTCCTGGACCGGATGCGCGAGGAACTGGGCGTCCCGCTGGAGGTGCACAACGACGCCAACCTGGCGGCCCTCGGCGAGTACACCTACGGCGTCGGAGCGGGCAGCCGGCTCTTCGCGTACATCATGATCGGCACCGGGCTCGGGATGGGCGTGGTCAGCGAGGGGCGCCTGTTCACCGGGGCGCACGGGCTGGCCGGGGAGATCGGTTTCCTGCCCTGGCCGGGGCGGCAGCGGGGGCCCGAGCGGCTGGAGGACGCGGTGTCGGGGGTGGCCGTGGCCGAGACGGCGCGGCGGCTGGGGATGAGCGGGCAGCTCACCGCGAAGTCCGTGTTCGACGCGGCGCGCCAGGGCGATCCGGCCGCGGTGGAGGCGGTACGCCTGGAGGGCGAGCGGATCGCCCACACGGTGGCCGCGGCCGCGGCCGTGCTCGACCCCGACCTGGTGGTGCTCGGCGGCGGTGTCGGCCACAGCGTCGACCTGCTGCTGCGCCCCGTGCGAGAGCATCTGCGCACCCTCACACCACTGCGCCCGAAGCTGGCACCCAGCCGGCTCGGCGAGGACGCGGTGCTGCTCGGCGCGGTGGCCACGGCCCTGGGCACCGCCCGTGACCTGGTGTTCGAGCGCAGGTCGGACGCTTCCTGACCGCGGCGGCGCCAACTCGCGCGGACCCCACGGTGATTGACACGGCCTCCACGGCACCCTAGCTTGAGGCGAGTTAGTAAAGTTTCCTAACTTTACGAGCCTGGAGACCACAGTGTTCCCTCGCCGTGCCCCCGGACACCGCCTCGCCACGGCCGCCGTGGCCCTGGGACTGCTCTGTTCACTCAACACCAGCGCCTGGGCCGGGGCCCGCGACCCGGCCCACGGGGCCGCCCGGATCACCCGTGTGCCGTCCGCCGCCGGGTCGGCGACTCCGCTGTCGGGCTACGCGATCCGGTCGACGGCCGAGGTGCGCGACTCCGCGTCGGCGGTCTCCTCCCCCGGCTACCCGGCACAGGGCTGGTATCCGGCCGGGCCCCGCTCCACGGTCCTGGCCGCGCTGCTCGCCGACGGCGTCCATCCCGACCCGTTCGTCTCCACCAACCAGAAGAAGATCCCCAAGGCGCCCTTCCAGGTGCCCTGGTGGTACCGCAGCGACTTCTCGGTGGCCGACCCCGCACAGCGCACCTACCTGGACTTCAGCGGTGTGATCTCGGCGGCGGACGTGTACGTGAACGGCCGGAAGGTCGCGACCACCGCCGACGTCACCGGCGCCTACACCCGTCACGAGCTGGACGTCACCTCGCTGGTGAGGGCCGGCACGAACACGGTCGCCTTCCGGATCCGGCCCAACGACCCGGACAAGAACCTCACCATGGGCTGGATCGACTGGCTCCAGCCGCCGCCCGACCAGAACATGGGCATCGTCCGGGACGTCCTGGTCCGGCGCGGCGGCCCGGTCGCGCTGCGCGACGCGCACGTGGTGACGAAGCTCGCGGTGCCGTCGCTGGCGACGGCCGACCTGACGGTGAAGGCGCGGGCCCGCAACGACTCGGACACCCCGGTCACCGCCCGGGTCTCCGGCACGGTGGCGGGAGTGCCCGTCACCCGGTCGGTCCAGCTCGCCGCCCACCAGACCAGGACCGTCACCTTCACCCCCGCCGACACCCCCGGCCTGCACCTCACCTCCCCCAGGGTGTGGTGGCCGGCGGGCATGGGCGGCCAGCCGCTCTACGGCCTCGACCTGACCGCTTCCGTCGCCGGCACGGTGTCGGACACCGCGCACGAGCGCTTCGGCGTCCGTGACGTCCGGGCACCGCTGAACTCCGACGGCGCCCGCCAGTACGCGGTCAACGGCCGCCGGCTGCTGATCAAGGGCGGCGGCTGGTCACCCGACGAGTTCCTGCGCTGGGACCGCACCTACACCGAGGACCGCCTCAAGTACGCCCTCGACCTCGGCCTCAACGCCATCCGGCTGGAAGGTCACATCGAACCCGACGAGTTCTTCGACCTCGCCGACCGCTACGGCATCCTCACTCTCCCGGGCTGGGAGTGCTGCGACAAGTGGGAGGGCCAGGTCAACGGCGACGGCGAGCGGGGCGAGAAGTGGACGGCCGCCGACTACCCGGTCGCCCAGGCCTCGATGGCCGCCGAGGCCGCCCGGCTGCGCGACCACCCGAGCGTGGTCTCCTTCCTGATCGGCAGCGACTTCGCCCCCGACGCGAAGATCGAGAAGTTGTACCTGGACGCGCTGAAGGCCGCCGACTGGTCGGTCCCGGTGGTCTCCGCCGCCTCCGACAACTCCACACCGCAGCTGGGCAGTTCGGGCATGAAGATGACCGGCCCGTACGACTGGGTCCCGCCGGGCTACTGGTACGCCAAGCGTGAGGGCGGCGCCACCGGCT
This sequence comes from Streptomyces sp. NPDC086519, assembly GCF_040686075.1. Lineage (NCBI taxonomy): Bacteria > Bacillati > Actinomycetota > Actinomycetes > Kitasatosporales > Streptomycetaceae > Streptomyces > Streptomyces sp. NPDC086519. The sequence continues at coordinate 29,831 of NZ_JBFBJL010000089.1, forward strand.
TCAACTCCGAGACCAGCGCGGGCCCGGACATCCCCACCCTCGACACCCTGCGCCGGATGATGACACCCGCCGAGCTGGGCACCCTCTGGCAGAACCCGGCGATCCGCCAGTACCACCGTTCCCCCTCCCCCGTCTTCGGCACGCTGAAGATCTACGACGAGGCCCTCACCGGCCGGTACGGCGCCCCGAAGAGCCTCACCGACTACGTCCGCAAGGCCCAGCTCGCCCAGTACGAGAACGTCCGCGCCCAGTACGAGGCGTACGGGCGCAACGCCACGGACTCCTCGAAGCCGTCGACCGGGGTCGTCTACTGGATGTTCAACAGCGGCTGGACGTCCCTGCACTGGCAGCTGATGGACCGTTACCTCGACCAGGGCGGCGCCTACTTCGGCGCGAAGAAGGCCAACGAGCCCCTGCACGTCCAGTACTCGTACGACGACCGCTCGGTCGTCGTGGTGAACGAGCGGCACGCCCCGGCTTCCCGGCTCACCGCCCGCGTCACCTTGTTCAACCCCGACGGCACCCGGAAGTACGACCGGACCGCCACCGGGATCACGGTCAAGGGCGACGGCGCGCACAGCACCCCGCTCACGGTGCCGGCGTCGGTGACCGGGCTGTCGTCCACCTATCTGGCGCGGCTGGTCCTCACCGACGCCGGCGGCAAGGAGGTGAGCCGCAACGTCTACTGGCTCTCCACCAGGCCCGACACCCTCGACTGGGCGAACACCGACTGGTATCACACACCGACCACCAGCCACGCGGACCTGACCGGGCTCTCCTCGATGGCCCGGGTCCCGGTCACGGCGACGGCGTCGACGACGGACGCCGACGGCACGTCGACCACCACGGTCACGGTCCGCAACACGGGCACGGGAAAGACCCCGGCCCTGCTGACCGACGTCCACCTGGTCGACGCGCACGGCAGGCCGGTGCTGCCCGTGCGCTGGTCGGACAACGAGGTCAGCCTGTGGCCGGGCGAGTCGGCGACCCTGACCGCCACCTTCCGGACGGCCGATCTGCACGGCTCCGCGCCCCGGGTGCGGGTCTCCGGCTGGAACGCCGAGGAGCGGACGTTCGAGGCGCGTTGAGGCGAGTGGCGACGAGCGGGGCGGGGCCCGGCCGCGCAGGCCGGGCCCCAGGCCCTCAACTGACGTTGAGGGCGGTGTCGTCGATGACGAACGACGTCTGCAGGGTGGAACCCTCGGTGCCGGTGAACTTGAGTGTCACGGTCTGTCCGGCGTAGCTCGCCAGGCTGAAGCTGCGCTGGGTGTAGCCGCTGGCGGCGTCGAGGTTGGAGTAGGTCGCCAGGGTGCCCAGCACGGTGCCGGAGCTGTTGAGGACCTGGACCTTGAGGGTGTCGTACGCGGTGCTGGTCGAGGTCTCCGCCGTGTCGATGTGCAGGTAGAAACTCAGGGCGGCGGTGGTGCAGCCGGACGGGACGGTCACCGACTGGGAGAGCGTGTCGGTGGTGGCCGTCCCGTAACCGTCCAGCCAGGCGTAGTACGAGCCGGTACGGGCGGACTCGCTGCTGGAGTTGGTGATGACGCCGCTGGAGGCGCTCCAGGTGGTGTTGCCCGACTCGAAGCCGTTGTTGCCGAGGAGCTGGGCGGAGGTGCAGGTGCCGGACCCGCCGCCACCGCCGCCGCTGCTGCCGCTGGAGGCGCCGGTCAGCCACGCGGTGGCGTTGAGGGCGAGGGCGGCGTTGGTGGCGCCGCTGTCGTTCCAGCCGTCGTACAGCGTGTTGCCGGACTGGCCGGTGCCGTCGTCGAT
>NZ_JBFBJL010000090.1:0-29290 GCF_040686075.1 Streptomyces sp. NPDC086519
TCGCACTGTCCCGGCTGGCCGATCCGGACACCCTGCACCACACGCCCCTCGGCATCTTCCGCTCGGTCGAACGGCCCGTCTACGACGTGCAGATGACCGACCAACTCGACACCGCCGTCGAACAGGACGGCAAGGGCGACCTCGCCGCACTACTGGCCGGCAAAGGCGCCTGGACCGTCGCCGGCTGACGGTCGGGCTCCGCCGGCGGACCAACGGCCTTGCTGAACCTTGGGGCGTCAGCGCCACTGAGGCTCGCCGGACAGCCCTGGCTCCCGCGAGGCCCTGGCGCGGGCCCTCGCCGACCGGTTGCTCAGAGCCAGTCCTTCCGCTTGAAGATGAGGTACAAACTGGCGCATACGACCGCCATCAGGACGATGGCGAAGGGATATCCGAGCACCCAGTGCAACTCCGGCATCTCTCTGAAGTTCATGCCGTAGATCGTTCCGACCAGCGTCGGAGCGAACAGAATGGCCGCCCAAGAAGAGATCTTCTTGATCTCCTCGTTCTGTTCGAAGCCCGCCTCCGCCAACGCTCGCATCTCCGCGTTCTGTTGCTGGGTGACCAGGGTCGCGTTGACCGTGAGGATTTCGGTGAGGGCCTGGCGGAAGCCGTCCACGCGTTCGCTGATGTGGGTGACGTGGTCGGCGACGTCGCGGAGGTAGCGCTGGAGTTCCTCGTCGGTCTCGTACTTGGTGAAGCCGGCCATCAGGCCGTGCAGCATCCCGACGAGCGGGCGGGTCGCGCGCTGGAACTCGACCATCTCACGGGAGAGTTCGTAGATACGGCGGGACACCGAGGGGTCGCCGCGGAAGACCTCCGTCTCGATCTCGTCGATGTCGTTCTGCACGCCCTCGACGACCGGCGCGTAGCCGTCGACCACCGCGTCGAGTATCGCGTAGAGGACCGCCTCCGGACCGAGCTTGAGGAGGTCGGGGGAGCCCTCCATGCGATGGCGGACCGCCGAGAGGTCCGGGGCCGCGCCGTGCCGGACCGTGATCACGAAGTCGGGGCCGACGAACACGTGCAGCTCGGCGAAGTCGACCTCCTCCGGTGCGTCCAGGTAGCGGGCGGCCCGCAGGACCACGAAGAGCGTGTCGCCGTACCGTTCCAGCTTCGGGCGCTGGTGTGCCTCCATCGCGTCCTCGACCGCGAGCGGATGCAGGTCGAACTCGGCGGCCAGGGAGAGGAGTTCGTCCGAGGTGGGGCGGGCGAGCCCGATCCACGCCATGCCCGAGGGCGTGTCGCGCAGTTCGCGGTACGTCTCGGCGAGCGTCGCCGGCGTCGACACGCGCACCCCGTCGCTGTACAGCGCCGCCGCCACGGTGCTCGGCGGCTCGTCGGGCTCCGCGGCCGGGGAGGATACGGGCTCCGGCGGCCCGGCGGCGGCCTGCTCCGCCGGCAGGGCGCGGCGCCAGACCGACCTTCTGGCACCTCGGCTGTTCCTGCCGTTCGCGGAGTTCTTCGAGGCCGGGCTGGGGCGTCGCTCGGACATCGCGGCCGCCTCTCGGTGGAGCCTGCATCGGCGTGAGCTGTGTGATCCGCGTGGTTCGGGTGAGCCCGCGTGATCGGTGAGTCTCGTCGCAGGATATACGGGGCATACGGGTCCGGCGGAGGGAACAGAGGACGGGATTCGGTGAGAGACGCGGCCAGGGGGTGTCCGCGTTCGGCGTCGGCGTGCCCGGGATGACGAAGCAGCCCTTCGGTCCGGTCCGCGGCGGCGCGCCCTCAACCGCGCCACCCTCGGCCGTCAGCTCCTGCCGCGCCGCTCACCACGGTCGGCGGCGGAGGCCGTGGCCCACCTGGTCGGCCTGCAGGCGCAGAACGTCAGACCGCCGTACTACGCCCTCGCCGCCCGCCTCGACGGCTTCGTCCCCGAGCAGCTCTCCCAGCCGATGACCGACCGGGAGGTGGCCCGGACCGTCACCCTGCGGTCCACCCTCCACCCCCACACCGCCGCCGACGCGCTCACCCCGCGCCCGCTCGTGCAGCCCGCCCGGACCCGGGAGCTGACCGCCTTCCGCAAGGGCCTGGCCGGTGTCGACCTGGCCGGCGCGCCCCGCCCGGCCCGGCACCGCCACCGTCACGCCCAGGCCGATGGACATAGGGACCAGGCCGAGCAGCGGTGTCCGCCCGCGGGCGCGACAGCCGGGCCGGCGCATGGATAGGGGGCGCTGCGGGCTGCTCGTGGAAGCCCGCAACGCCCCCTGGTCACTCACCTGAGGGATGCTCAGGAGCCTTCTGGTTACGAGTTGACCTGCGCGGTCACCAGGTCCGAGAAGGTGGCCAGCCGGGTGTAGACACCCGGGTAACCGGCCTCCGCGCACCCCTCTCCCCAGGAAGTGATCCCTGCCAGGACGCCCCCGATGAGCAGGGGACCGCCGCTGTCGCCCTGGCAGGTGTCTGTGCCGCCGGACGTGTATCCGGCGCAAACCATGTCGGTCTGGACGAAGTCCGAACCGTAGGAGCTCTTGCAGCTGGAGTCGGACACGACCGGGACGGTCGCGGTCCGCAGCTGGTTGGAGGAGCTGCCGTTCTCCGAGGTGGTGCCCCAGCCCAGGATGCGGGCCGTGGTGCCGGCCGCGTACACGCTGGTCTGGGAGGAGGTCACGTACGACGCCGGGGTGTACGACATCGACGTCGACAGGGTCAGGACGGCCACGTCGTCGCCGTTGGTGGCGTCCGTGTAGTCCGGGTTGATCCAGATCTTGCTGACGCGGCTCACCGTGCCGTTGGTGCCGTTCAGGTACGTGCGGCCGCCGACCACGCGGACGCTGCTGGTGGACTCGCCCTCCATGCAGTGCGCGGCGGTCACCACCTTGGTGGCGGACACCAGGGTGCCCCCGCAGAACTGACTGCCGGACGCGTCCGTGATCTGCATCATGAACGGGTACGCGGTCGTGGTCGTCGTGGTACCGCCGACGACGGGCTGGGGGGCTGCTGACGCGGTGGGGGACGCGATCAGCGCGGTCGCCGCGGCGGCGGCGGTGGCCACCAGGGCTGCGGCGGTCTTTCTTGCGCGGTGGTGCCCGAACATGAGTCTCCTCAGTGGGGGTTGCCGGTGGGGGTCGCGCGGGTGTGGGGGGTGCAGCACGGGGGTCGCGGGACCGACCCCCGTATGCCCGGGCGAGCGGCACATCCATAAGCTAGGACCCGGAACCCCACCCTCCCAATGAGGGAACCCCCTAGGGGGATGGGGGAGGGAAAACCCTCGGTCCGCCTCAGTTAACCGGGAGCGCTCTCACTTCGCGCGCCGCCCCGCCGCCAAACGGACTATGTCCACGCGCGATCGGATGCCCAGCTTGCGGTAGACCCGGGTGAGCGTGGCCTCCACCGTCTTGACGCTGACGAACAGCCGGGCGGCGATCTCCCGGTTGGTGGCGCCCTCCATGACCAGCGCGGCGACCTGACGCTCCATCGCGGCCAGCCCGTCCAGGGCGTCCAGCGCGGCCGGTGCCTCGACCGGCGGCTCCGGTGCCGAGGCGGCGTCGGCCACCTGCCGCAGCCACGGCAGCGCCCGGCACCGCCTGAACAGCCGGGTGGCCTCGTCGAACGCCGTGGGGGAGCGCCTCTCGCACAGCACCGCCCGCGCGAACGCGGCCCGCGCCTCCTCCAGGCCGTAGCCCAGTTTGGCGAACCGGTCCTGAGCCGAGGTCAGCTGGGCCACGGCGGCCTCGTGCTCCCCGTGCGCCGCCCGGACCAGTGCCTCGGCCCGGTCGAGCGCGGCCAGCACACTCTCCCGGCCGAGCCTGAGCGCGTGCTGACGGGTGACGTCGATGACGTCCTGCGCCTCGGCGGGTTCACCCACCCGGACGAGTGCCTCGGCGAGGTCGCCCTGCCAGCGGCCGCGGGCCGGGTCGGTGATGCCGAGGCTCCGCTCCAGCTCCCGCACCCGGCGCAGCGAGCGGACGGTGCCCGCCGGGTCGCCGGCCACCAACTGGGCGTATCCGAGGGCGCCCAGGGCCCGCGACAGGTACATCGTGTCGCCGTCCTGCTCGGCGTGCTCCACCGCCTCCCGGGCCAGTGCCAGGCCCCGGTCCACGTCGCCGCCGGACGCCTCGGCCAGCGAGGTGAGCATCGCGGAGGCGGTCTCGCCGATCCCGGAGTCGTGGGCGAGGCGCAGGCCTTCCCGGGCCAGGTCGAGGGCCCGGCCGCAGTGCCCGGAGCGCAGTTCGGTCTCGGCGAGCCCGCGCAGGAAGTGCACCTCGCTCTCCACCTGCCCGCGCCGGCGCACCTCGCGCAGCAGCGCGGTGACCGTGGCCCGCGCCTCGGTCAGCTGGTCGCCCATCACCAGCCAGCGGAACCTGGCGCTGCCCGCCCCGTTGTGGTGGCAGGCCACGTTCGGGTCCTGCGGCTCCTTCAGGGCGCGTTTGATGGTGGCGGGCGCCCCCGGATGGCCCATCAGGGTCTCGACCTGGGCCTGGAGGGAGAGCGCGAGGAGTTCGGTGCGCCGGTCGCCGCCCTGCGCCGCGAGGTCCGCGGAGTGCGCCGCCGCCTGCCGGGCCTCGGTGAAGTCGCCGCCCACGATCAGTGCCCGCCAGGCCAGCTGGTAGTGGACCTTGCCGAGCAGCCGCGGGTCGTCACCGGCGTCGGCGAGGGCGTGCGGGAAGGCCGCGTCGACCTCGGTCATGGTGTGGCCGGCGGAGTCGATCACCAGGATCCAGGCCCGCACCCGGTCCGCCGGACGGGTGGCGTGGGTGAGCACCTCGCGGGCGATGTCCTGCGCGAGGTCGATCTCGCCGGCGCTGGTCGCGTCCTCGGCCGCCTGGAGCCGGCGCTCGACCGGGGTGGGCGTGTTGTCGGCGGGGGTGTGCCGGGCGGCGAGCAGGCCCATCTGCGCGGCCACCGAGGGAGCGCCCCGGTCCCGGGCCTCGGTCGCGGCCTCGGCGAGCCGGTCGGCGACCTCCGGGTCGGTGCCGGTGGTGGCCAGGGCCAGGTGCCGGGCCCGCTCGATCGGGTCGGAGGCGGCCGTGGACAGCGCCGCGTGCGCGGCCCGGCGTTCCTGCGCGGGCGCCTCCGCGTACAGCGCGGCGGAGATGAGCGGATGCGCGAAGCGTACGGCGGGACCCTCCGGCTCGGTGGCCAGCAGCCCGAGTTCGGCTGCCTGGGCGCACTCGGCCTCGGCGTTCTCCCGGCCGGCCGCGTGCAGCAGGGCCTGGGTGGGGCGGGCGCCGGCGCTGGCCACCAGCAGGGTGCGGCGGGCCTCGACGGAGAGCATGTCGAGGCGGCTGAGTACCAGCGCGCGCAGCGAGGTCGGCACCGGCAGCGGCTCGCCGGGGCGGGGCGGGGTCGGGTTCTCGGCGAGGGCGCGGCCGATCTCGAGGGCGAACAGCGGGTTGCCGCCGCTCGTGCGGTGGATCTCCCGGACCGTGGACCGGGTCAGTGCGGTGTGGCCGCGGTGGTCGAGGAGTTCGGAGACCTGATTGCGGTTGAGCGGGCCGAGGCGGACGGCGACGGTGTCCGGGGGTGACGCGCGTAGGTGACGGTCGTACTCCTGGCCCTCCGTGCGGACGGCGCTCAGCAGTTGGACCGGGGTGCCGCCGAGCCGGCGGGCGGCGAAGCCGAGGAGTTCGGCGCTGGCCGGATCCAGCCACTGGAGGTCGTCGGCGACGATCAGTACGGGCCCCTCGGCGGCCAGCGCGCGCAGCGCGGACAGCACCGCGAGGCGCAGCGCGAGTCCGTCGCGCTGGAGGGTCGACTCGCCGCGGCCGGTGAGCGCCGACTCCAGGGCGGTGCGCTGGGCGCCGGGCAGGTGGGCGGAGACGTCGTCGAGGACCAGACCGAAGAGGTCGGCGAGGGCGAGGAAGGGAAGATGGGATTCGGACTCGGTGGCCGAGCAGCGCAGGACGGTGCGGGCCGTGCCGGCGTATTCCGCGTCCAGTGCCCGCAGGACGGTCGATTTCCCAATTCCGGCCGGCCCGTGCAGGAGGACGCTGCCGCCCGAGGCGAGCTGCTCCCGGGCGGCCGCGACCAGCTCCGCCCGGCCGATGACCAGGTCGGGGCGGCATCTGGCAGGCTCCTGGAAGTCCCGTCGCACGGTCACCGCTCCCCTCGTGTGTCGTGTCCAAACCAAATTCTAGGCAATGAACCCCGAAATCCGGCCGAACGCCATGGTGAGGGAAATAACAGCGGCTTGGCATATAGCAATTCACAGCGTGTCCGCATGAATGGAATGGGTCCCCTCCGGCTGTGGTCCGGCTATGGCAACAACCCCGTCCGACGAGCCGCCGACACCGCCTCCCCCCGGGTGTGCGCGCCCAGTTTCCGCATCGCCGAGCGCAGATAGCCCTTGACCGTCTCGGGCCGCAGTCCCAGCCGCTCGGCCACCGCCGCGTTGGTCGCCCCGGCCGCCACCCACGCCAGCACATCCAGTTCACGTGGCGACAGAGCAGTCTCGGCCACCGGTACCGGGGCGGCGGTCAGCAGCCCGCAGGCGGCGACGAGCTCGGCACGCAGCTCCGGGTCGCTGATCCGCGGCGCCAGCGCCCGCAGCGCGGCGTGCGCCTCCCGCACCTGCTCCCAGGCGGCCCCCTGATCCGGTACGACGGCCGGTTCCGGCCGCGCCGCCGCCAGCAGCCCCCTGGCCTCGTCCTGCACGACCAGCGCCTGCTCCACGTCCCGGGCCGCCGCCACCGCCGCGCCCAGCGTGCGGTCGCCCAGCGGCTGGGCGGAGCGCAGCGCACCGTACAGCACGCCCCGCACCCGGCGCCGTACCACCACCGGCACCGCCAGCACCGAGCGGATGCCCTCGGCCGCCACCGGGATGTCGTACTCGTGGCTGATCTGCCGGGAAACCGAGTAGTCGGTGACCGCGCACGGACGGGCCAGCGCCACCGCCTTGCCGCCCAGGCCGTTACCCGAGGTGACCGCGAGCGAACGCAGCGCCGCCGTGGTGGTGCCGGTCAGCTCACTTATCCGCACCTGCGTCCGGCCCGGCTCGACGAGCCCGCCGAAGGCGATCGGGAGCCCGGTGGTGCGCCGGAGCCTGGACAGCGCACCGTGTATCTCCACCGCCCCCGCGACCTCTGCTGCCACCTGTCCTGCCCCTTCGACCCCGGCCTTGCGCTGTTCACACCCCCGTTCGGGGGTAGTGAGACCTGCATCACGGATTACACGATGCCAGAGAGCCGCCCGGCAATGGTCCGGTACCGAAGGAGACGCGTATGACGAGTGCGACGGAGGACTTCCGCAGGGCACGGGACTTCCTGCTGGAACACCGTACGGACTACGCCACCGCCTATGAGGGTTTCGTGTGGCCGCGTCCGGACCACTTCAACTGGGCGCTGGACTGGTTCGACGTCATCGCCGAGGGCAACGAACGCACCGCGCTGCACATCGTCGAGGAGGACGGCGCCGAGACGAGGCTGTCCTTCGCGGAGCTGTCCGAGCGCTCCGACCGGGTGGCCAACCACCTGCGCGCGCGGGGCGTCGAGCCGGAGGACCGCATCCTCGTGATGCTCGGCAACCAGGCCGAGCTGTGGGAGACCGCGCTGGCCGCGATGAAGCTGCGTGCCGTCGTCATCCCGGCGACCCCGCTGCTCGGCCCGGCCGACCTGCGCGACCGCGTCGACCGGGGCCGGGTGAAGCACGTGATCGTGCGGGCCGAGGACGCGGCCAAGTTCGCCGACGTGCCGGGTGCCTACACCCGGATCGCGGTGGGCGGGCTGCCGCCGTCGGAGGCGGGGGCCTGGGAGCCGTACGAGGACGCGTACACCGCCTCGCGCGGCTTCGTGCCCGACGGGCCCACCCTGGCCGACGACCCGCTGATGCTCTACTTCACCTCGGGCACCACCGCCCGCCCCAAGCTGGTCGAGCACACCCACACCTCGTACCCGATCGGGCACCTGGCGACCATGTACTGGATCGGTCTCAAGCCCGGTGACGTGCACCTGAACATCTCGTCGCCCGGCTGGGCGAAGCACGCCTGGTCGAACCTGTTCGCGCCGTGGAACGCGGAGGCGACGGTCTTCATCCACAACTACTCGCGTTTCGAGGCGGGCCGGCTGCTGGCGGAGATGGACCGGCACGGGGTGACCTCCTTCTGCGCTCCGCCGACGGTGTGGCGGATGCTCATCCAGGCCGACCTGACCCAGTTGCGTACCCCGCCTCGTGAGGTGGTGGCGGCGGGTGAGCCGCTCAATCCCGAGGTGATCGAGCAGGTGCGGCGGGCGTGGGGGGTGAGCATCCGCGACGGGTTCGGGCAGACGGAGACGGCGGTGCAGGTCTCCAACAGTCCCGGGCAGCGGTTGAAGACGGGGTCGATGGGCCGTCCGAGCCCGGGGTACAAGGTGGAGCTGCTGGACCCGGTGTCGGGGGCGCCGGGCGCGGCGGAGGGCGAGATCGCGCTGGATCTGGCGGCGCGGCCGGTGGGTCTGATGACCGGTTACCACGGGGACGCGGACCGTACGGCGGAGGCGATGGCCGGGGGCTACTACCGCACCGGGGACATCGGCTCGCGGGACGCCGACGGGTACATCACGTATGTCGGCCGCGCGGATGACGTGTTCAAGGCGTCGGACTACAAGATCAGCCCGTTCGAGCTGGAGAGTGCGCTGCTGGAGCACGAGGCGGTGGCCGAGGCGGCTGTCGTGCCGGCGCCGGACGAGGTGCGGCTGGCGGTGCCGAAGGCGTACGTGGTGCTGGCGGCGGGCTGGGAGCCGGGTCCGGACACGGCGAAGGTGCTCTTCGAGCACTCGCGCCAGGTTCTCGCGCCGTACAAGCGGGTGCGGCGTCTGGAGTTCGCGGCGCTGCCCAAGACGGTGTCGGGGAAGATCCGGCGGATCGAGCTGCGCGAGGCCACGGCCGCAGGCTCGGCCGACGAGTACCGCGAGGAGGACTTCCGGTGAGCTCGTCGTACACGCACGGCACGAGCGGCACCACGCTGCTCGGCGACACCATCGGGGCCAACCTGGACCGGGCCGTCGCGGCCTGGCCGGACCGCGAGGCGCTGGTGGACGTGGAGACCGGTAGGCGCTGGACGTACGCCCGGTTCGCCGCCGACGTCGACCAGTTGGCATACGCGCTGCTGGCGAGCGGGGTCGCCAAGGGCGACCGGGTGGGCATCTGGGCGGTCAACTGCGCCGAGTGGGTGCTGGTGCAGTACGCCACCGCCCGGATCGGCGCGATCATGGTCAACATCAACCCGGCCTACCGGACCCACGAGGTCGAGTACGTCCTCAACCAGGCGGGGATCTCCCTGCTGTTCGCCTCGCTCCGCCACAAGACCAGCGACTACCGGGCGATGGTGGAGGAAGTGCGCGGCAGATGCCCCGAGTTGCGGGAGACCGTGTACATCGGGGACCCGAGCTGGGAGGCGCTCACCGCGCGCGGAACGGCCGATCGCGGCGCCGAACTTGCCGCCCGCGCAGCCGAGTTGTCCTGCGACGACCCCATCAACATCCAGTACACCTCGGGTACGACCGGCTTCCCGAAGGGCGCCACGCTCTCCCACCACAACATCCTCAACAACGGCTACTTCGTGGGGGAGCTGGTCGCCTACACCGAGCAGGACCGGATCTGCCTCCCGGTGCCCTTCTACCACTGCTTCGGCATGGTGATGGGCAACCTGGCCGCCACCTCGCACGGCGCCTGCATGGTGATCCCGGCCCCGTCCTTCGAGCCGAAGGCCACCCTGGAGGCGGTCCAGGGGGAGCGCTGCACCTCGCTGTACGGCGTTCCGACCATGTTCATCGCGGAGCTGAACCTGCCGGACTTCGCCTCCTACGACCTCTCCACGCTGCGCACCGGCATCATGGCGGGCTCGCCCTGCCCGGTCGAGGTGATGAAGCGGGTGGTCGCCGAGATGCACATGGCGGAGGTCTCCATCTGCTACGGCATGACCGAGACGTCCCCGGTCTCGCTCCAGACCCGGATCGAGGACGACCTGGAACACCGCACCGGCACCGTCGGCCGGGTGCTGCCGCACCTGGAGGTCAAGGTCGTCGACCCGGCCACCGGGGTCACCCAACCCCGGGGCACGACAGGTGAGTTGTGCACCCGCGGCTACAGCGTGATGCTCGGCTACTGGGACGAGCCCGAGAAGACGGCGGAGGTCATCGACCCCGGGCGCTGGATGCACACCGGCGACCTGGCGATGATGCGTGACGACGGGTACGTCGAGATCGTCGGCCGCATCAAGGACATGATCATCAGGGGCGGCGAGAACATCTACCCGCGCGAGATCGAGGAGTTCCTCTACGGCCACCCCAAGGTCCGGGACGTCCAGGTGGTCGGCGTACCGCACGAGAGGTACGGCGAGGAGGTCCTGGCCTGCGTCATCCCGCACGACCCGGCCGCCCCGCCGACCCTGGAGGAACTCCGCGCCTTCTGCGCGGGCCGCCTGGCCCACTACAAGGTCCCGAGCCGCATCCGGATCCTGGAGGCCTTCCCCATGACGGTCTCGGGCAAGGTCCGCAAGATCGAACTGAGGGAGCAGTACACCGCCCCGTAAGGGTCAGCGCCCCGTCGGAGGCGCGCCCCGTCGACGGCGCGCCCCAACGGGGCGCGGGGCCGTGTCGGTGTGCGGCTCCGCCGCGTGGGCGCGACCAGCCCCACCGGGCCGGCAGCCGGTCACCCACCTGCGGCATGCAGCTCATCCGCGGGCCCGTTGACCGGCTGCGGCGCCCCCGCAAGGTCCAGGACGAACAACGGCACCCCCAACGTGTCGGCCCGCTCACGCGCATCCTCGGCGTACCCCGCAAGGGAGAAGTACACGCACCCCGAGTCCTCCGTCATCGCCGTCAGCCACAGGCACTCCACGTCCCGCCGCGAGGCCGGCTGCAGGGCCGGGTCCACCCGGGCCACGAGCCCCCGCGCGGCCAGGCCGACGCCGGACGGCGGCCGCTGGTCGGCGCGCCGTATGTCCCGGTAGCCGAGCCAGCGCAGATAGACCGCGGCCGCGGCGACCGCGTCCCGGGCGGTGCGGATCGTCACGGGCTGGAAGGCGGGCCGGGGCTCGGGGGCCGGCGGGGGCGCGGACACGGTGCCGGCGACCGCGATGCGCAGCACCGCCCCGCACGGGCAGCCCAGCTCCGGCTGCGGCCACTGGTTCCGGCGGCCGCAGGAGCCGCAGTTCACCGTCACCCAGTCCGCGTCCCAGGCGCGGTGCGCGACCGGCGTCGGCTCGGCCGCGCCGTCGAGACTCGGGGTGACCGGCGCGCCGCAGGCGCAGGGGTAGGACGGCGCGGTGTAGACGTGCTCGCGCCGGCAGGCCGGACAGCGCACCGGCACGCTCTCGGACATGGCCCCACCTCAGGCGTCGCGTCGGTTCAGCCGTCCCATGGTGCTCCCGTCGGGACCCGGTTGTCCCTCCCTTGACGACGTTCGTCCCCGCACCTACATTACTTTCAGATAGCAGAAATTAATTTCCACAATGTGGAAATCTAGGACTGTGCTCACCGCGGGGCGCGACGGGAGCAGGCATCCGACAGCCGAAAGCAGGAGTTCTCGATGGCTCGTATGACCGCTGCCCGCGCGGCAGTTGAGATCCTCAGGCGCGAGGGCGTCACCGACGCGTTCGGTGTTCCGGGCGCGGCGATCAACCCCTTCTACGCGGCGCTCAAGGCCTCCGGCGGCATCCGGCACACCCTCGCCCGCCACGTCGAGGGCGCCTCCCACATGGCCGAGGGGTACACCCGTGCCCGTCCCGGCAACATCGGCGTCTGCGTCGGCACGTCCGGGCCGGCCGGCACCGACATGATCACCGGCCTGTACTCGGCCACGGGCGACTCCGTCCCGATCCTCTGCATCACCGGCCAGGCCCCCACCGCGGTGATCCACAAGGAGGACTTCCAGGCCGTCGACATCGCCTCGATCGCGAGGCCGGTCACGAAGATGGCGGTCACCGTGCTGGAGGCCGCCCAGGTGCCGGGCGTCTTCCAGCAGGCCTTCCACCTCATGCGCTCCGGCCGCCCCGGACCGGTCCTGATCGACCTGCCGATCGACGTGCAGCTCACCGAGATCGAGTTCGACCCCGGGACGTACGAGCCCCTGCCCGTCTACAAGCCGGCCGCCACCCGTGCCCAGATCCAGAAGGCGATCGCGATGCTGAACGCGTCCGAGCGCCCGCTGATCGTCGCCGGCGGCGGGGTCATCAACGCGGATGCCGCCGAACTCCTCGTCCAATTCGCCGAGTTGACCGGCACTCCGGTCGTTCCGACGCTGATGGGCTGGGGCGTGCTCCCCGACGACCACGAGCTGAACGCCGGCATGGTGGGCCTGCAGACCTCGCACCGCTACGGCAACGCGACGTTCCTGGAGTCCGACTTCGTCCTCGGCATCGGCAACCGCTGGGCCAACCGCCACACCGGCAGGCTGGACGTCTACACGGCCGGCCGCACCTTCGTCCACGTCGACATCGAGCCCACCCAGATCGGCAGGATCTTCGCTCCCGACTACGGCATCGCGTCCGACGCCAAGGCGGCCCTGGAGCTTTTCGTCGAGGTGGCACTGGAGTTGAAGGCGACCGGCGGGCTGCCCGACCGCTCCGCCTGGGCGGCCGCCGCACAGGAGAAGAAGGCGACCCTCCAGCGCCGTACGCACTTCGACGACATCCCGATCAAGCCGCAGCGCGTCTACGAGGAGATGAACAAGGCCTTCGGCCCTCAGACCCGGTACGTCTCCACCATCGGCCTCTCGCAGATCGCCGGTGCCCAGATGCTGCACGTCTTCAAGCCCCGGCACTGGATCAACTGCGGCCAGGCGGGCCCCCTCGGCTGGACGATCCCGGCCGCGCTCGGCGTCGCCAGGGCCGACCCGGAGGCCTCCGTCGTCGCCCTCTCCGGCGACTACGACTTCCAGTTCATGCTGGAGGAGTTGGCGGTGGGCGCGCAGCACAAGATCCCCTACATCCACGTCCTCGTCAACAACTCCTACCTGGGCCTGATCCGTCAGGCGCAGCGGGCGTTCGACATCGACTTCCAGGTCAAGCTGGAGTTCGAGAACATCAACTCGCCGGAGCTGGGCGTCTACGGCGTCGACCACGTCAAGGTGGCCGAGGGCCTGGGGTGCAGGGCGATCCGGGTGACGGACCCGGCGGAGCTGGGCGCGGCCTTCGAGCAGGCCAGGAAGCTTGCCGCCGAGCACCAGGTGCCGGTCGTCGTGGAGGCGATCCTGGAGCGCGTCACCGACATCTCCATGTCGACCACCAACGACATCTCCGCCGTCGTCGAGTTCGAGGAGATCGCGACCGAGCCGGGGCACGCCCCGACCTCGATCAGGACGCTGAAGGTCTGAGCCGGCGCAGACAGAAGCGGGCGGTCCGTCGCGTGGGCCGGACCGCCCGCTTTCGTGTTGTCGACGACCCGGTGCCCGCCGCCCCCGTGCCGGCGGGCACCGAGTGACCTGAATATGCCCGTTGACCGGGGAAGTTGAAGCATGTTGAACACAGTTCAGAGCTTTATTTGAGGATCGGACGGTGTGTTCGTCCCGGTCCATCAGCTTTCGGGATGCTCGGTCAGCCCCGGCCAGTCGTCCGGGCCGCCGCCCTGCCACTCGATGAGGTCGCTCTCCTCGACCTCGATCTGGTCCAGGTCGGCCATCCGCAGGATCTCGATCACGTCGTCGAGATGGGAGGCGATGCCGAGGGTCACGTCGCCCTCGGTGACGCGGCGGGAGCCGTCCAGGGCCGGCGCGTGCACGACGATGTGCGGGAACTCCGTCGGTGGCTGTGCAGTCATGCCTCAAGGCTCCTGCGGCGGGGGCGAAAACGCACGCCGAAGCGCCGGACGGGGTTCAGGGGGCGCGGCCGGGACCGCGGCGGGTGCGACGGAGCGGGGCGGCCGTTCCCCTCGCCGGGACGGGCTGCGCCCGGCAGTCGCGGGCCGTCGGTGTCAGAACCCGTCGTGGTGATTCCGGGTCGCGGCGCCGCCTGGGCGCGACAGGACAGGTGTCCCTGGCGCCGCGACCCGGAAGTCCCGGCGTGTCAGACCTGGGCGCCCGACAGGCGCTCCACCGCGCGCAGCAGCGCCGAGTGGTCCAGGCCGCCGTCGCCCTGCGCGCGCAGGGAGGCGACCAGTTGCGCCACCACGGCACCGACGGGCAGCGCGGCGCCGACGTCGCGGGCCGCGTCCGTGACGATGCCCATGTCCTTGTGGTGCAGGTCGACGCGGAAGCCCGGCCTGAAGTCGCGGTTCAGGAAGTTGGCCTTCTTCCGCGTCAGCACGGTCGAGCCGGCCAGGCCGCCGTTCAGCACGTCCAGCGCGGCGGCCAGGTCCACGCCGGACTTCTCCAGGAAGACCACGGCCTCGGCGCACGCCTGGATGTTCACGGCGACGATCAGCTGGTTCGCGGCCTTCACGGTCTGGCCGGAGCCGTGCGGACCGCACAGCACGACGGTCCTGCCCAGCGCCTCGAAGATCGGCTTCGCGGTGTCGAAGTCGGCCTGCTCGCCGCCGACCATGACGGACAGCACGGCCTCGACCGCCCCGGCCTCACCGCCGGAGACGGGCGCGTCGAGCACCCGGATGCCCTTCTCCTCGGCCGCCTTCGCCAGGTCGACGGAGGTCTGCGGGGTGATGGACGACATGTCGATGAGGAGCGCGCCGGACCTGGCGTTCTCCAGGATGCCGCCGGGGCCGTACGCGATGGCCTCGACCTGCGGCGACGCGGGCACCATCGTGATGACCACGTCGGCGTCCCGTACGGCCTCGGCGATCGAGGCGGCCACGGTGCCGCCGGCGGCGGCCAGCCGGTCCAGCTTCTCCTGCTCCAGGGTGAAGCCGGTGACGTCGTAACCCGCCTTGATCAGGTTCTCGGACATGGGGGAGCCCATGATGCCGAGACCTATCCAGGCGATCTTGGGGAGGGTGCTCATGGAGGGTGCCTCTCTGACTGCTGTGACAGGGCCGCTGCTCGGCGGGCGTCGGCGAAAGCAGCCCGGCGTTTGAGGACGAGGCCGAAGGCCGAAGCGGGGGTCTGGGGGCGGCAGCCCCCAGGGGCGGTCACGTCAACGGGCGGCGCGCTGTTCTGCCGGCAGCCAGCCGAAGGCGTCCGCGCCCGGGCGGTCGCCCGCCTTGTACTCCAGGCCCACCCAGCCGTCGTACCCGGCCTTCCGCAACCCGTCGAGGAGGTCTGCCAGCGGCAGCGACCCCGTGCCCGGGGCGCCGCGCCCTGGGTTGTCGGCGATCTGGACGTGGCCGGTCTTCGGCGTGTACCGCTCGATCACCGACGGCAGGTCCTCGCCGTTCATGGACAGGTGGTAGAGGTCCATGAGGAAGCGCGCGTTGCCCAGTCCGGTGGCCGCGTTGACCCTGTCGACGACCTCGACGGCGGCCGGGGCCGACACCAGCGGGTACCGCGGCGACTCGGGCTCGTTGAGCGCCTCGATCAGCAGTACCGCGCCGATCCGGTCGGCCGCGCGCGCCGCGAGCGCCAGGTTCTCAAGCGCCAGCGCGTCCTGCTCGGCCGGGTCCACGCCGTCGACGCGGTTGCCGTACAGGGCGTTGAGCGCCGTGCAGCCGAGCGACTCGGCGAAGCCGGCGGCCACCTCGATGTTGGCGCGGAACCTCTCCGACTCCGCGCCCGGGACGGACAGGGCGCCCCGGTCGGGGCCGGGAAGCTGACCGGCGTAGAAGTTCAGGCCCGTGAGCCGGACGCCCGCGTCCTCGACCGCCTTCTTCAGCGCGCCGAGCGCGGATGGTTCGGGTGTGGGGGAGTCGGCCCAGGGCCACCACAGCTCGACCGCCGAGAAGCCGGCCGCGGCGGCGGCCGCCGGGCGCTCCAG
Organism: Streptomyces sp. NPDC086519; assembly: GCF_040686075.1. Classification (NCBI taxonomy): domain Bacteria; kingdom Bacillati; phylum Actinomycetota; class Actinomycetes; order Kitasatosporales; family Streptomycetaceae; genus Streptomyces; species Streptomyces sp. NPDC086519. The sequence goes on from NZ_JBFBJL010000090.1 coordinate 15,719, forward strand.
GAGCGGGAGTTCCGTGAAGAGGATCGACAGGTTGACGCTGAAGCGCTGCTCTGCGGCTGTGCTCGGTTCAGGACCTGGCATGGGGGTCGGCGCTCCCTTCCGCTGACTGGCCATGGATTCCGTATTGCGGAATTCTCTTTCTGCTTAATGGAAGACTGCCTGTCGCCGGGGAGAAGTGTCAAGAGTGCCCGCGCGAAACCCGCGCCCTAACCTGGAGGCGTGGCCCGTTCCAACGACGAGGTCGCCGCGCTGTTCCAGGAGTACGCGGACCTCATCTCGATCACCGGCGGCGACGCCTTCAAGGCGCGTGTCTACGAGAAGGCCGCCCGGTCCGTCGGCGGCCACCACGCCGATGTCTCCACGCTCGACCTCAAGGGGCTCCAGGACATCCCGAACGTCGGGAAGTCGATCGCCCGGAAGGTCCTCGAATACCTCGACAGCGGCAGCGTGTCCGCCGTCGACGAGCTGCGCGCGAAGATCCCCGCCGGGGTCCGCCGGCTGACGGCCGTCCCCACCCTCGGTCCGAAGAAGGCGATGGCGGTCTACGAGGAGCTGGGCATCTCCTCCGTCGAGGAACTCGCCGACGCCATCCACCAGGAGCGGCTGCGCGACCTCAAGGGCTTCGGGCCGAAGACCGAGGAGAACATCCTGCACGGCATCGAGCTGCTCCGGTCCGCCGGCGGCCGGGTCCGGCTCGACCTGGCCCTGGATCTCGCGGAGAGCGTCGTCGGCACCCTGTCCGCGGTGACCGGCTGCGAGCGGTGCGCGTACGCCGGATCACTGCGCCGGATGCGGGAGACCATCGGCGACATCGACATCCTCGCGGCGGCGAAGAAGTCGGCGCCGGTCATGAAGGCGTTCACCGAGCTGCCGTACGTCACCGAGGTCATCGGGCAGGGCGGCACCAAGACGTCCGTGCGCACCAGCAAGGGCCTCAACGTCGACCTGCGGGTCGTACCGCCGGACTCCTGGGGCGCGGCCCTGCAGTACTTCACCGGCTCGAAGGCCCACAACATCCGCATCCGCGAACGGGCCGTGTACCAGAAGCTCAAGCTCTCCGAGTACGGCCTCTTCGACGTCGAGAGCGGCGAGAAGATCGTCTCCGAGACCGAGGAGGAGGTGTACGCCCGGCTCGGCCTGCCCTGGATCCCGCCGACGCTGCGCGAGGACCGCGGCGAGATCGAGGCCGGGCTGCGCGGCGAACTGCCCGCCCTGGTCACCGAGGCCGACCTGCGGGGCGACCTGCACACCCACACCGACCTCACGGACGGGCTGGCCCCGCTGGAGGAGATGGCCGAGGCCGCCGCCCGGCGCGGTTACGCCTACTACGCGATCACCGACCACGCGCCCGACATGGCCATGCAGCGCATGACCGACGAGCGGATGCTGGCCCAGCGGGAGCGGGTGCGCGAACTCGACGGCACCTACCCCACCAAGGGCCGGCGCGGCGGCCTGCGGCTGCTGCACGGCACCGAGTTGAACATCGGCCCGGAGGGCGGGGTGGACTGGCCGGAAGACTTCCTCGCCGGCTTCGACCTCTGCGTGGCCTCGGTGCACTCGCACTTCAGCCAGAGCCGCGAAGCCCTGACCCGGCGGCTCGTGAGAGCCTGCGAGAACCCGTACGTGAACATCATCGGCCATCCCACCACCCGCCTCATCGGCAAGCGGCCCGGCCTCGACGCCGACCTCGACGCGGTCTTCGCCGCCTGCGCCCGTACCGGCACGGCCCTGGAGGTCAACGCCCACCCGGACCGCCTCGACCTGCGCGACGAGGACATCCTGCGGGCCCGCCGGAACGGCGTGAAGTTCGCCGTGAACAGCGACGCCCACGCCGTCCCGCACCTCGCCACCATGCGCTACGGCATCGGCACCGCACAGCGCGGCTGGCTCACCGGCGACGACGTGATCAACACCTGGCCGGAGCGCCGGCTGCGGGCCTTTCTGCGCAAGGCCGGGTGAGCCCCGCACCCCGCTCGCGTGGCGGCGCAGGGGTGCCCTGGTCCGTTAGGGTCGCCTCGTGGCGGACGGAGTGGGTCCGTCGCGGTGAAACCGGTTGGCCGGGGTGCATCGCGGCCAGGTCAGGGACGTGTTCTGGGGGCGCAATGCGATTGAGAGTGGAGTTCACCACCGAGCCCTTCGATCTCGACGAGGCTCCCGCGCATGCGCTGGTCGCCCGCGAGGTCATCGAGGCGGCCGAACTGGACGCGGTGGACGTCGGGCCGTTCGGGAACACGGCGGAGGGCGGCGCCGGCGCCGTGCTCACCGCCGTGGACGCGCTGCTGCGCAGGGCCCTGGAGGCCGGTGCCACCCGGATCTCGCTCCAGGTCAACGTGGTGGGGGAGGGCGACGACAAGTGACCGGAAACGCGGACGAACCCTTCATCACCGCCGTGAAGCCGCTGGTCGACGCCATGGGCGGCGAGATGCTCCCGCCCGACGAGGCCGGCCCCGACGACGTCGTGCTCGCCTGGGAGGGCGCCGACGTGGTCGCCGTACGGCTGCCGCAGCTGGCGGACTCCCTCGATCACATCCTGGCCGCCATGGAGCGCAAGCGGGGCAAGCCGCTGGCCGACCTGGACCGCAAGGCGAAACAGGAGGTCGTGCGCATACTGGAGGCGCGGGGCGCCTTCTCCGTGCGGCACGGCGTGGAGACGGTGGCGAGCGCGCTCGGGGTGAGCCGCTTCACCGTCTACAACTACCTCAACCGCGAGAAGGACAGCTGACCCCGGGCGGTGCGCCCCGCGGGTGGCCCCCGGGACGGCCCATGAGGTGCGTCCGGGGCTTGTTACGCGGAATTTTCAACAAAGTGTTGACGCCGGGTTCCGGAGGGCGTTAGCTGACGTCAGCCCGTTCAGCACGAAGGCCGCCCACGGCCACGGAGGCTCCCGTGACGTCGACTTCCACGCCCCCGGGCCTGGCCCGGTTCAACGGCCTGGCGGAGCACGCGGCCCTCGCCGCCCTCCACGAGGCGTGCGCCTCCACGGCATGGGCCCGGCGGCTGCTCGCCGCCCGCCCCTACGCCACCCCCGAAGACCTCTACTCCGCCAGCGACGCCGCCATGGCCGAGCTGACCACCGCGGACCTGGCGGAGGCCATGGCCGGACACCCGCCGATCGGCCGGCCCGCGCCGGGCGATTCCGCCTCGGCCCGGGAACAGGCCGGCATGGCCGGCGCCGCCGACGGCCTCAAGGCCGAGATGCTCGAACTCAACCTGGCCTACCAGGAGCGGTTCGGCCATGTCTTCCTGATCTGCGCCACCGGCCGCACCGGCGAGGAGATGCGGGACGCGGTCCGGGAGCGGATCGGCAACCCGCCGGAGCGGGAGCGGGAGATCGTCCGCGTCGAGCTGGGCAGGATCAACCGCATCCGGCTCGCCCGACTCGTCGAAGAGGACGCCTGACACCATGAGCACCAGCACCACCGCCTCCGTGTCCACCCACATCCTGGACACCAGCGTCGGCCGCCCCGCCGCGGGCGTCGCCGTCCGGCTGGCGGCCCGTCGGGGCCGGGACGCCGAGTGGCAGGCGCTCGGCGGCAGCGCGACCGACGCGGACGGCCGGTGCAGGGACCTGCCGGCGCTGCCGGAGGCCACCACACACGTACGGCTCGACTTCGCGGTGGAGCCGTACCTCGAAGAGAAGCAAGCCGATGCGCAGCAGGACGCCCCCGCGAATCGGGACAGCGGACCGGCCGTGTTCTTCCCGGAGGTGGCGGTCACCTTCGCCGTCGTCCCGGGCGAGCACTACCACGTACCGCTGCTGCTCAACCCGTTCGGCTACTCCGTTTACCGAGGGAGCTAGCTAGATGACCGACAACCCCCGCCCCGGCCGCCCTGTGATCCTGGGCCAGAACCAGTACGGCAAGGCCGAGAACCGGGTCGTGAAGATCACGCGGGACGGCGCCACCCACCACGTCAAGGACCTCAACGTGTCGGTGTCGCTCTCCGGCGACATGGACGAGGTCCACTACTCCGGCTCCAACGCCAACGTCCTGCCGACCGACACCACCAAGAACACGGTGTTCGCGTTCGCCAAGGAGCACGGCATCGAGTCCGCCGAGCAGTTCGGCATCCATCTCGCCCGCCACTTCGTCACCTCGCAGGAGTCGATCCACCGGGCCCGGATCCGGATCGAGGAGTACGCCTGGGAGCGCATCGAGGCCTCCGGCGCCGGCCCGCAGTCCATCGGCGCCGACGCCGCCAGGCACTCCTTCGTGCGCAAGGGGCAGGAGACCCGGCTCACCCAGATCACGTACGACGGCGAGCGGTGGGAGGTCGTCTCCGGCCTCAAGGACCTCGTCGTGATGAACTCCACCGACTCGGAGTTCTGGGGTTACGTCAAGGACAAGTACACGACCCTCCCCGAGGCCTACGACCGCATCCTGGCCACCCAGGTCTCCGGGCGCTGGCGGTTCAACTGGACCGACGACGAACAGGAGATGCCCGACTGGGAGACGTCCTACGAGCAGACCAGGACGCACATGCTCCAGGCCTTCGCCGAGACGTACTCCCTCTCGCTCCAGCAGACCCTGTACCAGATGGGTTCGCGGATCATCGACAACCGCGGTGAGATCGACGAGGTCCGCTTCTCACTCCCGAACAAGCACCACTTCCTGGTGGATCTGGAGCCGTTCGGCCTGAAGAACGACAACGAGGTGTACTACGCCGCCGACCGTCCCTACGGCCTGATCGAGGCGACCGTCCTGCGGGAAGGCTGCGCGGCGAAGATCCCGGTGGACCTCACCAACCTCTGACCCACCCTCCTCCGACCCACCCTTTTCGGCACCCTCGGTTGGGGAAGCAGGCTTCTCGGGCTCCCCGGCCGCGGCACCCGCATCCCCGGGGTCCTGCCGTGCCCTCACCACAGGTCCACTGAGCGAGAAGGACGAATCATGGCAGCAGACCAGCGCATCGTCATCGAGAACTGTTCGATCGCCACTGTCGACGCCCACGACACCGAGTACGCGGACGGGTACGTCGTCATCGCCGGCAACCGCATCGAGTCGCTCGGCGCGGGCCGTGCCCCCGAGGGCCTGGAGAACGTCGTACGCCGTATCGACGCCACCGGCCACCTGGTCACGCCCGGCCTGGTCAACACCCACCACCACTACTACCAGTGGATCACCCGGGGCCTGGCCACCGACCACAACCTCTTCGACTGGCTGGTCGCGCTCTACCCGACCTGGGCGCGCATCGACGAGCCCATGGTGTACGCGGCGGCCCAGGGCTCGCTCGCGATGATGGCCCGGGGCGGCGTCACCACCGCGATGGACCACCACTACGTCTACCCGAAGGGCTCCGGCGACCTGTCCGGCGCGATCATCCGCGCCGCCCGTGAGGCGGGCGTCCGCTTCACCCTCGCCCGCGGCTCCATGGACCGCAGCGAGAAGGACGGCGGCCTGCCCCCGGACTTCGCCGTCGAGACCCTCGAAGGCGCCCTCACCGCCACCGAGGCGACCGTCAAGGAGCACCACGACGACTCCTTCGACGCGATGACCCAGGTGGCCGTCGCCCCCTGCTCGCCCTTCTCGGTCTCCACCGAACTCCTGCGCGAGGGGGCCGAGTTGGCCCGCCGCCTCGGGGTACGGCTGCACACCCACGGCTCGGAGACGGTCGAGGAGGAGAAGTTCTGCCACGAGCTGTTCGGCATGGGCCCCACCGACTACTTCGAGTCCACCGGCTGGCTCGGCGAGGACGTCTGGATGGCGCACTGCGTCCACATGAACGACTCCGACATCGCCGCGTTCGCCCGCACGGGGACCGGCGTCGCCCACTGTCCCTCCTCCAACGCCCGCCTCGCGGCCGGGATCGCCCGCGTCCCCGACATGCTCGCCGCCGGCGTCCCGGTCGGCCTCGGCGTCGACGGCACCGCCTCCAACGAGTCCGGCGAACTCCACACCGAACTGCGCAACGCGCTGCTGATCAACCGCCTAGGCGCGCACAAGGAGGCCGCGCTCAACGCCCGTCAGGCGCTGCGCCTCGGCACCTACGGCGGCGCCCAGGTCCTGGGCCGCGCGGACCAGATCGGCTCCCTCGAACCCGGCAAGCTCGCCGACCTGGTCCTCTGGAGGCTGGACACCCTCGCCCACGCCTCCATCGCCGACCCGGTGACCGCCCTGGTCCTCGGCGCGGCGGCACCGGTCACCGCCTCCTTCGTGAACGGCCGTCAGATCGTCGAGGACAACCGCCTGCTGTACGTCGACGAGGACGCGATCGCCCGCGCCACCCGGGCCGAGGCCCAGCGGCTGGCCCGCATCGCCGCACAGTGACCCCACTCCTCCGCAAGGCACTTGAGCTCCGGTCGGAAGGGACGGCTCCCGGCCGGGAGCCGTGGCCCCGGAACGGGTCCACGGCGGTCGACTCCCGGGTGCGCGCTGCCACGCGCGCGCCCGGGAACGGTCACCGTCCGCCGGTCCCGCACGACCGCGCGCACCACCTCCCTGAAAACCGCCTCGGAGCCGACGTGCCGACCGGCCGGGGGCACGACGGCACCCGGGACCGGGACCGCGCCCGCGGGGTCAAAGCCGCCGGATCGACTGGCAGGGGGTCGTCGCGGGCAGCCGGCCCGTGACGTACGAGCGGGGCGGCACGCCCATCAGGGCGCGGAAGTCGGTCGTCATGTGCGCCTGGTCGAAGTAGCCGGTGGCGGCGGCCAGTTCCGACCAGCCGGCACTGCCCGCCCGGGCGGCGACCGTGCGGACGCGGTCGATACGGGCGTAGTGCTTCGGGGAGACGCCGACGCCGTCGGTGAACAGGTTCCGCAACTGGCGCTCGCTGACGGCCAGTTCGCGGGCGACCTCCCGCACCTGCGCGGGCGCCCGGTCCAGCCGCACGGACAGCGCGTCCACACCGGCCCGCAGCAGCGCCGTCCGGACCGGGTCCGCCCGCTCGGACAGCAGCCCGGGGAGCACCTCGGCCATGCGCGGCAGCGCCTCGCGCGGGTCCAGCCAGCGCACCTCGCGCGCGAACCGGCGGGCCGTTTCGCCCGGCAGGGCGTCCAGCGGCACCACCCGGCCGACCAGCCCGGCGGCCGGAACACCCAGCAGCGGCCGGGCGGTGCCCGGGGCGAGGCGCAGCTCCACACACGCGATATGGGCCTTGCCGTCGTGGTAGGCGGCCCGCACCCGCGGCCCGACGGCCAGCAGGTCGCGCCGCCCGTCCCCGGTCACCCGCAGCACCACCTTGGTCCCCGCGTCCGGCAACTGGACGAACGGCCCCTGGGGCGGGTCGGCGAAGAACATGGTCCGCACCTCGGCGACCCACGGGCGCAGCGCCTCGGGCGTGGTCGCGAGGGGCTCGGCGATGGTCATCGGCACCCTTCCACCGTAGCCGCCGCGCATCGCCGCCCGGGCGGGCGGGCCGTGCCGGAATTTCCAAGAGCCGGGCGCCCCGGCGGGCCCACCGTGGACCCATGATCCTGGTGACGGGTGCCACGGGCACCATCGGAAGTGACGTCGTACGACAACTGGCCGGGCGCGGTGCGAAGGTGCGCGCGCTCACCCGCGACCCGGCGAAGGCACGGGTGCCCGCCGGGGTGGAGGTGGTGCGCGGGGACTACGGAGACCCGGCCTCGCTGGATGCCGCGCTGTCCGGGGCCACGGCCGTGTTCCTGCTCCGGCCGCCCGGCCCCGACGAGGGACAGGACGCGGCGCTGGTCGGCGCGGCCCGGACCGCCGGTGTGGAGCGGCTGGTGAAGCTCTCCGCCATCGGCACCGGCGATCCGGACTCCGGCCCCTCCGCGCAGTGGCACGTGGCCGGTGAACGGGCCGTGCGGGACAGCGGGCTCGCCTGGACCGTGCTGCGGCCGTCGTCGTTCGCCTCCAACACGCTGACCTGGCTGCCGGCCCTGCGCGCGGGCGAGCCGGTGCCCAACATGACCGGGGACGGCGCCTCGGGCGTGATCGACCCGCGCGACATCGCCGAGGTGGCGGTGCGGGCCCTGCTCGACGCCGGGCACGCGGCACGGACGTACACCCTGACCGGGCCCGAGGCGATCACCGTCCCCGGCCAGGCCGCCGTCCTCGCCGAGGTGCTGGGCCGCCCGGTCCCGACCCGGAACCTGTCCCCGGACCAGACCCGTGACTTCCTGCGCACGGCCTGGGGGATGGACGGGATCCGGGCGGAGGGCGTCCTGACCGGCCTGGCGTTCGTCCGCGCGGGCGGGAACGCGGTGGTCACCGAGGACACCCAGGAGGTGCTGGGCCGGCCGGCGCGGACCTTTCGGGAGTGGGCCGAGGACCACAGGGGTGCGTTCGGGATGTCCTGACCGACGTGGTGGGTGAGGCGCCTCGCGAGGCGCCCCTGCCGAGCCCGGCACCGGGCTCCCGGCCAGGATCCGGACCGCGGCCGCCCGGGTCGCCACGCCGGTCGGCAGATTGACCAGGAGGATTCAGTGCCGGCTCGGCTCCTGCGCCGGTGCGCCGCCGAGGAAGGTGCCCCACGGTGGCGCCCACCGGCCCCAGCGACCCCGTCGCGCCGAACGCCGCGACGGCACGGGGCTGTTCACGAGGCTCGGGGAAGCGGGACACCAGCGTGCCGAGCACCGCCCCCGAGACCACCGCCCCGCCCGCGCCCTGCCCCGCCCGCGCCGTGATCAGCGCGCCCTGGCTCGTGGCCGGCCCGCACGCCACGGAGGCCGCGGTGAACACGGCGAGTCCGGCCGTGAACGTCCGCTTCCGGCCCGCCAGATCACCCGGACGGCCGAACAGCAGAAGCAGTCCGCCGAACGGGATCAGACAGGCGTTCACCACTCAGGCCGCCCCCCGGACCGCTGATGCCCAGGCCGCGTTGGACGGCCGGCATCGCCATGGTGAGGATGGCGCCGTCCAGGATCGTCATCAGCGCGCCCGCGCGCAGGACGGCGGGGGACGCCCGACGCGGGTATGTTCGACAAGGAGTCACCGGGGCGGCCGGTGTGCCGGGCGAGGCCGACATGGCCTGCCGGCCTCCGCGATCGCCGTAGTCCGCCAGGGACACCAACAGGAACCGCTCGTGCGCAAGGGGCACGAGCGGTGACGGGGTTCATGGTGAGTGACCATGGGAGGACGGCGTCAGGAGGCAGCTCGATGTCCCAGAGGAACACCGGTGCCACCAGCCAGGTCGTGAACGCGCACGCCTGCCCCGTCCGCGAGGTTCTTGACAGGGTGGCCGGCAAATGGAGCGTGCAGATCCTGGTCGCGGCCTCGCACGGCCCGATCCGCTTCACGGAACTGGAGCGCGGTATCGAGGGCATCAGCCGCCGGATGCTGGCCCTCACCCTGCGCAACCTGGAGCGCGACGGCCTGGTGACGCGCACCGTACATCCGACCGTGCCCCCGCGCGTGGAGTACGAACTCACGTCGGTGGCACTGGAGTTGCACGAGACCTTGCAGGGGCTGACCGAGTGGGCCGAGCGCAACCGCCACCACATCGCGCGGGCCCGGGCGGTCTACGACGCCGAGCACCGGCCGGAGCTGCTCGACGTGTAGACGGCGCGCACCGTGTCAGAACGCCTCAGAGCCCGAACAGCTCCGGGGCCGAGGTGATCTCCCTGAAGATCTCGCGCGGATCGGCGACCAGCTTGCGGGCCTTCAGGTCCAGCAGCCCGCCGACCGCGTCGACCTCGGCGGCCAGCGTGCCGTCCGCCTTGGTGATCTTCTGGTGCACCCGGAACGTCTTGCCCCCGCTCCACTCGAACGCGCAGGTCACATCGACCTCGTCACCCGCGACCAGCTCGCGCCTGTACCGGATGGTCGTCTCCAGCGCGACCGGACCCACGCCCCGGTCTATCAGCCGGGTCTGGCTGACCCCGGCCGTCTGGAGCAGCGACCAGCGCGCGTGCTCGGCGTAGTTGATGTACACCGCCTGGTTCAGATGTCCCTGTACATCGGTCTCGTAACCACGGACGGTCACCCGGACGGAATACGGTTCGCTCACGACTTCCCCTTCGCGTACGACGTCTCGCGTACGACGTCTCGCGTACGACGTCTCGTGTACGGCGCACTGATCTCTTGTCGGCATCCTGGCACGCCCGTCACACCCGGCGCGGCGATGCCAGCAGATAGCGCGCTCTGGTGCGCGGCTCCGTGTACTCGCCCGTCTGCCACCCCGCCTGCTCCAGCGTGGCCGCGCACGCCCGCAGCGGCTCGCCCGGCGGCGCGTGCACCGCGACCGCTTCCGGCTGCGGGGTGGCCCGCACCCGGTAGCCGGGGGTGCCCGGCCCCTCGGGCGGGTTTCCGGCCGCCTCCAGGGCGAGTGCGGCGGCCCGCACCAGGTGCGTACGCTCCCAGCCGCACGGCCGGTCCACGGCGCCGTCGGGATTGGTCATCCGGCGCAGTTCGAGCAGCCCCTGCCAGGCGCTGTGCACCTCGCGCGCCCGGGCGGGCCCGGCGTCGGCCGGCTCCTCCCCGCCGACCCGTGCGGCGAAGCCGTGGGCCGGCTCGGGCTCCGGCGCGGCCGGGGGCTCCGGTGCCTCCCGGATCCGATGCCCGGCCGGCGTCAGGAAGTGGTCGTGTGGCGGGCGCGGGTGCCGGAAGGCGAGCCCGCGCCTGACGAGTGCCGTCAGCTGCGCCTCGGTACCCCGCAGCCGCCCGGTGACCGGGTCGGCGGCGTCGATGACTCGCCGCTGCGCGGCGGTGGGCGGTCGGGTCACGATGCTCCTCCCCGATGGTCTGCGGTCCACAACCGCCTGGTGGGCGGCCCATTCGAAGAGTACGACCGGGCACTGACAACGTGGTCCCGCTACCCGCTGGGCCGGATGTTCCAGCCCGCGATCACCGGCCGGTCGTGCTCCGTGCCCAGCCGGCACAGCGTCCCGGTCGCCAGCTGGAAGAGGGAGCCGGCGGACGGGGACAGGCCGAGGCGGCGGGCGGTCAGGACCCGCAGGAAGTGCCCGTGGGCCACCAGCAGCACGACCCCCTCCGTGTTGGCGAGGGCCGCCTCGACCTTGGCCAGCATCCGGTCGGCCCGCTCCCCGACCTGCTCCGGGCTCTCCCCGGGATGGCCCGTCGGGCCCGGCGCCACTCCGTCCGTGAACAGGAACCAGCCGGGCCGGGTGCGCTGGATCTCCATGGTGGTCACGCCCTCGTAGCCGCCGTAGTCCCACTCCCGCAGGTCGGCGTCGACCCGGGCGTCGGGGACGCCGATCAGCTCGGCGGTCTCGCGGGCCCGCTGGAGCGGGCTGACGAAGGCGGCACCGATGCGATGCGAGCGGATCAGCGGCACCAGCCGCCGTGCCTCGTCCCTGCCGTGCTCGGTGAGCGGCACGTCGGTCCGCCCGGTATGCCGTCCGGACCGCGACCACTCGGTCTCGCCGTGCCGGACGAGAAAGACATCAGCCATACGTCAGACTAAGAACCCAGCGCTCCGGTTCGGCGACGTCACGCGCCCGCAGGCCGTGCCGCGGATCCACCGGAAGGAGCAGTGCGCGGCCGTCGACGTCGAGGAGGAGCGGCGGCCGCTGGGCCATGGGGACGGCCTGCCCGGGCGGCCCGCCGCCCGCTACTGCCGGTACCCGCTCAGGAACCGCCCGATCCGGCCGATGGCCGTCTCCAGGGTCTCCGCGTGGGGGAGGGTGAGGATGCGGAAGTGGTCGGGGGCGGGCCAGTTGAAGCCGGTGCCCTGGACGACCTGGATCTTCTCCTGGAGCAGCAGGTCCAGGACGAACCTCTCGTCGTCGTGGATCGGGTGCACCTTGGGGTCGATGCGGGCGAAGGCGTAGAGGGCGCCCTTCGGCTTCACGCACGAGACGCCGGGGATCTCGTTCAGCTTCTGCCAGGCCACGTCGCGCTGCTCGTACAGCCGGCCGCCGGGCAGCACGAGTTCGCGGATGGACTGGCGGCCGCCGAGCGCGGCCTGGATGGCGTACTGGGCGGGGGCGTTGGCGCACAGCCGCATGGAGGCCAGCATGGTGAGGCCCTCCAGGTAGTCCCTGGCGTGCTGCTTCGGGCCGGTGACGACCAGCCAGCCGGAGCGGAAGCCGGCCACCCGGTACGTCTTGGACAGGCCGCAGAAGGTGAGGACCACCAGGTCGGGGGCGAGGGCCGCGGTGGAGTGGTGGACGGCGTCGTCGTACAGGATCTGGTCGTAGATCTCGTCCGCGAAGACCATCAGGCCGTGCCGGCGGGCCAGGTCGAGGATGCCCTCCAGGATCTCCCTGGGGTAGACCGCGCCGGTCGGATTGTTGGGGTTGATGATGACCACGGCCTTGGTGCGGTCCGTGATCTTCGACTCCATGTCGGCCAGGTCCGGGTACCAGTCGGCCTGCTCGTCGCAGAGGTAGTGCACCGCCTTGCCGCCGGCGAGAGTGGTCACCGCCGTCCAGAGCGGGAAGTCGGGGGCGGGGATGAGGATCTCGTCGCCGTCCTCGACCAGCGCCTGTACGGCCATGGAGACCAGCTCCGAGACGCCGTTGCCTAGGAAGACGTCGTCGACGCCCACCTCCAGGCCCAGGGTCTGGTAGCGCCCGGCCACCGCACGGCGGGCGGAGAGGATGCCGCGCGAGTCGGTGTAGCCGTGCGCCTGCGGGAGCATCCGGATCATGTCCTGGAGGATCTCCTCCGGCGCCTCGAAGCCGAACACCGCGGGGTTGCCGGTGTTCAGGCGCAGCACGCTGTGGCCCGCCTCCTCCAGGGCGTTGGCGTGCTCGATCACCGGCCCGCGGATCTCGTAACAGACCTCGCTGAGCTTGTTGGACTGCCGGAACTCCATGCGCCCCTCCGGAAACTCGTGATGCTTGGTTTTACCAAGTAGGAGCTTGGAAAGTCCAACATCTTGTCTAGACTGCGTCGCATGTCACCTCGCCGAAGCTACGACCAGTACTGTTCCGCGGCCCGCGCCCTCGACGCCGTGGGCGACCGCTGGACCCTGCTGATCGTCCGGGAGCTGCTCGCCGGTCCGCGCCGCTACACGGACCTGCACGCGGATCTGCCGGGGGTCAGCACGGACGTCCTCGCCTCCCGGCTGAAGGACATGGAGCGGGACGGGGTCACCACCAGGCGGCGGCTGCCCCCGCCGGGTGCGGCGTACGTCTATGAACTCACCCCCCGCGGACGGCAGTTGCTGCCGGTCATCCAGGCGCTGGGCAAATGGGGGGAGCCCGAACTGGGCGACCGCCGGCCCACCGACGCCCTCCGGGCCCACTGGTTCGCACTGCCGCTGCTGCGTGCCCTGGAGGGCGAGGGGCTGGTCGAGGTCCGGCTGGGGGAGGGGCGCTTCCACCTCCACGCCGGCGCGGAGGACGGCCCGGTGTACGGCGACGGCCCCGCACCCCGCGAGCCCGACGCCCGGCTCGTACTGGACACCGGGACGGGGACGGCCCTGGCCCGGGGCGAGTTGGGGCTCGCGGAGGCGGTACGGACCGGACGGCTGACGGTGACCGGGGACGGGGCACTGGCCAAGGAGCTGCGGGAGGCCTGAAACGACGACTGGGCCGCCGCGAACGGGGGCCCAGTCACCAGGTTCGGTATCGGATCACGCGACCGGCGGCGGCCCCGGGGGGCGCCCCCCGGGGCGCCGGCGCGGGGGCCCCCCGAGTACCCCCCCCCCGGGCCGCCCCCCCCCCCGCCCCCGCCACCCCCCCCCGGGGCGGCCCCCCCC
>NZ_JBFBJL010000091.1:0-28845 GCF_040686075.1 Streptomyces sp. NPDC086519
CCACGGTGAAGTCCCCACGGCCCGGACAACGCCCAACTCGCCTACGAGGCACGGCCACCAGGGCTGATGTACCTCATTGTGTTAGCCGTTCTAAGTGGAACTTTGATCACACCCACTACTCCTTCCAGCAGCACGACTATTTCTATGACACCGAGCTGACGCCAGGACAGGATCAGCTGCGGCACGACATCGATCTCCTCTTCGCAAGGAACGGCATCGCATACACGGTCGGTGAGGATTTGCGTGTCCGGCGCCTCGGACCGCCTGAGGCGCGTTTGTTGATCTCCAACTTCAGACCCTCGACCGGCGCCCCCCAGCTAGACAGCAAGCTCAAGGACGCCATGGAGCGCTTCTTCTCCAGAGATTCGGCCGACCGGCGGGACGCTCTTGAGAAGCTCTGGGACGCTTTCGAACGGCTCAAGACGCTGGAACTTGGCGGCGGCACTCTCAAGAAGTCATCAGTCAGTCAACTGCTCACACGCGCCGCCTCCGGCTCTGAGCCATTCCGCGAGCTGCTAGAAGCGGAGTTCAAGACTCTGACGGCGATCGGCAACGGTTTCACCATCCGGCATCACGAGCACGACAAGGAGGACGTTCCTACGGACGCCGCTATCGACTATCTCTTCATGCGGCTTGTCTCTGCTATCTCCCTTGTCCTTCGCCATACGGGACGCATGGCCTCATGACTGCCATGCGACTGTCACGACGACAGGCGCCCTGCTGCGCTCGCTCGATGAGTGAACGTCCCCCATGCGTCCCCCGACAACCTCGATTGCAGGCACAACTCCACCTCGCAGGTGATGGGCGGAGCCCGCTGTGCATCTGCTGACTCACCCTGAACTTCTCTTGAAGGGCTGATGCATGCGGGTTCTCCGGAACCGCTGCAGTACAGCAGCGAAGTACAGCAACCCCGAGACCGCAGTGCGACCGCCAACACCCCACAACGACCCATTGACCAGCTCACCTGACCACAATGACCTCGGAGCCGAGACTTCGGGACGAAGAGGTCATCACCCAAGGTCTCACCGCTACGCTTCCGCCGGCGCGACTTGCTCTGGACGACGGCATGGCAGCGTGGCTGAGGCGGGTAGGGGTGCAGCGAGGCACACGCGGTCGACGCGCCCTCCGTCGTGGCTGACTGTCGTCGGCTGAGGTTCGTGCCACAACCGTGCCAGCTCCAACCCGAGGGCGATGAAGTGCCGTCAGCCTGGAGAGCGCGGAAGACGTCAGCGCCACCCCCGCGAGACCCCCTGGTCGCGCACGATCTCGGCGGCCGACGGTAGCTCCGTCATCTCGGGGTCGGCCTCGATCCGCCCCTTCACCGCATCTGCCTGGCACGCCGTGGAAACCCGCAAAACGCTCGAAGGAGCCTGAGCATGGCTTGCCCAGGCCGTGCGACTGTCAGTCTGCGTTGCTCCGGGATGGGAGGTGCAGACGATCGGCCCTGGCTGCATGTGACCAGTCGGGCCCCCGCCCGGCCTGGTACCTGACATCCTTACTCGAGCGACTGACGAGGCACAGAGCACGGACGATGACGCTTGGGGGGCGTATGCGCGACGACACTGTCGTTGTCATGGCAGCCGACAATAATCTGCGCGGCGACCTTTTCAGTAGATTGATGTGCGATCTGTTCCATGCCCTGGGGTACGAAGACTTTCGACTCGACGTCAACCGTACTGGTCGCGAGATCGACATCAAGGGACGTCACCGCACAGAGCCACGAGAGCTGCTGGCCGAATGTAAGGCGACCAACCGGCCCATCGGAGGAGCAGACGTCAATAAGTTTGCTGGCGCAGTACAGGTTGAGGCGACTCGAACCCCGTTCACGGTAACTCCATATTTTATTTCTCTGTCCGGCTTCACTGCCCCGGCTCTGGAACAAGAGAGCGAAGCGGGAAATAGGATATCGCTACTCAATGGGGCCGATATAGCGTCAGAGCTCGTCAGAGGTAGGGTAATCGCTTCCAAAGAGCAAGCTATATTTGCTGCGCGGGACGCAGCAAGGGAGATGCCTCCCGGGACCGTGCTGACCAATCGCGCCTTGCTGGTGGCACATGACATTGGCTGGCTTTGGGCTTTTTTCTTCGCCAGAGAAGGTGAGGAAACCCATTACACACTGATCCATGCAGACGGCCACGGGCTGGCTAGCAATCTCGCCAACAGGGTAAAGCAGGACGACCAAGCTTATACCGGTATCTTCGACGGCCTCGCATACCTGCCTTCCGCCAGCGATGTAGCACCGTCGACCGAGGCGACCGAAGTCGCCACCCATTACCGGAACTATCTGCTGCGCGAATTCGGTGCAATCACCCTAGAGGGCCTCCCGGTCGACCGCGAAGTGGGATCTCGCAGGTTCGATTTGGAGTCGCTCTATGTCCCACAACACTTGCACTACTCCGCAGGAATGGATGCAGCCACCGGTTTAGACTCAGAGAGTCGAGACCAGTCACCCTCCAAGATGCGCCCCTGGTCTTCACGGAGAGATCCGGTGTCGCAAATTTTGAAGGGGTCCAAGCACGTAGCAATTCTTGCACCTCCCGGTAGCGGCAAAACCACTCTCTTGAAGCGGCTTGCCACGGCATACGCTGACCCGCAAAGACACGGGGAAGTGGATGACCATCTGCCACGACAGGACTTCTTTCCAATCTTCTTGCGCTGTCGCCAGCTAGGATCTCAAGTTCGGGATCCAATCGTAAAAACGCTCGGTCGGCTGATCGAGCAGGCTGAGCGTCCAGGAATGGTGAAGGCGTTTGAGGAGCTTGTGCGCTCTAAACTGGAATCAGGACATGCTCTCATCCTGATCGATGGGTTGGATGAGATCAACGATGAGAGCGATCGCATCGCCTTCTCATGTCAACTGCGTACGTTCATCGGGACGTACCCAATGGTACGGGTCATAACAACTTCCCGCGAAGCTGGTTTTCGGGCTGTTGCAGGTGCGGTTGCCCCTGTCTGCTCGCTGTATAAAATCGCTGACCTCTCTGATCACGATATCTTGCGACTGTGCAATTCCTGGCAACGAGAGGTTCTTGGCGGGCAAAGCGGAGAGTCGAAAAGACTTGCCGAAGAAACCTATGTATCGATCGTGCGCAACCCGCGAGTCCGCGAGCTGGCCATCAACCCTCTTCTGCTCACGACTCTTCTGCTTGTGAAACGCTGGCTCGGAGAGATTCCTACGAAGCGTAGCGTCCTGTACGGCAAGGCAATTGAAGTACTCCTCATGACCTGGAACACTGCGGGGCATGAACCAATCGACCCAGAAGAGGCGATCCCACAGCTAGCTTTCGCAGCATTCTCCATGCTGACCCTCAAGAAGCAGTCAGTGTCGGCAAGGGAATTGCGTGACATGTTCAATAAAGCACGTCGCGAGCTACCCGAGATTCTTGGATTCGCTAGAATTTCATCCACTAAATTCATCGAGCGAGTCGAGGAGCGGAGCAGTCTGATAATTCGGAATGGCAGTGTGCTCGAAGACGGCCAAATGAGACCTCTTTACGAGTTCAAGCACCTTACTTTCCAAGAGTACTTGGCCGCCCTTGCGGCGGTCGAGTCGTGGCACCCCGACCGTGATCGATGCGATGACGTCCTTCAGGTGATCGAACCCTATCTGAATGATTCATCCTGGACCGAAGTGATTCCGCTGGCGACCGTGATGGGAGGAATCCGGCACGCGAAAGAAATAGTCCGAAAGATGGTCGACCTACTGAAAGAGACCGATCCGGTCTCAGGCATGGGTGGCTTCGCAGACGGTGAAGGGTATGACGATATATGGGAATCGCCACTGTACGCGAATCTACTTCATTGCATAAGTGACGGGGCCCCTATACCACCTGTGCTGGCACAGGAAGCGCTGGACACTCTTATAACACATTCCGATGACGGAGATGGTGTCGCTCGCGCACTCTCCTCAAGCAGATTCTCTGAACTGCTCGCGGATGTCGCATGGGAAGGCTTTAGCCGATTTGGCGAGAACGGCCACAAGTACGCTTCCGTCCTTGCGGAAATCAACGATCGGGTAATCTACTCAGGCGATGACATTGAATCCATCATCATGGATCTCCAAAGTCCTGATGTGCGGACCCGATCCATGGCGGCTTTCAGCGCCATGCAAGCTTGCTTTCACGCCCGACCGTCCTCTAGTCCAGCCACCGCGGAACAGGCGCGCAATCGTAGCGTGGCAAGGAAAATGGCAAACTTGCTCAAGCCGCACCTGGGTCAGTCTATTATGGGCGAATTGACTAGAGAAGAGACATTGCCCTTGGCTTGGGCTCTATCCTGGGCAGTTTCATGCTGCTACTTGTCGCGGACGGAAGTCAGAGACCTGCTCGCGGCGCTCGTGGAGAAGTTCCTGAGCAGCCAAGACGAACTGACCGGTGAATTCCTTCTATGGGCTATTGGTGACCTACCACCGGAAGGGGTCCGATTCGATCGCGAGGAGTTCTCCCCCTCGCCTGAATTGATGGATTTCGTCAGCAGTGCAGTCGATCTACAAGGCGATCTTGACGACCAGGTAATCGCATGCAAGAAAGCTGCCATAAAGGTTTCTTACTTTGCTCGGGATTTCTTTACGGATGGAGAGGTCTTGATGTATCTGGCTGACCTGGAGCGGGATGGGTTCAGCGACAATCCCTGGGCGAAGTCCCTTCGGAAAGCAGTCAATTGGCCTACGCTTTTTTGATGCGCCTGCCGAGATTCCATCAAGCAGCGGATCCAGACGGCGCCGCTGGTGGGGTGTCGGGCACAGGACGTCGTAACGCGGAGGCCCCCGGACCGCAGTCCAGGGGCCACTATGCCGCAGTTGCGCCTGTCGAGGGTCTGCCAAGGTCACGCTAGTAGTGCTTGGTCAGGTTGGTATGGGTTCTGGCATGTCGCGGTGACAGGTGGGGCAGGCGCCGGTCCAGACCGCGAGGAGTAACTGCAGCTCGCGGGCGACCCGATACGTGCTCAGGCCGGCGCCGTCTCTTTTGGGGACCGGGTGATGCGCTGGAGGGTGCAGAAGGCGTGTGCGACGGAGACGAGGGTGACGTGGTGGGGGTGGTGCCGAGCAATGCTCAATACCTGTGGATCACTCCTGACGGAAGGAGGCGTACCTTCCCGATGGATCGATCGATAGGTCATCGAGCAAGGCCGACGTTGCCGCGTCGGTCGGGAAGGCACGCCGGTGCTTACCGTAGTCAACGAGGACGGAACCACGCCAAGCGGCAGTTCGCTGTTGGATGAGGTTGTTCGGGAAGGGGCACGGCGGATGCTGGCCGCCGCACTGGAGGCCGAAGTCAACGCCTACATAGCCGAGTTGACTGATGAGCGCGACGCCAGGGGGCGCCGCCTGGTGGTCCGCAACGGCTATCACCAACCCCGGCAGGTCACCACCGCTGCGGGCGTGGTCGAGGTGAAGGCGCCGCAGGTGAACGACAAGCGCGTCGATGAACAGACCGGCGAGCGCAGGCGGTTCTCGTCCGCGATCCTGCCGCCGTGGTGCCGCAAGTCGCCGAAGATCAGCGAGGTGCTGCCCCTGCTCTACTTGCACGGCCTGTCCTCCGGCGACTTCGTGCCGGCCCTGGAGCAGTTCCTCGGCTCCTCCGCCGGGCTGTCGGCGGCGACGGTTACCCGGCTGACGACGCAGTGGCAGTCCGACCACGCCGCCTTCATGGACCGCGACCTGTCGGAGGTCGACTACGTCTACGTGTGGGCCGACGGCATCCACCTCAACGTCCGTCTGGAGGAGGCCAAGGCGTGCGTCCTGGTGCTCATCGGGGTTCGCGCCGACGGCTCCAAGGAGCTCGTCGCCCTCAAGGACGGCTACCGAGAATCCGGCGAGTCGTGGGCTGACCTGCTGCGGGACTGCGCCCGCCGGGGCATGCGCGCCCCGGTCCTCGCGGTCGGCGACGGCGCCCTGGGCTTCTGGAAGGCCCTGGCGGAGGTGTTCCCCGAAACCTGCGAGCAGAGGTGCTGGGTTCACAAAACGGCCAACGTCCTCGACTCCATGCCGAAGTCCGCGCAGCCGGGCACGAAGAAGGCGATCCAGGACATCTACAACGCGGAGGACCACGACCACGCCGAGGTGGCGATCAAGACATTCGCCAAGCTCTACGGCGCGAAGTTCCCCAAGGCGGTCAAGAAGATCACCGACGACCAGGTGCAACTGCTGGCGTTCTATGGCTTCCCGGCCGAGCACTGGATCCATCTGCGGACCACGAATCCCATTGAGTCGACCTTCTCCACCGTCCGGCTGCGGACCAAGGTCACCCGTGGCGCTGGCTCCCGCACCGCCGCCCTGGCCATGGTCTTCAAGCTCGTCGAGTCCGCCCAGCAACGGTGGCGGGCCGTGAACGCACCCCACCTCGTCGCCCTCGTCCGCGCCGGAGCCCGCTTCGAACGCGGCCAGCTCGTCGAACGCCCCGAGGCGGTCGCGGCGTGAACCCCATCGCGGCCCAGGCCATCAGCACCGGGCGGCTGGACCTGCTGCCGCTGCACGTCGAGCACGCCGAGGAGATGGCTTCCGTGCTGTCCGACCCGGCCCTGCACACCTTCATCGGCGGCACCCCGGACACCCCGCAAGCCCTGCGTTCGCGCTACCAGCGCATGACGGCAGGCTCTCCCGATCCGGCCGTGTCCTGGCTGAACTGGGTGATCCGGCTCCGCGACGAGTCCTGCCTGACGGGCACAGTCCAGGCAACGGTCAGCCCCTCCGGCCACGGCCCCATCGCCGAGATCGCCTGGGTGGTGGGGACCCCGTGGCAGGGAAGGGGCATCGCCACCGAAGCAGCCCAAGGGCTCGTCGACTGGCTCAGCCGGCAGCCGGTGCACACCGTAATCGCCCACATCCACCCCGAGCATCGCGCATCCGCTGCCGTCGCCACTGCCGCCGGGCTCACACCGACCGACGAATGGCACGAAGGCGAGATCCGATGGCACCGGAGCATCAGCCGATAACTTCACCGATCCACAGGTCTTGACTATTACTCCAGCGACTGCGTAGCCAAAGAAACCGAGGAGCTGGCCGCCGGCACCCTGGACCCTGAGTGCGCGTGCATGGCGGGACTGTTCCCCGAAGAACTACTCACGTCGACGGATGCTGTCCTCGACACCTTCGAGAGCGAGCTTCCCGGGCTGGGTGAGGCAGACGTCGCACAGCTCTTCGGCGTCGTGGAGCGCGTCGTCCTGGCCCTGAACGCCGTGAACGAAGCCCACGACGAGAGCGGCTACGAAACCGACGAGCGCGAGCAACTGTGCCAGTTCATCGACCAATCGCTCACCGAGCACGGCGTCGACATCGTCGCACTGACCGCCCGGCATGGACTTGGCCGCTACCAGCTCACGGACAAGTGGCGGAAGTGGTAACGCCGCTCGCTGACGCTACCCGCTGAGGATCGGCTTCCTGACACAGCACCGGTCCCGCACCAGAGGCGCACCAGATCGAGCGGGGAACAGCGGGGAACCACGGTGAAAGCGGCCAGACCCGAGGGGACCGCATCGCGGCCGTTCGCCCAGGTCAGTGCACGAACGAGCCGCGAATGCCCGCAGCTTCCCAAGCTGATGTCCTGCCATCCAGGTCAGCTACGAGCCTCCCAGCCAGCCCCCGGGCGGTTCGGTCTGCCACTTCGTCCGGGCTGCGGCGCTGGGGCGCCGGTCCCGGCCGAGCGGCAGACCAACGGCGAAGAGGCATAGCGCGTAGCAAGTGGCCCCGTACGTCATCCGCCGGGGGAAGCGGGACGTACGGGGCAAGCCGACCGGTCGCCGGAGCGCTCTCGGACCGCAACCAGCCGGAGTTCCGAAGTCGCAGTGATCAGGCAGCGGACGGGCTTCGACGGGCAGCCATCGTCCCCTCCTCCCTCGTATCAACGTGGGTGGCCGTCTCCGCCGTGAGGCCCGACATGATCAGTTCGGCCAGCATCAACGCTGCCTCGGGACGGATGCTGCCGAGGCGTACCAAGCCGTCGCCCGAGACGTTCACGTCAGCCGCAAGGCCGGGGAAGTCCGACTCCAAGCCCAGGGCTGTCAGCTGCTCAGCCAGGGGGCCGGCGCTGCGTCGAGCCTGTGCCCAGCCGCGGACGTAGGGGACGCCGGGCATCAGGTTCTCCGCACGCTTGGCGACTACGCCCCATCGGTCGGTCATGGTTCAGCCTCTTTCCTCACGAGATTCGGTCGTCTCGTCGCCGCTCTCCGCTAGCCGCTGCAAGCCCGAAGCCAGCGCCAGCCGCAGCAGCTCCGCCAGTCGCTCCGCGGTGGCCGGCGACACGCGCCCGAGTTCGACCAAGCCATGCCCGAAAGCATTCAATTCGGCCCGTAGATAAGGGAAGTCCTTCTCCAGTCCCGCCCGGATCAGAGCGTCCCGCAGGGCAGTGGTGGCGTTACGCGCGGCATACCAACCGTCGCTGTCCAACGGTGACCAGGTGGCAGAGTCGTGCCGGTCGGTGGCATCATCCCGCCCCATCGATCGGAGCCCCCTCAATCGCGGAGAGGCCGAAGGTGTCCGCGGCCCGGTAGCGCTCGCCGTACCGGTCCACCCGAGCCAGCAGTTCAGCGGAGGCGACGAGCATGGTCGCCAGGGCCACCGGACGGAGCGGGTTGGCCATAGGCCGCCGAGCCGGGGCGCGCAGCCACTCGTAACGGTCCCCGCGCAGGGGAATGGGGCCAGGGACGACGACCGCGGAGCCGCGGCTCAGGTAGCGGTAGGCGGGTGCAGTGCCCTCTTCCCGTGCAAGGTAGTAGAGGAAAGTCTCCTGGCTCCGCGAGCCCAGGAAGAAGCCCACACGTTGTGCCTTGTGATCGAGGACAGTAGGCCCGAACGGCAGGCCCCGGCGCAGCAGTTGGTCGAAGGTCTCCATGCCGACTCGCTGATCCACCGTCACTACGTCGAAGTAGCGGCCGGTCGGCAGCATGTACGGTGCACGGGGGTCATCGATCCAGGTGGCGCGGCACCCCTCCGGATCGTCAGCCGCCGCGGAGAGCCATTCGATGCCCCTCCTGGTCATCCTCTGCACGTTATCTCACCTCGGTCAGACTCAGTTGCGGCCCCGATGCCGCCCTGTGTCCAGACTCAGGGTCACCACCCTGGCCAGGGCAGATGACGAGAGATGACGGGGGATGACGCGTCACCCGCGCACGCGTCATCCCCCGTCATGTTGCAATCGCTCACGATCTCCGATTACTTGCAACGCTCAGCGATGAGCAGCGCGTACATTCGGTCGTAGGGTCGAGGAGTCACGCACCCAAAAGTTGCGCCAACGGGCCGATGCGGAGGGAACGGTCACGTCTTCGATGGAGCCGACCAGTGTTCGCTTACGGCAAGCCCGTGTGGTTCGAGGCTGGAGTCAGCCGCGGTTGGTGCGCGAACTCCGCCAGGCCGCAACGCGTCGTGGCCACCAGCTCCCGTCAGATGCGAGCGTGAAACGCCGTATCGCCAGTTGGGAGAACGGACACAGCGCGCCGGACGACTTCTACGGTCCGTTGCTGTGCGAGGCGTACGACCTCAGTGCCGCCGAACTCGGGCTGAACCACGAAGGCGAGCGGGACACGGGGCTCCTGGACGCCGGCTATCCGGAGAGCCCCGAGGGCGCCATCGAAGCCGTCGGTCAGCTGTGGCGGGCAGATCTCAACCGGTATGAGCCCCTGCTCCAGGCCGAGCCCTCCGAACCTGCCTGGAACGAAGCTTCGCTCCGGTGGTTGGTGGCACCCGAGCCAGCCGTTCCCAGGCAACGGCAGAACGGAATGCGCGTCGGTCTCGGAGACGTGGGCGCCATCAAGACCACCGCCGACATGTTCGCCGAATTAGACGACCGATTCGGTGGCGATCACGCGCGGCACGCAGCCATCCAGTACCTCAGTACCGAAGTGACGCCGCTGCTGCGCGGCCAATACACCGAGCAGGTCGGCCGGGCCCTGTTCTCGACTGTCGCGGAGGCAACTCTCCTGGCCGGTTGGATGTCCTACGACGCCTGTCGGCACGGCTTGGCACAGAGATACTTCCTCCAAGCTCTCCGGTTGGCCCAGGACGCCAATGACCGCCGACTCGCCGGCAGCATTCTGTCGGCCATGAGCCATCAGGCGACGTTTCTCGGCCGGTATACGCAGGCCGCGACGCTCGCCCGTGCTGCTCTCATGGGCATCTCTCCCGTGGCCACTCCCACGCTTCGCGCCCAGTTCCACGCCATGGAGGCACGCGCGCTTGCCCGGACCGGAGACATCCGAGCCTGCGAAGCCGCCTTGAGCGCCGCCACAAAGGCGCTGGAGAGCCGGAACAACGACGACGAGCCCGAGTGGATCAGCTATTTCGACGAGGCCGAACTTGCCGCTGAAGCCGCCCACTGCTTCCGTGACGTCAACAGCGCCCGGCAAGCCGTCGCGCACGCCGAGAACGCCATGAGTGGCAGCCACGTACGGAGCGACTTCTTCGCGACCATGGTTCTCGCCGACGCCCACCTACGCGCCGGGGACGCCGAGGAGGCCTGTCGCGTGGCACTCGATGCGCTTGACCTGGGGGAACAGCTCAAATCGGCACGATGCGTCAGCTACCTTGCCGAGTTCCGGCAGAACCTCGCAGTGGCCGGCAGCAGCGCGGACGTGCAGACGTTCACCGAGCAGGTCAGGGAGCACAGGCTATGGATCGCCTCGGGCGATCATGTCGTTGTCTGACCACAAATCGCCGCGTCTTCAGAACGGACCCCATTGGTCTCGCCCCTCTCCGGTGCGAAGGGACCGAACCCGACGAGCGAATTCCGCAGCGGCTGAGTCGCTGGTCGTGACCTGGTGGCCGAGCCACGCGACCATCATCAATTCGCGCAGGTCCGCGAGGGTCTCGTATCCGGGCCAGTTCATCACGTCGAAGCCGTACCGATGAACGAACTCCGCGTACTCCGCCTCTGTGTGCCAGCCGTACCGGTCGTAGAACATCGCCGTCTGGATCAGGTCCCACTCGCGCGGGGCGAGAGCGAAACCGTCCAGGTCGATGAGTACCGCGTGCCCGTCCCTGTGACGGAGGATGTTCCCGATACTCGCGTCACCATGGATCATGCCGAAGGGAAGAACGAAGTCCAGTCGGTCGTAGTCCTTGGCGAGGCGTGCCGCTCGGTCGTCCAGGAACGTCCGGTCCTCTGCCGAGATGCCGTCCAGGCCTACCAGCGAAGCCGCCAGCTTGGCCAGCGGGTCGAAGTACGGGAGGCGGAGGGATGCAGGTTCCTCAAGCCAGTGGAGGCGGCGAAGGAGATCGGCCAGTTCGCTGACCGTCGCGTACTCCTCGCGGTCTTGGACGCTCTCCCAGAAGGTCACCACCAGGCCGCCGACGACGAGCGGTTGCGTGACCGATGCCGGCACGCGCATAGCCGGGAAGTCCTGTGTCTCCAGCCACCGGGCCACACCCACAGCCCGGTCCATGTCCGCGAGGACGGATCGATCACGTGCGATGCGGACTATGACGGGTAACGAGGTGAGCCGGTAGACCGCGTTCGAACCGAGCCGCACCAGCTCGGCGCCGCGGGAGTCGAGCCCGGCCGTCGCGCAAGCCTCTTGGAGCACGGACTCCAAGCCCTCCGCCGTGAACTCCGTGCCGCCGCCGTCCGGTCCCCCGCTGCTGCCCGAGATCATGCTTCGACCATACGGGCCGGACGGACCGCCCGACAGGCCGCCCACGTAATAGGGGCGTAATGATCTTCATCAGCGGAGACCGGGACCGCACCTCCGCCGCAGGTCAGCGCCCCAGAAGCGCAACGGCCCCTGATGGCCTCCGGAGCCGTGTGCGCAGGTTCGAATCCTGCCGGGGGCACTCCGGATTGGGGCCCTGACCAGCGGAAACGCCGGTCAGGGCCTTTCTTGTGCATGCCGAAACAGCAACGGCCAAGTAAGCCATGTGCACTCGCCAACCCACGCATTCCGACCTGGGATTTTGGCGCACCGGTAGACCGAAATCCCAATTGTCCGATCCCGTGACATCGCTCCCTGCGGGATATGCGCGGGACGGAGGCGTCTAAATCGGGGTTCCTGGAGCCACGACCCGCTTGTGAGCTGCATGTTTGCGGCGAGGGAAGCGAACAAGGCAGACGTCTGAGCAGGCCGTTCCACTTTCCTGAGCCGAGGGGGTCAGAGCCTGAAACCGGGGTACCTCACGGGCTTCAGATCTAGTGGAGCGCCGCGCTCCTCGGCACCAGCGGAATGCTCCTGCTGGCCAGGGGCTTTCCCGCCTCATGCTGGAGACAACCGCGGAACTGCCTATATCGCGTCGCAGACGACTATTGAGAGTCCTGCTCGGCTACCGGAGCCGGGGCCACGGCAAGAGGTAGGAAGTACTCCTCGGCCAGCTTCGCGAGGTGTAGCGGGAGGGGCCGGGAGAGCGGGTGGTACTCATCGTGGAAGCGCAGCTGATGGGCGGCCGCTGCAACCACGGCGGGCCGGTCCGGGGCTATACCGGCGCGCCCTGCGGCCGCCAGAGCCGACTCGGACAGGCAGCCGAGTACGGTGAGTTCCAGAGCCTGCGGGTTCCAGGCGGTGGCTGCGGGGCCGTGTGGCCAATCCTTGTGGGGCACCAGCTTGCGCAGGTCATTCCGAACCGTGCCCGCAGCGGGCGGCTTGCCGACGGTACTGATGAACACCCGATCGTCCGGGCCCGCGCCCTGTGCCGCCCACAGACCGGCGGAGAACCCTGGCGTCTCCTCATCGGTCTCGGCAGGTGCGTACCACTGGGGTGTCTCGCCACGACTGTTGGCGTCCCGAAGCAGCACCATCCGCAGGTCCCTTCCGAAGAGCGCGAGCCGGGCGGGCGGCTCGCCATGGAACGTGACCATGTCTCTGCGCAACTGGCCGTTGTTGAGGCCGGGCCAAGCCTCACGCAGGTTGCCGCTGTTCGCCAGCAGTAGGGTCGGCCGGTCGCGCACCTGGTAGAGCAGCGACCTGATCTGGCGCTCGACCTCGTCGCGCCGCTCCTCGGTAGTCGAGGCAAATCGGCCTGATCGGGTGCGCGTTGCGGTGGCATCCGCCACGGCGCCATCGGTGGCAAGGGTGAGCAGCAGTTGGGCGTAAGGTACCCATTTCTTACGGGCGTCGTCCCACCCTCGTACGGGGTGCACCGGATCGTGTGGGCGGATCCGGAGAGCGACCAGGCGCTGTCCGGCCTGCCGCGTCGGTCCGTTGGCCTTTCGCCGGACCTGCCAGAGCGCAAGGTATTGGAGGTCGTCTGCCAGTGCCTCGTCCAGCCGCTGATCCGGCGGGACCACGGCCCCGAGCTGGCGCATCCCGTCAGCCAGGGCGGACCGGGCGCGCAGAGCCACAGCCCCGTCGGAGTCCTCCGGTACGACGATGAACTGGCTGACCCGCCGGGCTGCGGCGCAGCCGTGCCGCAGGGCCGACTTGGGGTCGGAGTCCTGTACTGAGAACCGATCGGGGCCCAGCGTCTCTACGATCGCCAGCCCCACCGGACTGGTTCGAGGGCCAAGCTGGACAGCTGTCAGCGCGGCCCGCTCCCGCACGGCCTCGGCCAGTGCCTGGGCTCGCGACCGGCCGGATTTCCGGACGACCAACAACGGGGCGCCCAGGGCACCAAGTGGCCGGGCACGGAGCACAACGTGCAGGTCTCCGTCCTGCCACTCATAGTCGCCTTCCACTCCGCCGGAGCCGGTCGGAAGTCCCAACCACTCGCGAAGCATCGCGATTAACTCGTCGCGGGTTTCCTCGGTCTGCCAGAGCACGTCTATCAGCAGCGGCTGCCCGCCGAGTGCCGCGCGCACCGCGTCGCGCCGCGCTTGCACGCGCCGTCGGGAGCACACCTCCTGCTTCTCCAGATCCTTCGTCGCAGAGGTGGGCAGCAGGGCGGGCTTGGCCTTCCGATGCGCGCGTTCCAGGTCGGGCACTCGACGCAGGACTGGGTGGAGACTCTCCTCAAACCACTGATCGAGGAGCGAACGTTCGAGTGGCATAAGTCCGGTGCCGACGCCGTGCCGGCCCATCGCCGTGCTGTGCAGGATGCCTGCGGCAACTCCGTCACGGCCCTCGATCCAGTCCACCGGTTCGGTGATCAACTCGGTCGGCTTGGGGTAGGCCCGAAGCACGTCGAGTTCGGGCAGCAGGTCGACCAGGCTATGCCGGCTCCAGGACAGCATGCCCAGGCCACGGTCGAAGGCCAGGGAGTTGGCAGTCAGCCGTCGGCGCGAACCGTCGGCCCCAGACCAGGGCAGAGGTGCGTCGAGCAGGGCAGTCGCACCTCGGCCCTCCGGCAGCCGGACGGGCGATCCGGTGGCCCAGCGGCGGATCCCGTAGGAGACGTGCACCCTGAATCTCGCGGCGAACGGCACGGTCTGGACGGTGATGGTCACCAGACCCGAGTAGTACCAGGTGCTTTTCCCTCGGGTGTATGTCCGTGGCGGCCAGCTGACCAGCTCGACGCCCTGGTCGCGGGTGACCAGCCGGAAGGAGAGGTCAACGCCGTTGAGGTGGAGAGGGCGAGCAGCGAGCCTGGCGCCGATCCACTCGGGCAGCAGGTGGTAGAGCCTCCGGTCGGGTTGGGCCGTGCCTCCCGGGGAGGGCTCCGCTGCGGTGAGGTCCAAGGACTCGTGCCGCCACTGTGGGGTGTGCCGGTCGATCAAAGCCAGTGCCCGATCCAGGGCCGCTTGGTGGTCGGCCGCACGCTCGGCATCGGAATCGGTGCTGGGCGGCAGGGTCATCACCCACGAGACCAACAACGGGGCGACCAGTTCGGCCGGCATCTCCTCGGACGCGTAGAACCAGGGAGACTCAGCGCTGTTTCCGGCTCCCCGCCCGGTGGCCACCAGGCCCGGGGCTGTGGCCCGAAGTAGGTCGTTGAGCTTGCTGATCGGCAGGCCCACCGGTTGTTCCCGGCGACGCCACCGTCGCCGGTAGAGGTCCATGAACTCGGTCCGCCATTCCTCTGGAAAATTGATAACGCGATATTGCTCGGTCCAGGCTCCGGCCTGCGGGTCCGGTTCATAGGCGGTGGTGCTGATCAGGCGGTGCATGCGGTGTTCCCTTCGTCGGTGAACTGGATGAGGCAGCGGTCGAGGGCAGTCCACATCGGCCGGTAGAGCGCCTGGACGATGTGCCGGTCGGCCGCGGGCACAGGAGTGTCCGGGGTGAAGTAGGGCCTGAGCACGGCATGGATGCTGTGCAGGAGACTGGTCTTCGGGGTGTCCGGCTGACCTGGCGACTGGCCGGTGGCCAGGTTGGGCGCGAACGCGGCGTCAACGAAGGCGACCCGGGTGGGTACCGCGCCGCGCACGGAGCGGCCGATCACCTGCCAGATCAGCACGAGTAGATCCCAGGTGACCTGCTTCCGGTCGTCATCGCTCAGACGGCTCCAGGCCATGCTCCTGGCCAATACCCGGTACCACTGAGAACGGGCCAGGTCCCTGACCTTGCGGGCGCCCAGGCCCAAGGTGAGCTCGCCCCTGACCCAGTCGGTGAACTCCCCACCGTCGATGGCCCGCACGATCCAGTCGTTGATCGCGTGCACCGCGAGGCCAAGGTCGTCGGGACGTGGGTTGGGC
This sequence comes from Streptomyces sp. NPDC086519, assembly GCF_040686075.1. Classification (NCBI taxonomy): domain Bacteria; kingdom Bacillati; phylum Actinomycetota; class Actinomycetes; order Kitasatosporales; family Streptomycetaceae; genus Streptomyces; species Streptomyces sp. NPDC086519. The sequence continues at coordinate 15,489 of NZ_JBFBJL010000091.1, forward strand.
CGGGCGAGGAAGTAGATCGACCCGATTGCAGCGTGCCGGCGGTCGAGGTCGAGGATGTTGTGTCCGCGTTCCACTGCTAGCAGAGGCGCCACCAAGATGTCGGCATTGGTGTTGGCCAGCGTCTCCACGTCGCCGCGGCGCAGAACGGGGGCGTGGTGTTCGTCGTCATCCGACCATGTGCCAGCGCTGGGGTCGTCGTCGGACACCAGCCGACGGACTCTGCCCCTCCAGCGCTTGTTAAGGGTGTGCAAGGTGTCCGCCACAAGCTTGGCTTCCTCATAGCTGCCGACAAGCAGGAGGATGTGACGGCGGTTCTCCGGGAGGAGCCTCAACTCCTCCTGGAGACGGCTGATTCCGGTGTCGTCCTTACCAAGGGCGATGGCCATTCGGCGCAGGATGGCGGCTCGCTGGTCGAGTGGCTCACCCGAGAGCCGCTCTGCCTCATTAGGCGCCTGGCACTCACACGCCACACGGCACAAACAGTCGTCGCGGACGAACTCGAAGCGGAACTCGCTCTGTTCAACGATCCGTTTCAGTTCCTTCGGATCCGGCTCAATGATCACGCCGATAGGCACCGGGATGTGGTAACGGCTAGAGCTCCCGGCCCAGCTGCTGCCCGACATCAACAGGACATTGGTGCCGGGTCGACCGTCCACCGTCGGCAGGTCAGGCATCGCACGGAGCAGTTCCCGGCCGAGCCCGCTACAGCGGAAGAAGCGCAACTCTCCGGTACGCGCTCCGCCGAGGTCCGGGCCTTCCATCAGGAACTGAAAGCCGATCACATTGCCCATAGGCGCCTCGGGCACCATCGGGCCGTAGTCGAGCGGCCTGCGGTACATCTCGTTGAAGCCCAGGTTGAGTGCCGCCGCGACGCGCGGCCACATGGCGTTGATCAGGGCGAGTTTGGGCTCCAGCGCGCTGAGCAGCAAGGTGAACTCAAAGCGGTTCATCAGTAGGCTCAGCCACTGTTCCGGGTCCTCCGGCAGACAGTCCTTCCTCCGGCGCTTGGCCCTCCTGCGGCTCGCCGCACGCTGCGCAGGTTTCCGCCCCCACTCACCTTTGGCGCGGGCACGCAGCTCCTGGTAACGCTCCCGGCCCTCGTCATTCGGCTCCAGGAGGGGATCGAGGTCGAAGAGGTCACGGACCACCATCTCCAGCCGACTGCGGGTGTTCTCGCGGTAGTTGGTGTGTAGTAGTTCGCTCAGCAGGCCGGTGAGTGCAACGCCGTCCTCGGGGATCTGGCGCCGGTCACCGAACGGATTCTCTCGGAAGCCGTCAAGGATTTCGGTCAGTCGGCGCCGCGGCACCCGAAGAGAACGCTCGGCGTCGGGCTCCGCCGCCTCAGCCTGAGTGCCGTCGTAATCTTCCGGCAGCGGGTACCGCTCCTCCAACAGGCGGAGCTGGAGCGTCCAGGCGCTAAAATAACCGGTCCTGACCCAATCGCGCAGGCCGACGTCACTCACCAACATGGCGACCAGGCGGTCCGCTGCGGTCTGCGTGGTGTTGACAGCAGCCGACCAGTTCTCAACGTCCCGGTCCGACAGCTGGATCCGCCCAGCACCGGCCAACTCACGGATGCGATGCTGGTTGACATCGTCAAGAAAAGACCGAGTGTCGGGACCCCCGCCGATCAGCGGGATGCCGGGCGCGAACATCCGGTCGAGTTGCATCTGGACCCGGTCTGCTTCGTCGACGATCACCAGGTCGCTGCGCCGGCAGGCGAGTTCGAGGTAGCGGATGCGCTCGTGATTCTGCGGGTGCGGCACCGCCGAGTCGATCAGGCTGGGCGGTGTGGCGACCCAGACAGCCGCATCGACCAGTTCGCGGGCACCGTGATGGCGGGGGCAGCCCGACCAGAACGGGCAGGCCACCCGACGCCGTATCCACAGGTCGTCCGCGTAGTCGCCGCGACTGCCGGGCGGTTGCAGCCTGGTGCACGGTGCCTCGCCGAAACCGAGCAGGTCGTCGGCGGGTTGACCATCTGCGTGCCGTAGCGCGTTCAGGGCACAGGACGTACTCAGGTAAGCGAACCCAGCGTCGTCGTGGGTAAGCAGATTGCGCGAGCCACGGCCGACCAGCCGCCGGTGCAGCCGTTCGGCGTGTTGCTGACGGCCCGTCGCGCCGAGCACCGGGGCAGCCGAACCGGGGACGTACGTGTTGTACAGCTGAACCAGCTTGAGCTGCTCGGCAACGTCCCCAACCACCACGGTCGCCCGAAGGCGCCGCCTGGCCAGGTGTACCGCCAGCACGTCCCGCAGGGTGCTCTTGCCGGCGCCGACGATGCCCAGCAGATGCTGGATCCCCGCTACCTCGAAGGAGTCCGCACATTTGAACTTGCCGGCCTGGCGAGTGAAAAGGTGGATCGCATCCAGCCGTCCGGTCCAATTCTCAGATTTGACCGAGTCCATGAACTCCGCAGTCTTCACCAGGTCGTCCCATCGGAAGGTCAGCGGCTCACCCTCGTTCGCCGGGGGTGCCGCAAGGTCGTGGCCGACCGGTGGCGGCAGGCTGTGCTCAGGGAGCTGGACGGTGGTCAGATGCCGACCGATCGGGAAGGCATGCCGGCCGGCCTTCGCGAACGTCAAGGGGCGTCCGGCGAACTTCGGTGCCTCGCGCAGCAGCAGCTCGTACGTCTCCCAACGGTCCGGTGCCACCGACAACGAGGAGCGCCGGACGGCCGGAAGGCCCGGATCGGCGACCTCATAGGCACGGAGCTGGCGGTCAAGCCGCTGGTACTCCTCAAGCGCCTCGGTCCAGGCCAGACGACGGCCCCAGGTCCATAGTGTGTGCCGGGCCGTGCGGAGGGTTCGTTGCCCGGCCGCATCTACGGCTTCCCAGGCCCACGCGAACGGGTACCCGCTGAAAAGCGTCCAGGCATCCGCTGCCGGCGCGCCGGCAGCAAATCGCTCCTGAAGGACGAGACCAACCTCGATCTCACAAAGGGAGACCAACCGGGCCCTTTTTATCTGCGGTGCGGCTTTCAACAGACAGCTGACCACCTCACCCAGCGACTGGGCGGTGCTACGCATGATTCTTCCTCGCTCGGACGGTTGGCTCCGGTGTGGTGAACTCGCTCGCGGACAGCAGACGCACCCGTGCGCCGGCGGGCAGCGCACGGTCGAAGTCCTGCCGGTACCCGGCGTACGCCACGAGCTCGTCCGGGACTACGACGTCCAGAGGTCCGCCGAGCCGGGCAGCAACATCCGCTGCCCGCAGGGCGGCTGGAACAGGCTGTTCCCGGTTGTGGACCTGAAAGGTGTGGAGTGTCCCGTCGTGGCCGACGGCGCGGTGGACACCCAAACCCAGCGGGAGCAACTGGGCCTGCGACGTGAGGCGAGAACGGACGGCATGTTCGGTGCGGCCTGGGAGCGCGAGGAAGAGCCTGAGCCCGAACGGCAGAGCCAGGGCGTGCCCGAGTTGGTGCGACGATTCGAATTCGCGGTCCCCCGGTAAACAACCGCCCTCGCACCAGGGACCGGCCGTCGTCACGGGTTTGGCAAGCAGCAGACAGCTTTTGCAGCGGTGTACCAGCCCGTCGATAGTGAAGCGGTCTGGCACGGGGGCATAGAGGTCTTTGACCAGCTTCCAGGTCTGAGCCACAGTCGGCTGGAGCATCTCCATCGGGTCGAACCGGAGGATGATGGGCCGCCGGATGAGGAAGTCGCGGCAAAGTGCGAAGCGCTCCACGGTGCCGCAGGCGTCAGCAAGTTCAGCGAGCCGGGTCTCGGCCTCCTGCTCCAGCGCGCCACGCGGGCCAAGGGAGGCCAGTTCGGCGCAGGTCCGGGTCGGTTCGCCCGCCGCGGGATCGATCAAGCGGGCATCGTCGGTCAGGAAACCGCTTGGCAACGCCAGTGGCCATCCCGAAGGCCCGCGCTCCCTGAACCAAAGCAGCAGCTCTGGCACTCCGACGGGCACCGGTTGACCGTGCATCAGCCCTAACAGCACCACGCGGTCCAGCGCCAACTGGAGGCTCGACGGATAAGGCAGCCGGAATGTCGACGATCGGTCCACTGAAATCAGTTCAATCACGCCCCGGGCCACCTCCGTGAGGAGGTCAACATCCGTTCGTTCATCCCCACTCACCGGCTTGTCCCCGCTCCGTGCCCCTGCGGCCGCCGGGCAGAGCACCATCTGGCCACCTCGCAGGTGGCACACTCGGCACCAGGGACGGCCTCGAAGAGCGTCTCCGCGTGCCAGCCCGAAACTTGCTCGCGCAGTACCGCCTCAGCGGCAGCCTGGGTCTCCGGAGCAAACGGGTCGAGGATCCGCAGATCGACGCCTCCGGGGTGCAGCAGTTCCAGTTCGACCCGTCCTCCGGCCTGCGGTCTGGGCAGCACGCCACCAGCAATGACACGGACGCCCAAGGCCAGTTGAGGATAGGTGGCCAGTATGTTGCGACGCGGACGGTCACTGGCGGAGGTCTTGGTCTCCCGCCAGATCCAGGAACCCGCTTCCCGGTACAGCAGGTCGGGCTCCGCCAAGACCAGCAAGTCGGCAGCGGTGTCGTCGAACACCAGCCGGGGCTCAGTCTGGATCTCCGATCGCGGTTCAGCCGTACGGAGTGGGCACACCTCGGCGTGATGACGCAATAACTCGGCCCCGAGCTGCCGCTCCTCGTTGGGGAGCCGGTAGTCCTCAGGCACCCAGTTCGCTGGGATCTCGGGGGTACACGGCGTACCCGACCACTGGCCATGCCGCTCAGCGAGGAACGCGTGGACCGCCCGACCACGCTCGACGGCTGCCCCCCGCTCCACGGTGTCATCGGCTGGGAGCCGAAGGCCGCGCAGATAGCCGCGGGCCGGACAGCTCCGGTGCCCCCGCCCGGTGGTCGAGGACCAACTACGCCGCGGCCGACTCCGATCGGCTATCCCGAGGAGCCCCTCAGCCCGCGGAAGCGCCGGACAGACCGGCGCAACAGCACACGAAGTACAGGCAGTACCGGGCCGGTACTCCTGGCTGTCGAGCAGTGCGCGGACAGCGGGCGCCCCGTCGGCCCGGTACAAGGCCAATGCCTCGTCCCGATTGCCATCGAAGATCGTGTCCGTTCGACCGTCGGACAGCGCGAACTGGACAACCCTGACCCATTCGAGCCGGGGATCGAGATTCCCCTCCGCCACAACCAGGGCGGCCACGGCGCGCTCCGCCGCGCTGCGCTTACGAAGCCGGTTGACCGGTAGGCGTAGCTCACGCAAGCGGCCGTCGTCGGACTCGAAGCACAGTCCCCACGCTGTGATCCGGTACTCCACAGTGCCCCGCCCTTCGCTGCTTGGGCGGTGGTGCCTGTATACCCAAGGCCGACGGGTGAGTCGGAGGTCCAGATCCGCAGAGAACGCCTCCTGGTACGTCCGGAGCGCATGCTCGGTCCACTGCCGAACGCCGTCGTGCAGCGGACGCCGCCGACCGCCGCGAGACACGCTCGGCGGAGGCTCGTCCACCGGCCATTCGAGTTTGTCAGCCTCGTCCATGAAGGGCCCGTTCGGAAACGGGTTCAGCACCTCGGGCTTCCAAGCGGCCCGCTCGCGCGGCCGCAGTCCGCGAGCCTTCAGCGCATCGGACGCCGGGCATCGGTACCGCTCTGGACCGAACATGCCCAGGCGTACCTCAATGACGCCGGAATCCCCAACCAGGCCGTCGGGTGGCCAACTCGCTGTCATAATGTCCTCACTTCTCTGCACCCCGGGGCATGCGATCGAGCCGGCCGGGAAATTTTCTTTCGGGTACGGAGCGTGCGCCTTGCTTCCTGGAACTCTTCTGAACGGCCGTTACCGAGTTTTGCGACCGCTCGGTCACGGCGGCGAAGGCGAGATCTTCGTTGCCCGGGACGAGCACCTCCGCAAGGACGTGGCGGTCAAATCACAGTTTCACCGGACCTTCGAGTCGACGGCCGACTATTCCTATTTCGGCCAACATCTAGAAAAGGAGCTCGAACGACTTCGATTCATGTCGAACGTGCGGGGGATCCCGGAGGTGTTGGGGGACGGTCGCTATGGATGGAGCGAACGCCGGTACATCGTGATGGAACTCATCGAGGGCATCACGGTCGCGTCGTGGATCAACGAGCACCATCCCGTTCCGGCCGCTGCAGCCATGTCGGTTGTCGCACAGCTCTGCGAGATTCTGAATGGCGTGCACGCCGAGAGATATGTCCATCGGGACGTCACACCGAACAACGTCATGATGCAACCCGACGGCCGGGTCCGGCTGCTGGATGTGGGCATCTCTGTCGCGATCGGAGAGGAGAACGCCGATCCTCGCGGCACTCCCGGATACGCCGCCCCGGAGCAGTACGACCCAACCTCGGTGCTCACCCCGCAGGCCGACGTCTTCTCCCTCGGCGCCATGTTGTTCGCGATGACCGTGTCAGAGTTGCCGTACAGCGGCCGGGAGAGTCCGCCCGACGGCACGACCTCAGCCTTCCCAATCGACTTCCGTGCCGAGATGCCGGAAGGGCTCCGGAGCCTCGCGCTCGCCATGGTTTCCGTCGATCCGCACGAGCGGCCAAGCGGCGTGGCCGAGGTGTTGGGCTACCTACGGCCAATGCTGCCAACGTCTGGCTCCCTCGCGTCCCCGAAGGCCACGCGACCCGACCCAACGGCCCCATACCGGCTCGGCTTGTCCGGACCGTGATCCTCCCTTGGGGACTCGCTGTCACGGCAGGCACCTCAACTGCTCGACAGCCGTGTCGAGGTCACTCTCACCCAGTTCTCCCAGCAGGACCTGAGCCCGCTCGATCGCCTCCTCAGCCTCCCGAGGCCGACCGGCACCACAGAGCGCTTCCGCGAGCCAGACCAGCGTCCTGGCCTCCCGGCTCCCATAATTCAGCGACTGGTAGAGGTCGCGGGCACGCTCGAAGTCCATGACGGCGGCCTCGTGCTCCGCCAGTGCCACCCGGATCCGGCCCAGGCTGAACAACACATGTGCCCGACCATTTACGTCATCCGTAGTGTCCAGCAGGGTCAGTGACCGCAGGCAGTGCTCCACACCCTCGTCGTACTGGCCCAAGTCGTAGCGGGCACTCCCAATGCCGTTAAGGGCGGCTCCGCTACCCAAGGGATCGCCAAGTCGTTCGAAGGCAGACAAGGCAGCCGTGAAGTGCTCCAGCGCCTCACTCGGTGCGCCGTTCTCTCGCAGCAGAACGCCTAGAACGTAACGCCCCATGGCAACACCCGGAACGTCTCCGTCATCCTCGCTCACCCGTACCGCCCTGCGCAGTTCTTGCGTCGCCTGGGCCAAATTACCGAGGCCGCGATAAGTACCGGCAAGCATCCGGTGAACCATAGCCACATCCGCCGGACCGGCCTCCCGCCTCGCAGCCTCGAGAGCGCTAGTCAGGTACTTGAGCGCATCCAAATTGCGCCCAGAGCGCCACTGGAAGGTCACCAGGGCCATCGACAGCAACCATGTGTAGCGGTCGAGTCCACGATTCTCGGCAAGCCTGACCGCAGCAGTCAGCGTCGAGTACTCGTTCTCGAACCAGGACATCGCATCCGCCGCGCAAGTCGGAGCCACGACTTCGACGTCCCGTGGTTCGCCAATCGGCAGTCGGCGGCCAGGATCCAGCTTCCGGTCACAAACCCAGGCGTTGTGCAGCAGGAAGTGCAGCACTCGCTCCACCACCCGGGCTCGCTCGGCTTCGTCCTGCCGATCCGCCAGTTCGCCGGCATAGACACGGACCAGGTCGTGCAGAAAGTAGCGCTCAAAGGTCGGCTCAGTCACAAGGCTCATCCGCATCAGGTCATCCATGGCGTTACTGACGCCGACGGCGTCGTCCGATTCGAGCGCCCGCAGCGCCGCCCAACTGACCGTCGGCCCCGGGTGAACCGCCATCTGCCAAAGGAGCTTGGCCGCCGGCGCCGACAGCAGCCTGTGCGACGCTTCCAGCGACAGGCGAACGCTCAGGTTCTCCGAGCCCATGTCAAGGGAACGCAGTCTGGTGCTCTCCTGTCGCAATTCGCGGACCACGCCTGCGAGCGCCGCAGCTGGGCGTTGCGCAATTCGGGCGGCCATGATCCCGAGCGCCAGCGGCACCCCGCCGCAGTGCTCGACCAGGTCGTCGACGAACGGGATGGCCATGCGCATCCGGTCTTCACCCAGCCGTGTCCTCAACAGTTCGGTCGCTTCCTGCCGATCCAGCGGAGGGAGGTCTACCAGGTCCGCTCCCTCCCGGATCGCCAGCCCATGTAAGTGACGACGACTGGTGACGATCGCCGCGCTCGCCCCGAGTCCGGGAAGCAGCAGGCGGACATGCTCCTCATCACGCGCGTTGTCCAGGATGAGCAGGACTGCGCGGTCCGCAAGGGCGGTCCTGTAAGCGGAGACCATGCCGTCCATCGTCGGGGTCGAGGGCCGCACTCCGAGATCGTTCAGGAGCCTGGCAAGGACGGGGCCATGCCGCTCCGGCTCTCTTGGCGAGAATCCACCGAGGTCGACGTAGAGGATCCCGTCCGGGAAGCTCTGCTCGACCCGGGCGGCCGCCCGCACAGCGAGGAAGGTCTTCCCGACACCGGGCATGCCGGTAAACACGACAACCTTGCTCCGCCCAGCCGTACGTCCCAGGAGAGTCTCCGTTAGTCGGCCGATCTGAGGCTGACGGCCGATCAGTTCGACCGGCTGCGACGGAAGCTGCCGGGGCTTCGGACGGGTCGACGCCGATGGGTTGCCAGCCGCTGCCGACCCTGCTTCTTCTGCCTCGCCAGCGAGCAGCAAGTGAACGGTGGGCCGACCAAACTGGCGCTCCCAGCGGGCGAGCAGCGACTCAATCTGGTCATGCCTGCCGAGCGTGCGCAGGGCACGCACCTTGAGTTCGAGTAGTGTCTCGCTCTCCGGCCAGCGGGTCAGCGCGGAGCTGGCCCGGTCGAGCGCGGCAGGCGCCTGACCGCACTCCAATTCGGCGAGGACACATGCCACCATCGCCTCCTTCAGCTCGGTGATGAGTTCGCCGCGTTTTCGTCCGAATCCTTCTTCCGGCATGTCTTCCAGGGGTGTTCCCCGCCACTCACCGAGAGCTGATCTGAGCGCCTTGAGACGCACAGACGTGCTCCCTGCGGTATCTGCAGCGCGGCAGAATTCATGGAAGCGAACGTAGTCGACACTCAACGGATCAGCCTGAATCTGGCAGTACCCTCGCTCGTTCTGCTGGGTGATATCTGGCAACGATTGCCGCAATTGATGAAAACACTGGCGAATTCGATTAGCGTTCGCCTCCTCACCCGGCCACAGGTGGCGCATAACGCTAACGTGCGAGGCACGATGACCGGGCGCCATGAGTAGAACAGCGAGGAGTTCGAGAGCCTTCGCCGACTTCATCCTGACCGGCAGCCCCGCCCGCAGCGCAACCACCGGTCCCAGTACTCGAAATTCCATGATCGCCAACCCTTGTTTCCCCACGACTCACGCCACCATCGGCCGCATCGGCCGACACGAGAAAGCATGCCACGGAGCATCGGACACCCATTAACGTTCAGCTAACGCATACTGCTTGGCGATTACTCGGCCGATCTGCCACGCTGCAATCATCCTCCCCAGCCATTCCGACGGATCGTCGGAATGCTTCGGGGTTTGTGCAGCAGGACACGATGACGCCCGAATCCCAAAGGCACCTTAAGGGCGCAAAACGACCCATTAGGTAACGGAATCCAAGGAGAAAGCCATGAAGTCCATGCACCGGCCGCACGTCCAGCGCGGCACCAGCCGCCCCCCATCAAGGCGACGGGTCAAAGCAACGGTGCCACCTCGCCGCCGTCGGAGGCCCCGCCCGACGCCACAGCCCGCTCCCGAGCCGACCTCGGCTGCAACGGGCGGTCGACTTTGGAAGCCGGTTCGTCCGACAGCTCAACGGGCCTACGAGGTCGAACTGTTCACCGAAATCGACTAGGTAAATAGCAGGTCAGGGGCCTGATTCACGACGGATGGTCAGGCTCCTGACTGGGGCATGGAACGCCCTGCAGGCTCCAATTCTGCGGCGTGTCGGATGCGTCGGCACCCCACGGTTCGAAGACACATAAGCACTTCGCTACCGCCGACGACATCCGAAATGCCACTCGAAGCAGGCTTGCAGGCTTATTCGTACTCGCACAACAGGTTTGTGATGCGCTGGTTGGCAATCGCCTGGCGTCCATACAGGCACTTGGCGTAGCTGTTCATAAGGACCTCGACGCTGTTGCCTGCGCGTTCGGCGACCTCGGTGGGATCGACGCCGGCGTTGAGCCAGGTGGACAAAGCCGAGTGCCGCAGGTCATAAGGACGGCCTGCGAGCAGTGAGCGCACCAGGTCGGGCGAGAGGGCAAGTTCACGGGCCTCGCGCCAGACGCGATCGTAGGCGCTGGACCCGACGATGCCGCCGCGCTCGTTGAAGAACAGCCGCCCGTCGTCCGCCGTGCCGAAGGTGTCGATGCTCTCCCGCCAGATCGACACCAGCTCGGGCGGCATCGGTACGGGCCGGGTGTCGTCAGCCGGGCGGCCCTTGAGACCGCGCTCGTCGTGGGCTCTTCCAGTGTCAGTCCACCGCCTGCCCGCCTGCGGCAGTGTGCGATGCACGGTCACCTGCCCCCAGCCCTCCGCGGGCAGCACGCAGTTGGGCAAAGACACCCCGACCGCTTCGGCGGGGCGCAGCCCGGCGTAGTACATCCCGGCGAACAGTCCGACCAGCCGCCGTCCACGAGCCCGCCGGTAACTGCCGACGTAGGAGACCGCGCGCAGCAGGGAACGCGCCTGACCTGGGTTGGCGACCACCCGTGGGTCGACCTGGTGGACGGTCTCAGCCACGCTCCATTTGATGGGAGCAAGTGGGTCGGCGGGCAACTTGCGCTGCTCGACGGCGTACCGAACCGCATTGACCAGGACCTTGTGCTTGTGCCGCTGCGTCTCGGCCGCCGCCACCGCGCCATCCTGCTTGAGCCGCAGGGCTGTCAACACCGACCGCATCACAGCCGGATCCATCAGATCGGCCAACGGACGTGAGGCTCCCGCCACCCAGCGCAGGGCCAGCCGGACATCCGCCGGCATCTGGCACGGCTCCGGGCATGGGACGACGAACGCCCAGCCCCGCATCGCCCGCCGCAGCAGTTCATCGCTCGGACGGCCCCGCACGTCCCGGAGCATCGCCCGGGTGATCGCGCACAGCGCATCGTTGGTCTCATCCCGGGTCTTCGCCGCGATCAGTGGCCACCTCATCTCGATGTACTCCAGAGCAAAGGCGTACCAGCTGACCCCAGCCGCGCGACCCTGTGGCGAGCCACGGCTGATCCCCGCAGGGGACTCATCCGCAGCGCCTTGCCGAACGGAACGGAGGAGCGCCGCGCCGAGGTCATCGGCCAGCGCCCTGATATCCGTAGCACCCGCTGTGCGGCGAACGGCCACGGCCCTGCTTTCACGTCTCCTGCCGGGGACGCCGCGCGCGTGAGATTTCGAGTTCCTCATGACGTCCACCACCCTTCTGTTCAGGTGAACGTCCTGGATGCCCACATAAAGCCACGGCAGCAACGACGCCGCTGCGCTCCCCTCTGCGCACCCCAGACAAGGATGGAGCCATCCGCAGCGAGCGACTCGACAGTTCGCTGCGCCACTCCCGCATGCAGGTAGGATCTAAGGTAGGATGGGGAGCATGAGTGACCCTACCGGCAAGTACTCAATCACCATGCCCCGCGACATCGCCGAAGCCGCCAAGGCCCGCAGCGGCCCGTCGGGCCTGTCTGCCTATGTCGCCGCCGCCGTCGCGCGACAGATCGAGCGGGACAATCTCAACGAGCTCATCCAGGTCGCCGAGGCCGAGCACGGGCCCGTCACCGACGAAGAGATCCAGGCCCTGCGCGACCAACTCCAGCAGGCCCGCCAGCAGCAGACGCGAGGCGGGGCGAACGCCGCGTGACCCGCCCCTCCCCCGCTACCCCCGGCGGCACTCTGGTCCTCGACAGCGAAGGGCTGGCCAAGGCCATCCTTCGCGACCGCACCGTCACCGGCTGGCTCGCCCTCGCTCGCGCCGACGACCTGCGGGTGATCACTTCCGCGGCCACCCTCGTGGAAGTGGTTCACCCCCGCATCAACCGCCCGGCCCTCGAGTGGACCCTCTCCCGCCTCGTCATCGAACCGGTCACCGAACCTATCGCCCGTCACGCCGCCGCCCTCCTCGCCGACGCCGGCCTGCATGGCCACAAATACGCCATCGACGCCATGCTCGGCGCCACCGCCCTCGCCGCCCCCGGTCCGACGACGATTCTCAGCTCAGACCCCGAGGATCTAACCGCCCTGTGCGGCTCTCGCATCACCGTCATCAAGGTCTAATAGGGCACCAACCAAGGGACGAAGGCTCGGCGGCACGTCCCGAAGGCCGCACTAGCGGGACATTGAGAGCTATTGGGGCATTTCATTTTCGCGGGACATACACGGGACCGCGAGGCTGACTAACTGTCAGTGATGCGCGTGACCTGCATGAACGTCTGGGACTGCCGCGTCCTCCGGAGCCGTGTGCGCAGGTTCGAATCCTGCCGGGGGCACCTTGGATTAGGTGCCTAAAGACCCCGCCATCAGCGCGTTTGCTGAGTGCGGGGTCTTGCTGCATGTGCAGGCCGATGTCGCCGAAAGCAGCCGTTTGCCAGTGATCACGTTGTAATAGCGTGTTGATCTTGAAGGGCTTCGCACCAGGTCAGACAGCGTTCCATAGGCCCGTGAGCGTAGGCCCGTGGAACGCACAAGGGACGATGCTGGCTGGACTGGAGGTAGGCGTGGCGCACGCACACGGTAATTCGATGGCGCACGCGAAGTGGTATGCCCACCCTGGTCCGCATGGCGGATCCCAAACACCAGATTCGAGCCCTGCACACGGACTCCACAGTCACCGTCTACCAGGCGTACGCGCCGGAGATCGGTCTGCCGGCGGCCCAGGAGGGCCGTTTCCCGGCGGTGTGGCAGCGGGACCGGATGACATGGATCAAGCCGTCGTTCCTATGGATGATGTACCGCTGCGGGTGGGGGGCCAAGGAAGGCCAGGAAACCGTCCTCGCCGTCGAGATCACCCGGGAAGGCTTCGAGTGGGCACTGGAACACGCCTGCCTGTCCCACTACGAACATAGGCTCCACGCCGACCGCGCCACGTGGAAGCGCCAGTTGAAGCGGGCTCCGGCTCGAGTGCAATGGGACCCCGAACGCGACCTGTATCTTCAGCCGCTTCCCCACCGATCGCTCCAGCTCGGCCTCAACGGCGAAGCCGCACGTCTCTACGCCGACGAGTGGATCGTCTCCATCACCGACGTCACAGCGCTCGCCCATACGATCCACGCCCATGTACGGGACGGGGACCTGGCCATGGCCCGGCAACTCCTGCCCCATGAACGCCCATACCCCGTGAACGAAGGGGTCCTGG
>NZ_JBFBJL010000092.1:0-28537 GCF_040686075.1 Streptomyces sp. NPDC086519
GCCGAGTGGCTCAAGGCCTACGACCTCTCCGACGAAGCCGTCGCCAAGTCCGAGGTCAACCCGCCCGGACTGCCCCTCGACAACTCCTGACCACCTGTCAAGAAGCAGTCCCGTAGAGCGAGACCCGTAGAGCGAGACCCGTAGAGCGAGACCCGTAGAGGGAGAAAGGACCGCGCCTCCGTGACCCTTCAGAGCGGCCGCCACGGAGGCGGGGTCCCGCTCGCACCCGATCCGTCCCCGCTCGACAACGCCGTCCGGTCCGCCTTCGCCGGACCAGGAGGCACCCGCCCGGCCGGCCGGCGAGCAGCGCCGTCCGCACCGACCGCGGCACCGGGGCCGGGGCCCGGCCACCCGCCTCATCCGCGTGGTCGTTCCCGGCATCCGCGAGCGCGGCGGCACACCGTTCCCGCACACGGCCCCGGGCGGCGCGCACGCGGTCCGGCCGGACGAGTCGATCGGCTTCACCGAGCGGCCGCGCGGCCGCACCCTGCTGCCGCGCAGCCCGGGAACAACCACGAAGGCCGGTCTGTTGTGAGTCACGACGAGATGCACGCGGAGCAGGCCGGGAGGTGCGGGGCATGACACCTGTGCTCAGCCCCAGCCGCCGTACCGTCCTGCACTCCCGGCCGCACATCGACCTCCAGCGCGTGGCCGGCGCGCTCTGTTGTTCCTGACCTGCTGTCCCCGCCGCGCCCTTCCCTCCGGCGCGCCCTCGTACGGACCTTCAGGAAGGCACCACTGTGTCCTCATCTCCCGCTTCCCCCCTGCACCTCGCCGTCGCCCTGGACGGCACCGGCTGGCATCCCGCCTCCTGGCGCGAGCCGGTCGCCCGCCCCCGCGAACTGTTCACCGCCGGCTACTGGGCGGACCTGGTCGCCGAGGCCGAGCGCGGTCTCATCGACTTCGTCACCATCGAGGACGGCCTGGGCCTGCAGTCCACGCACTACGGCGAGTTGGACGGCCGCACCGACCAGGTCCGCGGCCGCCTGGACGCCGTGCTGACCGCCTCGCGGATCGCGCCGCTGTCCCGCCACATCGGCCTGGTGCCGACCGTGATCGCCACCCACACCGAGCCGTTCCACATCTCCAAGGCGATCGCCACCCTGGACTACGTCAGCACCGGCCGCGCCGGGCTGCGGGTGCAGATCTCCGCCCGTCCCTACGAGGCGGACCACTTCGGCCGCCGTACCTTCCCGCCGATCGACCTCGCGGAACTGCGGTCCCCGGCCGGGCAGCAGCGGCTCACCGAGCACTTCGACGAGGCCGCCGACTACGTCGAGGTGGTGCGCAGGCTCTGGGACAGCTGGGAGGACGACGCCGAGATCCGGGACGCCGCCACCGGCCGCTTCATCGACCGCGACAAGCTGCACTACATCGACTTCGAGGGCCGCCGCTTCAGCGTCAAGGGCCCCTCCATCACCCCGCGCCCCCCGCAGGGCCAGCCGCTCGTCACCGCCCTCGGCCACCAGACCGTCCCCTACCGGCTGATCGCCCGCCAGGCCGACGTCGGTTACGTCACCCCGCGGGACGGCGCCGACGCCCGCGCGATCGTCGCCGAGATCCGCGCCGAGCAGGAGGCGGCCGGACGCGCCGGTGAACTCCTGCACGTCTTCGGCGACCTGGTGGTCTTCCTCGACGACGACCAGGCCGCGGCCACCGCCCGCAAGGAGCGCCTCGACGCACTCGACGGCGGCGCGTACACCAGCGACGCCCGGATCTTCACCGGGACGGCGGCCGAACTCGCCGATCTCCTGGAGGAGTTCGCCGCCGCGGGCCTCACCGGCTTCCGGCTGCGGCCCGCCGTACTCGGCCACGACCTGCCGCGCATCTCTGCGGACCTGGTCCCCGAACTCCAGCGCCGCGGTCGCTTCCGCACCGCCTACGAGGCCGACACCCTGCGCGGCCTGCTCGGGCTCGCCCGCCCCGCCAACCGCTACGCCACCGCCTGAGCCGGAAGGACCGCACCCGACATGAGCAAGCCGCTGAAGCAGATCCATCTGGCCGCGCACTTCCCCGGCGTCAACAACACCACCGTGTGGAGCGACCCGGCCGCCGGCAGCCACATCGAGTTCAGCTCCTTCACCCACTTCGCGCAGACCGCCGAACGCGCCAGGTTCGACTTCCTGTTCCTCGCCGAGGGCCTCAGGCTGCGCGAACAGGGCGGCAAGATATACGACCTGGACGTCGTCGGCCGCCCCGACACCTTCACGATCCTCGCCGCGCTGGCCGCCGTCACCGACCACCTCGGCCTGACCGGCACCATCAACTCCACCTTCAATGAGCCCTACGAGGTGGCCCGCCAGTTCGCCAGCCTCGACCACCTCTCCGGCGGCCGGGCCGCCTGGAACGTCGTCACCTCCTGGGACGCCTTCACCGGCGAGAACTTCCGGCGCGGCGGCTTCCTGCCACAGGAGGAGCGCTACTCGCGCGCCAAGGAGTTCCTCGCCACCGCGGGCGAGCTCTTCGACTCCTGGCACGGCGACGAGATCCTCGCCGACCAGGCCACCGGCACCTTCCTGCGGGACGCCGGGGCGGGCTCCTTCGTGCACAAGGGCCCCCAGTTCGACATCCACGGCCAGTTCAACGTGCCCCGCTCCCCGCAGGGCCGCCCGGTGATCTTCCAGGCCGGCGAGTCCGACGAGGGCCGCGAGTTCGCCGCGTCCAGCGCCGACGCGATCTTCAGCCGGTACGCCACCCTCGACGCCGGCCAGGCCTTCTACACCGACGTGAAGTCCCGCCTCGCCAAGTACGGCCGCCGCCCCGGCGACCTGCTGATCCTGCCCGCCGCCAGCTTCGTCCTCGGCGACACCGACGCGGACGCCGAGGAACTCGCCCACCAGGTGCGCCGCCAGCAGGTCAGCGGTGCGACGGCCCTCAAGCACCTGGAGTTCGTCTGGAACCGGGACCTGTCGTCGTACGACCCCGAGGGCCCGCTGCCCGACGTGGACCCGCTGGTGAGCGAGGAGCACATCTCCCGGGGGCGCGCCCAGGTCCGGATGTACCGTGACCCGATCGCCATCGCCCGCGAGTGGCGCGAGCTCGCCGAGGCCAACAAGTGGTCCATCCGCGATCTCGTGATCAACACCGGCAACCGGCAGACCTTCGTCGGCTCCCCGGCCACCGTCGCCCGCACCATCAACGACTTCGTGCAGGCGGACGTCTCCGACGGCTTCATCCTGGTCCCGCACATCACGCCCGGCGGCCTCGACACCTTCGCCGACACGGTCGTACCGCTCCTCCAGGAGCAGGGTGTCTTCCGCACCGAGTACGAGGGCACCACCCTGCGCGACCACCTCGGCCTCGCCCTCCCCGACGAGCCCAGGGGGGAGCGGGCGGCGTCGTGAGGTCCGCGCGATCACCCTGATCGCGCACCGCCCGGACCGTACGCCTTCTGGAAGCCGTCGAGCCCGAAGCCGTCGAGCCCGAAGCCGGCGACCACCGCGCCGACCACGGCGTGGCTCGCGCCCCCGGGCGGGTGCCCGCGGCGTCTCCGGTGTGGCCGCGGCACGTATCCCTCCCCCGAAGGCTACGTGCCGCGACCGCTTCCCCCCCGGTGCCGGACAGTGGTCCGACCTCCGCGTCGCGGTGCGTGCCGGTGTCACCAGCACATGACCGCTGTCTCCCCCGACCCCCACGTGGAATGGAGACGGACGCGGACGAAGTAGCGTCGGCCCTTGACGAGCCGGACCCTGATCCCGGTGTTGTGCGGGGTGCCTCCGTCGTCGTGGCCGGCGAGGTAGCGCGGTTCCCCGTCGCGCTCCTCGAAGACCACGACGACGCAGTCGCTCTCTCCGAAGGTGCCCACGCTGTAGACGCGGGTCTCCGGCGGCTCCACGGCGAAGTCGGCCTGTCCGCCCGGACCCAGAATGAGCGGCGCCGAACGGAACGGCACCAGCGCGGCCGGCGGATCGGCGGGCGGGTACCAGCGGAGCACGAACTCCTTGTCGGCCGGGGACAGCGACCCCGGCGGGTAGAGACCGTTGTGGTACTGCTCCGGCTCCAGGATCAGCCCCGGGCCGATGGGGTACTGCATCACGGACTGCGGGTCCCACACCGAGCCGTTGGCCTCGGCGGGGTCCAGCCTGCGCAGGATGTTGGCGTACGTCGTGTCCCGGCTCCAGTGATTCGGCGGTCCGGCGAGGTCGGCGTAGACCGCCTCGTCGTCCCAGTGCACGCCCGCGAACGGGCTCTGGTGCTCGTGCCGCATCCCGAGCGCGTGCCCGACCTGGTGCAGGGCCGTCCAGCGCCCGCCGGGCTCGGTCAGGTCCCAGCCCAGGTTCATGGTGCGCTCGCCCGCGCCCACCGAGAGCGCGTCCCGGCCCACCGCCGACCAGGATCCGTCCCCCAGCTGGAAACCGATCCGCAGTTCCGCCTCGCAGCGGTCGGAGACCTCGGCGAACGTCACCCCGATACCGAGGCCCTGCCACTCCCGGAAGCACTCGCGCAGCACGTCCCGCTGCTCCCTGGCACCGGTCCACGGCACCCGGCGCAGTTCCCCGGTCCCCGGGACCGGGATCACCGAGGCGTCGGTGTCGGCGTCGAAGAAGTAGTAGTGCAGAACCGTGCCGTTGACCCACATCCGCCGCCCGCCGACCAGCGCGCCGAGCCGCTCGGCGGCCAGTCCCGGCGCGAACGCCGGGGCCGGCTGCCGCGGAAGCGAGCAGTAGCGTCGGTTCATGCGCCCAGACTGCCGTCCGGCCCGGCCGGACGCCTGAGTCGGAAGCTACTCAAGTCCCCCTGTATCAGAGCTGAGTAACGCGACTCATACTCACGTGACGAGTTACGAACAGGATGCGCGGACCCTCGAACCGCACTGGCCCTTCACCGGCCGCGAGGACGAACTGGAGCTGGTCAGGCGGTCGTCGGCGGCCGGACGCCAGGGTGTGGTGGTGACCGGGCCGGCCGGTATCGGCAAGACCCGGCTGATCACGGAGGCCGTGCGGGGCACCGACTGTGCCCGGGTGACCGGCACCCCCGAGACCAGCGCCCTCCCGTTCGCCGCGTTCGCGCACCTGCTCTCCGACCGTGTCTCGCTGCCCGGCGCCGTCCGGCACCTGTCCGGGGTGCGGCTCCTGGTCGTCGACGACGCCCATCTCCTCGACGAGGCCTCGGCCGCCCTCGTCCACCAGCTCGCCGTGCACGGCCGTACCCGGCTCGTGGTGGCCGCCGCCGATCCCGCACCCGTCCCCGGCGCGATCGCCCGCCTGTGGACCGGGGAACTCCTCACCCGTCTCGCCCTGGAACCACTGCCGTACGACGAGACGGCCGCGCTGCTCGCCGGCGGTCGCCTGGAACCGCTCACCGTGCGCCGGCTGCACCGGGTGTGCCGGGGGGATCTGCGGCTGCTGCGCGATCTCCTCGGCGCGCTGCGCGAGTCCGGCCCGCTGACCCGGGTCCCGGACACCGGCGAGTGGGCCTGGCGCGGCCCGCTGCCGCTCACCGCGACCGTACGCGACCGCATCGCCCCCCTGCTGGACCGGCGCGACCCCGCAGAGCGCGACACCCTCGAACGCCTCGCCTTCGCCGAGCCGTTGCCACCGCACTTCGACGAGGGGCTCGACCTGGCCGTCCTCGAACGGCTGGAGACCGAGGGCCTGATCCACGTCGACGACCGGGGCCGGGTCCGTCTCGCCCACCCCCTGCACGGCCCCGCGCTGCGCGCCTCGGCGGGCCGGCTGCGGGCCCGCCGGCTGGCCCGCACCCCGGACCAGTGCGAGCCCGCCCTGAAGGACGAACAGGAACGACTGGAAGAACACATCGAGCAGTTGGACGTACGGGAGGCGCCGGCCCCGGTGGGGGAGTGGCTGGCAGTGGGAGGCCTGCCCGTACCGGCCGGGTACGCGGCCGTGCGTGCCCGGTACTCGTGGCTTCGGGGGGAGCTGCGAGAGGCGGCGGCGTGGGCGAGGGAGGGACTGCGGGCGGCGCCGGGCGACGCCTCCTGCCGTACCGAACTCGCCCGTGCCGCCGCCGAGTGGGGGGAGGGTGCCGTAGTGCGCGGGGACGGGGGTCTCGCGCACTACGGCACCGTACGACTCGGGGAGCCCGCGGGGGCCGCGGCAGCCGTGGGGCGGCTGGACGGGGTCCTCGCACGGCACGCGCGGGCCCTCGCCCGCGGCGACGGACCCGCCCTGGACCGGGCGGCCGGGGCGCTGGCGGAGCGCGGCCTGCTGCTGTTCGCGGCGGAGGCCCACGCGCAGGCCGCCGGTGCCCACCGCGACCCGCGCGCCGCCCGGACGTCCCGCACCCGCGCGGTGGCCCTCGCCCGCCGCTGCCAGGGCGCCCGCACCCCGGCCCTGTCCGCCCTGGTGCTCGGCGAACTCACCGCCCGCCAGCGCCAGATCGTCACGCTCGCCGCGACCGGCCTCAGCAACCGGCAGATCGCCGAGCGACTGACCCTGTCCGTACGGACGGTGGGCAACCACCTCTACAGCGCCTACACCCGCCTCGGCGCGAGCGACCGCGCGGCGCTGCCGTGGCTGGTGGAGCAGCCGGACCGGCAGTCGGCCTAGGGTCTGCCGCGGCTCAGGCCGCCCCGAACGCGGCGAACGCCCACCCTGTCGCCTGGTGGAGCGCGTCGCCCGGCAGGGCGGCCCGGGCGTCGCGCAGCGCCTCCGCCAGGGACAGCCCGGCGCCCAGCCCCTTGTGCAGGGCCAGCATCAGCGGGACCACCGCCGCGTCGTTGACGGGCGCGCTGCTCGCCACCACCCCGGCCGTGCCCAGCGGCAGCAACGCCGTGACCAGGCCGAGGAGTTCATCGGCGCCGACCGAGGCGAGCCGGGCCGTGTCACAGCTGGAGAGGATGATCCGGTAGGGGCTGCGGGCAAGGCGTTCGAAGTCGTGCACGATCAGCGGGCCGTCCGCCATCCGAAGCGAGGAGAAGAGCGGGCTGTCCGCGCGGAAGGTGCCGTGCGCGGCGATGTGGGCCAGCGCCGCCCCGTCCAACTCCTCCAGGACACGGGGGACCTGGGCCTCGTCGTGCTCCAGGATCCGCGCTGCCGCGTACTGGCCCGCCACTTCCGGCACCTCCGCGCCCCCGGTCGCCAACCCCGGCCCCCGGACCAGCACATGGCGGCCGCCCGGCGGCGGCTCGGTCTCCCGCGCGCGCAGCCAGCTCGACGCCGACGGCGACACGCTGAGCACCCGCTCCCGCAGGGCGGGGAGCAGGGCCCAGGGCACCTGATGCAGCGCGCCCGGCGGGACGATCACCACCGGCCCGGAGCCGAGCTGGGCCGCCGCCGGGCCGAGCAGCAGCTCCTCCAGCCGCTTCCCGGCGGCCTCCACCACCGGCAGCCGCGCCTCCGCCCCCGGGTGCGCGAGCCGTCGCAGCCCCGCCTGGACGTGCTCCGCCTCGAGGAGCGCCTCCGCCAGCGGGCCGCCCGTGAACCGCCGCACCCGGCCCTGACCGCACAGCAGGATGTGCACCCGGCCGTCCAGCACGGCGAGTTCGACCAGCCGGGCGTCACCGAGCCGGTCCAGGAGGCGGGCCGGGTCGAAGCGGTCGCCGCCGCCGGGGGCGTCACCGCGGGTGTGATGGGTGCGGGCCCGGATCTCCCGTTCCAGGCGCCGCTGTTCACGCTCCAGGGCGGGCACCGGACGGCCCTCCCGGCGGGCCTCCTCGGCGCGGGAGGCGATCTCCCGGAACGCGGTGAGGGAGGCGAGCAGGGCCGGGTCGGCGGGCGGCCGGGTCGGGGGAGTGGACAGGACCGTGGCCCGCCAGCGCTCGCTCCACTCCAGGAGGCGGCGCGGCCCGCCGTGCGCGAGGCTCGCCTGCTGGGCCAGCGCGGCCAGTTCGGCGCCCTGCGCGGTGGCCCGGGCCCGCAGCTCCGAGGCGCCCAGGGTCATCCGGTGGTCGTCGAGGACGTCGAGGCCGCGCCGGCAGGCCTCCAGGACGCCCCGGCCCGAACCGGCCGCCCGCGCGCGGAGCGCCTGCGCGGCCCAGCCGGTCATCCGGGCCAGCGGCGGCCCGACGTGCCTGCCGCGCGCGGCCACCGCGAGATGCCGTTCCGCGTCCGCCGTCCAGCCCAGCGCCAGCGCGATCCGCCCCGCGAGCAGCGAGGCCTCCGGCGCGGCCGGCGCGCCGAAGGACGCCAGCTGGTCGGCGACCGCCACCGCGTCCTGCACCAGCCGCCCGGACGCGGCCCCGCCCGCCACCCGCGCCTCGATCAGCACCAGCCGGGCGTGCGTCTCCCACCAGCCGCGCCGCTGCCCCGAGAACAGCCGTACGGCGACCGCGGCCCGGGCGATCGCGGTCTGCGCGTCCCCGGTCGACAGCGCGGACCGGGCGGCGGTCAGCAGCAGTTCGGCCTTGCGGGTGGACTGCCCGCCGATCCGGTCCAGGGTCGCGATCGCCGCGTCCGCCTCGGCCAGCGCCTCCGGGGCCAGTCCGGCCGCCATCAGCACGTCGCAGCGCGCGATGTACAGCATGAACGAGGGCGTGCCCAGCTCGTCGTACCGCTCCTTGGCCTCGGCCAGCAGCCGCAGCGCCGCCGGGATGTCGCCGGAGCGGTACGCGGCCAGGCCCCGGTTCTCCACGGCGACCGCCTTGTCGTGCTCCTGGCCCGTCGTCTCCCACAGCCGTTCCGCCGCCGTGAAGTCCGCGTCCGCCCGCTCCACCGCGCCCACCGCGAGATGCACGGTGGCCCGCACGCTCAGCGCCCGCGCGGTCCAGATGACGTCACCGGCCTGCCGCAGCACCGGGATCGCCCGCCGCAGGTCCTCCAGGGCCTCCTTGTGCCGGCCCAGCACCCACCAGGCGTACGCCCGCCGGTACAGCACCCGCGCCCGGGTGTGCCCGTTGCCCCGGGCCACCCCGCGCTCCAGCACGGCCAGCCCCTGCCGCGTACGCCCCGCGTGCACCAGGGCGACCCCGAGGGTGCCGAGGACGTCCGCCTCCCGTTCCGCCGAGTCCGCGCGGGCCGCGCAGTCGCGGGCCTTGCGCAGGTGGTCGAGGGCGAGGGCGAGGTCCCCGAAATCCCGCTGCCAGATGCCGATGACCTGGTGGGCGACGGACGCGTCCAGCGGCGACGGATCGGACCGCAGGACCTGCTCCGCCCGTGCCAGGGCCGCGCCGGGGGCGGCGAACACCATCGGCAGCAGTTCCGTAACCGAATCGCTTCGCGCAGTCACCCCTCGGATGGTACTGGCCTGGGCATACATGCCCCACAGGTTTGACGCTGTATCAAGCGGCGGCCACACGACTCTGACTGAAGAACGCCGTTTCCGGGGGAGGGACAGGCCATGGCACCTCAGCGATTCCATGAGCAGTTCGATCAGATCCAGCGCTCCATGCCGGACGTACCACTGGCGATGGGGCCGGACGACGCAGCCGAGTTCCTGTACGAGAAGGGGGTGGTCCTCGCCCGGGACGGCGAGGAGGCCCGGGTCGTCGAGGACACCGTGCGCGCCCACTTCACCGCCACCACCGGCCTGGTCGCCGACCGGGTGCGCCGGGCGGGCCCGGAGACCAACCGCACCGGTGTCACCCGCATCCAGGTCGGCGACCCGAACCACGGGGACCGCACCGGCGACCGCGCCGTCAGCCACGCGCTGCGCGCCCTGCGGGAGGCGGAGGGCCGCTCGGGCCGGCGCCTGGTCAGCCGCAACCACGTGGTGTCCACCACGGGGAACGCCAACTCCTGCAACCCCTGCGAACCGCTCCCCGCCCTGCTCACCCAGACCCCCAACCCGCAGCCGGTGGACGGCAGTTACGACCCGGACACCGCCGTCAGCGTCCTGGTGATGGACACCGGGCTGGTGCACGACTACCGCTCCTACCCGCTCCTCGACCGCGTCCAGGGCGACCCGCAGCTCACCGAGACCGACGCCGAGGGAGTCCTCCAGCAGTACGTCGGCCACGGCACGTTCATCGCCGGGCTCATCGCCGCCCTCGCCCCCAACACCGACATCACCGTCACCAACACCCTCAACGACGCGGGCGCCATCCTGGAGTCCGAGTTCGGCGGCAAGCTCTTCGAGGCCGTCGACCAGCACGGCTGGCCGGACATCATCAGTCTCTCCGCCGGCACCTCGAACGGCAGCGCCGACGGACTGCTCGCCGTCGAGGCCTTCATGGACGCCCTGCGCGACCAGCACACCCTGCTCGTCGCGGCCGCCGGCAACAACGGCAGCGCCACCAACTTCTGGCCCGCCGCCTGCGCCGACCTGCCCGGCTACGAGAACGCGGTCCTCTCGGTCGGCGCGCTGCGCAGCGACGGCGAGCACGGCGCCTGCTTCACCAACCACGGCAGCTGGGTCAAGGTCTACGCCCCCGGCGAGCAACTCGTCGGCGCCCTGGCCGGCTTCGACGCACCCGTGCCGTACGTGTACCAGCACACCACCTACGACGCCTGCCGGTTCGGTTTCACCTACGCCTGCACCTGCCAGTACCCGCGCCACACCGGCGTGTTGACCGACGCCGGGACGACCGGACCCGGCAAGCCCGACCAAGTGATGTTCGAAGGGTTCGCACAGTGGAGCGGAACATCGTTCGCCACCCCCATCGCCGCCGGCCTCGTCGCCGACCGGATGACCACGCACAAGGAGTCCGACCCGCGCACGGCACGCAGCCAACTCCTCCAGAACATCACGGAGTACGCCGAGGTGCGCGGCACCCCGGTACCGGTGCTCCGCCCGGCGAGCTGGCAGCCGGTCCCGGTCGTGCGGCTGACCGCCACGGCCTGAGGTCCGGAACACTCCCCTCCACGGCGTACGATGACTTGCCGTACACGAGGGGTGGGACCGTGGACCGAGCAGAGGTCGGCGCGCTGGTCCAGGCAGCCGTCGACGGCGACGCGGCGGCCTGGAAGGCGCTCGTGGAAGGGCTGAGCCCGCTGGTGTGGTCCGTGGTGCGCGCGCACCGGCTCTCCGACGCCGACGGGCACGAGGTGTACCAGACCGCGTGGTTCCGGTTCGCCCAGCACCTGGGCCGCATCCGGGAGCCCGACAAGGCGGGCTCCTGGCTGGCCAGCACGGCACGCAACGAGTGCCTGAAGGTGATCCGGAGCCTGACCCGGCTACAGCCGACCGACGATCCGCAGGTCCTCGACCGGGTCAGCGAGGACCGTACGCCCGAGCAGTACCTGATCGACGCGGAGGACCAGGCGGACGAGGCCCGGCGGATCCGTCTGCTGTGGCAGGAGTTCGAGGAACTCGGCGACCGGTGCCGGCAGTTGCTGCGCGTGCTGATGGCCTCGCCGCCGCCCAGCTATGTCGAGGTGTCCGTCGCGCTGGGCATCGCCGTGGGCAGCATCGGCCCGCTGCGCCAGCGCTGTCTGCGCCGGCTGCGGGCCCGGCTCGACGCGAGGGGTGCGATGTGAGCGACGACGACTTCCCGCCCGACCAGGGCCTCGACGACAGCGCCGACACCGCCGCCGTCGACTTCGACGTGGACCTCCTGGAGGAGGAACTGCGCCGCGCGGCCGCCGTCCTCGACCCGCTTCCGGCCGGGCTGCTGCAACTCGCCATGGACGCCTACCTGCTGCACGACCTGGACGCCCGGGTCGCCGAGCTGACCTTCGACTCCCTGACCGACGCGATCCCCGTCAGAGGAGTCCAGGAGCCGCCCCGGATGCTGACCTTCCAGGCGGGTGAGCTGACCGTGGACGTCGAGGTCACCGGCGACGGACTGCTCGGCCAGCTGCTGCCCCCGCAGTCCGCCCGCATCGAGGTGCTCGACGGTCCGGCTTCGGCCCGCCCGCTCACCGTCGACCCCATGGGCCGCTTCGCCGACGCCACCCCGCCCACCGGCCCCTTCGCACTGCGCCTGAGCACCGGCGCCGACGTGATCGTGACGGAGTGGCTGCGGGCCTGAACCGGGCCGCGTCCTGACGGAGCCACCGTCACCAGGTGACCGGCAGCGCCCGCGGCCCCCGGACCATGGTCCGGCGGCGCCGCTCCACGCCCTCGGCGGGGACCGCGAGCCGCAGTTCCGGCAGGCGGTCGAGGAGGGTGTCGACCAGGAGGCCGGTCCGCAGGCGGGCCAGGACCGTGCCCCGGGTCCTTTCGGAATGCTCCCGCCGGAGGGTCAACGGCCGGCGGCGTCCACGAGCACGGCGAGGGCGGCGGCGAGCCGGTCCGCTCCCGCGCCCGCCGGACCGCCGGGCTCGGTCATGTACAGGTCCCGCCGGATCTCCACCATCAGCGCGCCGACCTGCGCGTCCGTCCCGTAGAACTCCAGCGGCACATAGGTTCCGCCGAACGGGCTGTCCAGCCCGGTCTCCCCGCACCCCGCGAAGGCCTCCCGGGCCGCCTCCGTCAGCCGGGCCGGCGTGTGGAAGGCGTCCGTGCCCAGGCACACCGGCGGCCGCGGCCCCGTCCCGTGCAGTTCGTAGGGCAGCGCCCGGCTCGGATAGGAGTGCACGTCGATCACCACGGCCCGCCCGGTCGCGGCCAGCCGCCCGGCGACGGCCTCCGTCATCGCCCGCGCGTACGGCCGGAAGTACCGCTCGACCAAGGGCCCGGGATCGAACGGCTCGTTCCGCAGCACCCGCCGGTGCGTGGTCCGCGTGTACACGGCCCCCATCCCGACGGCGAGCATCTCCTCCCGCTCGTCCGGGAACCGCTCCGGGTCCACCACCAGCCGCGACAGCCGGTTGACGAACCGCCAGGGGGCCACCCCGGCGCGCTTCGCCGCCGCCTCGGCCAGCTCGGCCGTGTGCGCGTCCGTGATGTGGTCCAACTCCCGCTCCAGCGCGGCGTCGTCGAGCACGATCCCGGCGCGTACCGCGGCCGGGATCGCCCGCGCGGAGTGCGGCACATGCAGGATCACCGGCGACTCGGCGGCGCCGGGCAGGAGGTCGTACGACGGCTGGGACACGGGCGGCTCCCGGGGTGTGGTCAGTGGCAGGGTGCGGGATCGGGGTCCGAGTACGGCACGCGGCGCAGGCGACGCCGACGCGCAGGGTCAGGTCCGGGGGCGGTGACGGCAACCAAGAACGGTCCATGACTTGCCCTCCGCCGTGCCCGTCCTGTTCAAACATTCAACAAAGGGATCTTCGTGACCGGCAAAGAAGTCTACCCGCATAGATGATTCCGGTGCTGTCATGCTCACGACCGCCCGGAATTCCTGCCGGGCACCGCTCCGGGAGATCCCCCATGCCCCGAATATCCCGCTCCCTGGTCACCGCCCTGTCCTCCCTCGCCCTCGCCGCCGCCGGCCTCACGGTCGCGGCCGGCACCGCGCACGCGCAGAGCTGCAGCCAGGGCTACCTCCCCCTCCCCGACCCCAGCTGCCAGCCCGGCGACTTCAACCCGGACGTCACCCAGTCCACCATCGACTCGACCATCTGCGTCTCCGGGTGGACCGCGACCGTCCGGCCGTCCAGCTCCTACACCACCGCGCTGAAGAAGAAGCAGATCGTCGAGTACGGCTACACCGACACCAGCACCTCGGACTACGAGGAGGACCACTTCGTCCCCCTCGAACTCGGCGGTGCCCCCAAGAGCGAGCTCAACCTCTGGCCCGAGCCGCAGTACGGGACCAAGACCGCCGCCAACAAGGACACCGTCGAGAACAAGCTCAAGAAGGCCGTCTGCGCCGGCACCGTCACCCTGGCGGACGCCCAGGACGCGATCGTCACGGACTGGACGACCGCGCTGTCGAACCTGGGCCTGAGCTGATCCCGTCCGCCGGCTCGGGGGCCGGTCGCCTCTTTCGGAGGTGGCCGGCCCCTGTCGGCTCCCGGCAGGCGGAGCAGGTGCCGTCGCAGCCGGGGTGGCAGGGCCGGACACGGTTCCGTCCCGGCGGGCGGGGTGCCTGCCGGGACGGACGGAGACCGCGCGAGGCGGCCTGCGATGCCTCTGGAGCCTAGAGGGCCGCGAGGGCCGCGTTCCAGGTGGCCGACGGGCGCATGACCGCGTCCGCCTTGGCCTTCTCGGGCTGGTAGTAGCCGCCGATGTCGGCCGGGGAGCCCTGGACGGCGAGCAGCTCTTCGACGATCTTCTGCTCGTTGGCGGCGAGCGTCTCGGCGAGTGACGCGAACGCCTTGGCGAGCTCGGCGTCGTCGGTCTGCTTGGCCAGCTCCTGCGCCCAGTAGAGGGACAGGTAGAAGTGGCTGCCGCGGTTGTCGATGCCGCCGACGCGACGGGTCGGGGACTTGTCCTCGTTCAGGAAGGTGGCCGTGGCCCGGTCGAGGGTGTCGGCGAGGACCTTGGCGCGGGTGTTGCCGGTGAAGTCGGCGTACTGCTCGAAGGAGGGGACGAGCGCGAAGAACTCGCCGAGGGAGTCCCAGCGCAGGTAGTTCTCCTTGACCAGCTGCTGGACGTGCTTGGGCGCGGAGCCGCCGGCGCCCGTCTCGAACAGGCCGCCGCCCGCCATCAGCGGGACGACCGACAGCATCTTGGCGCTGGTGCCCAGCTCCAGGATCGGGAACAGGTCGGTCAGGTAGTCACGGAGCACGTTGCCGGTGACGGAGATGGTGTTCTCGCCGCGGCGGATGCGCTCCACGGACAGCTTGGTGGCCTCGACGGGGGACAGGATCCGGATGTCCAGGCCCTCGGTGTCGTGCTCCTGGAGGTACCGCTCGACCTTGGCGATCAGCTGCGCGTCGTGCGCGCGGTCCTCGTCCAGCCAGAAGACGGCCGGGTCACCGGTGGCGCGGGCGCGGGTGACGGCCAGCTTCACCCAGTCCCTGATCGGCGCGTCCTTGGTCTGGCAGGCACGGAAGATGTCACCGGCGGCGACCGGCTGCTCGAGCACGACGTCGCCGGCCGCGTCGACCAGGCGGACCGTGCCGGCGGTGGCGATCTCGAAGGTCTTGTCGTGGGAGCCGTACTCCTCGGCCTTCTGCGCCATCAGGCCCACGTTCGGGACCGAGCCCATGGTGGACGGGTCGAAGGCGCCGTTGGCCCGGCAGTCGTCGATCACGGCCTGGTAGACACCGGCGTAGGAGGAGTCCGGGATGACCGCGAGGGTGTCGGCCTCCTGGCCGTCCGGGCCCCACATGTGGCCGGAGGTGCGGATCATGGCCGGCATCGAGGCGTCGACGATGACGTCGGAGGGCACGTGCAGGTTGGTGATGCCCTTGTCGGAGTCGACCATCGCGAGAGCCGGGCCCTCGGCGATCTCGGCGTCGAAGGAGGCCTTGATCTCGGCACCCTCGGGCAGGTTCTCCAGGCCCTTGAGGATGCCGCCCAGACCGTCGTTCGGGGAGAGGCCGGCCGCCTTGAGCGTCTCGCCGTACTTCGCGAACGTCTTCGGGAAGAAGGCGCGCACCACGTGGCCGAAGATGACCGGGTCGGAGACCTTCATCATCGTGGCCTTCAGGTGCACGGAGAACAGGACGTCCTCCTGCTTGGCGCGGGCGATCTGCGCGGCCAGGAAGTCGTTGAGCTGCGCGACGTGCAGCACGGAGGCGTCGACGACCTCGCCCGCGAGGACCGGTACGGACTCCCTGAGGACGGTGGTGGTGCCGTCCTCGGCGACCAGCTCGATCCTGAGCGCGCCGGCCTCGGAGATCACCGCGGACTTCTCGGTGGAGCAGAAGTCGTTCTCGCCCATGGTCGCCACGTTGGTCTTGGACTCGGCGGTCCAGGCGCCCATGCGGTGCGGGTGGTTCCGGGCGTAGTTCTTGACCGAGGCGGGGGCGCGGCGGTCCGAGTTGCCCTCACGCAGGACCGGGTTCACGGCGGAACCCTTCACCTTGTCGTAGCGGGCGCGGATCTCGCGCTCCTCGTCGGTCTTCGGGTCGTCCGGGTAGGCCGGCAGCGCGTAGCCCTTGCCCTGGAGCTCGGCGACGGCGGCCTTCAGCTGCGGGATCGACGCCGAGATGTTCGGCAGCTTGACGATGTTGGCCTCGGGCGTCTTGGCGAGGTCGCCCAGCTCGGCCAGCGCGTCGGGGAGGCGCTGGTCCTCGTCCAGGTACTCCGGGAAGTGGGCGATGATGCGTCCGGCCAGCGAGATGTCGCGGGTGTCCACGGCGACACCGGCCTGCGAGGCGTACGCCTGGACCACCGGCAGGAACGAATGCGTCGCCAGGGCCGGGGCCTCGTCTGTGTAGGTGTAGATGATGGTCGAGTCAGTCACCGGGTGCTCCGCTCCACGTCTGCAACATTGCTCGACATCAAGATATCTCGTGATCGACCCAGGCTCGACAGGGGTCCGCGACTCGGAAGATCCGTTTGTCACACGACGGGCAACCGGATCGGTCAAAAGGGTGGTCATGAGGAACGAGCCGCCATCGACCGGCGGCGGGACCGGCCACCCGGCGCGCCCGGGCGGAAGGGGCCATGAGACAGCGCACCGGACTGACGGCTCCGGCCGCCCTGCTCGGCACGGTGACCGTACTGGCCACGGGGCCCCGGCCCTCGCGCGTCCCTTCTCCGCGGGGGAGAAAAGCGGCGACGCGAGGACCGGGGGCGACGCATCGGTCCCGGCCCCGGGCCAGGAGTCCCTCGGCGCCCCCGTCCACCCGGCTTGATCAGGAGCCGATGCGTGTCCTAGGAGCAGCCGGGTACGGTGCTGGGGCTGCCACAGTTGTCGGGCTGGTTGCCGGTGACGGGGCTGGCGAGCAGCGTCACCGTGCCGCTGGCGTTGAAGATGCCGCCGCCGTTCGCGCCCGTTCCCAGCGCCCGGTTGCCGGTTACCGGGCTGCTGGTGAGAGCCACCCTGCCGAAGGCCGTGTCGAAGATGCCGCCACCGCGGGAGTTCGTGCCGTTGGCGGTGTTGCCGTTGACCGGGCTGCTGGTGAACCGCACCGTGCCGGAAGCGTTGAAGATGCCGCCGCCCTGTGCGTTGGTGCCGGTGACGGTGTTGCCCGTGACCCCGCTCGCGTTCAGCGCCATGGTTCCGGCCTGCGCGA
This sequence comes from Streptomyces sp. NPDC086519, assembly GCF_040686075.1. NCBI lineage: Bacteria > Bacillati > Actinomycetota > Actinomycetes > Kitasatosporales > Streptomycetaceae > Streptomyces > Streptomyces sp. NPDC086519. The sequence goes on from NZ_JBFBJL010000092.1 coordinate 16,797, forward strand.
TGCCGCCGCCCTGCGGATGGGCACCGGTGACGTCGTTGCCGGTGACCGGAGTGCTGTTCAGCGCCACCGTCGTGCCGGTGGCGGCGGCGATCCCGCCGCCCAGGTTGACCGCGTGGTTGCCGGTGATCCTGCTCGCGTCGACGGTCGCCCTGCCCGAACCTCCGAACGGGCTGACGAACACGGCCCCGCCGGCAAGCGCCCGGTTGCCGGAGAGCGTGCTGGTGTTGACGCTCACCGCGCCGTTGTCGTTGTCGATGGCCCCGCCATAGGTGTCGGCGATGTTGGCGGTGAGGCTGCTGTTGTTCAGCGTCACCGCCGCACCGGCGCCCTTGAGCCAGAGGGCACCGCCCCGGCCGTTGCCAAGGCTGCCGGACGCGTGACCGTTGCTGAGGGTCAGGAGGTTGAGAGTGAGGTTTCCGTGCGCGCCGTCGATTTCGAAGAAACGGAAATTGGCGGCGGTTGCGGCTCGGGTGACGGTGTCGCCGCTTCCGTTGATCGTGACGTTGTTCGTGATGACCGGCAGTCCGTTGTCGTCGTTGGGCGGTGTGGCATCGGTGAGGGTGTAGGTGCAGCCGGGCTTGAGGTTGACCGTGCCGCCCACTGCGGCGACAGCGCCGATCGCGGTCTGAAGGTCGCTCTCGCTGCAACTGGGCACGTTCACGACCAGCGCCCGGCTGGTGGCACGAGTGGTGCTGTCCGCCTCGGTGGAGGGAGCGCCGAGCACCGGGTCGGCAGGCGCCGTGGCCGACTGCGACACGCCGAGCAGGTCCAGCCCGGACGGGGCGGCCTGTGCGACGGCGGACGGCGTGACCACGCCAAAAGGGGCGAGGGTGAGTCCCATGAGAATGGGGGCGGCACGAGAGACGCTCGAACGCATCGGGGCTCCTTCGGGCGGGTCGCCAATGTCGTTCCCGTAAGTGCTACCGGAACATGAACAGAAATGATTCATGTCGGGTAATACGACGAGAGGGCAACACGCCCGGCCGCGATCACAATTCAACCGAGAGGCCGCGCCCGAACAGCCGCCGGTTCCATGCCTGCATGCCAGTCACCGTGAACTGGGCGAGTCGGGCGCGATTTCGAGATCGTCAGGAATCTCCTACTCGGTGTGCGGCAGACCCGCGGGCAGCTCGTCCGTGGCGCGCTGTTGCGGGATCACCACGGCCCCCTGCTGGAGCGCCACCGTGCGGGCCGGGGCCGGAATGCGGATGCCCTCCTCGCGGTAGCGGCGGTGCAGGCGCTTGATGAACTCGTGTTTGATCCGGAACTGGTCGCTGAACTCGCCGACGCCCAGGATCACCGTGAAGCCGATCCGCGAGTCCCCGAAGGTGTGGAAGCGGATCGCGGGCTCGTGGTCCCGGACCGCCCCCGTGATCTCGGACATCGTCTCGGCGATGACCTCGTGCGTGACCCGCTCGACATGGTCCAGGTCGCTGTCGTAGCCCACACCCACCTGCACCAGGACCGTCAACTGCTGCTCGGGACGCGTGTAGTTGGTCATGTTGGTCTTCGCCAGCTGCCCGTTGGGGATGACCACCAGGTTGTTGGAGAGCTGGCGGACGGTCGTCTGACGCCAGTTGATGTCCACGACGTACCCCTCCTCGCCGCTGCTCAGCTGGATGTAGTCGCCCGGCTGGACGGTCTTGGAGGCGAGGATGTGGACGCCCGCGAAGAGGTTGGCCAGGGTGTCCTGGAGGGCGAGCGCGACCGCGAGACCGCCCACCCCCAGGGCGGTGAGCAGGGGCGCTATGGAGATGCCCAGGGTCTGGAGCATGACCAGGAAGCCGATCGCCAGCACCAGCACCCGGGTGATGTTCACGAAGATCGTCGCCGAACCGGCCACGCCGGAGCGGGACTGGGTGACCGACCGCACGAGCCCGGCGATCACCCGCGCCGCCGACACCGTCACCGCGAAGATGAGCAGTACCTTGAGGCTCTGGTTGGTGTGGTGCTGAACCGTCTTGGTCAGCGGCAGCACCGCCGCCGCGGCCGCCGCGCCGCCCGCGAGCGCCGCCCACGGGACCACCGTGCGCAGCGCGTCCACGATGACGTCGTCACCGCTCCAGCGCGTCCGCTTGGCGTGTCTGGCCAGCCAGCGCAGCATGCCACGGGACAGAAAGGCCAGCAGCAGGCCCGCCGCGAGGGCGATCCCGGCCAGGACCAGGTCATCGACGGTGAGCGCTCGGTTCACCGGTTACCTCCCATTCGGTTGTGCAACCGCTCATCCTGCCGTATTCGCGCGGAGGTTCGTGCCGGTCGCACCCGTGTGCGCTTGTGCTGCCCCTCACCCCTGGGGCAGGCTGTCGCGCAGTGATCGTCAGGGAGGCTCGATGACAGGTCCGGTGCTCGCAGTCGACCAGGGCACGTCCGGCACGAAGGCCCTGGTGATCTGTCCCGAACGGGGCGTCATCGGCACCGGATTCGCCGCCGTACGATCCCGGCAGCTGCCCGGCGGCCGGGTGGAGACCGACCCCGTCGAGCTGTACGACTCGGTGCTCGTCGCCGGCCGCCGGGCGCTCGCCGAGGCCGGCGAACCGGTGACCGCGCTGGGCCTGGCCAACCAGGGCGGCACCGTCCTCGCCTGGGACCCCGGCACCGGGCGTCCGCTCACCGACGCCATCGTCCACCAGGACCGCCGGGCCGAGCCGGTCTGCACCGAACTCGCCGCGCACGCCGAGGAGTTACGCGCCCTCACCGGCCTTCCGCTCGACCCCCGCGTCGCCGCGCCCACGATGGCGTGGATCCGCCGCCACCTCACCACCGAGGGCGTCGTCACCACCATCGACGCCTGGCTGGTCCACCGGCTCACCGGCGCCTACGTCACCGACGCCGCCACCGCCGGCCGCACCCATCTCCTCGACCTGGACCGGGTGCGGTGGTCGGCCCGCGCCCTCGACCTCTACGGACTGGCCGCCGAACACCTCCCCGAGATCGTGGACAACTCCCAATTCGTCGGCAGTACAAGGGAGTTCGGCGACAAGATCCCGCTCACCGGCCTCGCCGCGGACCAGCAGGCCGCCCTCCTCGCCCAGCGCGTCACCGGTCCCGGCGCCGCCAAGTGCACCTACGGCACCGGGGCCCTCCTGCTCGCACACACCGGTGACACACCCCGCCGCAGCACCTGCGGACTGGTCAGCTGCGTCGCCTGGCGCTTCGCCGGAGAGCCCGGTTACTGCCTGGACGGCCAGGTGCACACCGCCGCCTCCGCCGTCCGCTGGCTCACCGACCTCGGCGTGATCTCGGGCGCCGCCGACCTGGACCGGGTGGGCGGCGCCGTCCCCGACACCGGCGGGGTCACCTTCGTGCCCGCGCTGGCCGGGCTGGCCGCCCCCTGGTGGCGCGGCGAGTTGCGCGGCTCGCTCACCGGGCTCGGCCTCGACACCGGCCCCGGGCATCTGGTGCGGGCCCTGTGCGAGGGTCTCGCCGCGCAGGTGGTGGAGCTCGCCGAGGCCGCCGGGACCGACCTCGGCACCCCGCTGACCGCCCTGCGTGTCGACGGCCCCCTGACCCGGTCGGCCCTGCTCATGCAGACCCAGGCCGACCTGCTGCAACGCCCCGTCGAGGTGTCCACGCTGCCCGACGCCACCGCGCTCGGCGTGGGCGCGCTGGCCCACCTCGGGGGCGACCCCGTGGACTTCCTGCCGGACGGCAGGCCCTCCGCCGTCTACGAGCCGCGCATCTCCGCCGCCGAGGCCGCCGACCGCCTCGGGGTCTTCCGCGCCGCCGTCGCCACCCTGCTCGACGGGCCGGTGGCCGGAGCCGGATCGGGAGCGTCCCGGTGACGGTCAGCGCCGCGGGACCCCTGCCCGGCGCCCCGTACCACGGGACGGCCGCCGGCGCCGGGACCGACCGGGATGCCGGACCCGGCGGCGCGGGCGGTCAGGGGACCCGCCGGGCGGCCAGGGGGCCTCGCCGGCCAGGCACGGCTGCTCAGTCGCCCGTGAAGGAGCCGTGCCGCCCTGCCCCCGCCGCGAACCGCGCCGCGCCTTCCAGGCCTTCGGCCAACACGCCCATGCCATGACGGATTTCGGTGGCCATCGCCGCCGGCTCGGCCAGCCCCTCCTGGTCCAGCACCGAGGCGCGGTCGCTGCGCAGGCAGGCCTGCGGGAAACCCGCGATCGACGCGGCCAGTTCCTCGGCCGCCTCGCGGGAGCGGCCGGCGGGGACGATCCGGTTGGCCAGGCCCATCCCGTAGGCCTCCGGGGCCGATACCGGGCGGCCGGTGAGGATCAGGTCCATCGCCCGGCTGGTGCCGATCAGCCGGGGGAGCCGTACCGTGCCGCCGTCGATCAGCGGCACGCCCCAGCGGCGGCAGAAGACGCCGAACACGGCGTCCTCCTCGGCGACCCGCAGATCGCACCACAGGGCCAGCTCCAGGCCCCCGGCCACGGCGTGCCCGGCGATCGCCGCGATCACCGGCTTGGACAGGCGCAGGCGGGTCGGGCCCATCGGGCCGTCGCCGTCCGCCGCCACCCGGTTGCCGCGCCCGCCGCCCATCGCCTTGAGGTCCGCGCCCGCGCAGAACGTGCCGCCCGCACCCCACAGCACCGCCACCCGCGCCTCGTCGTCCGCCTCGAACTCGCGGAAGGCGGCGACCAGTCCGGCCGCCGTCGGACCGTCCACCGCGTTGCGCACCTCGGGACGGGACAGGACGACCGTGGTGACAGGTCCCTTGCGTTCCAGGCGGACCGGCATGTGTTTCCCTCCGTCGGACGGTCACCCGAGGTCAGATGACCTTGAGCCGTACCAGCGCTCCCAGTGTCAGTGCTCCCGGCAGCAACGGCACCCACACGGTGATGATCCGGTACGCCAGGACCACGGCCGTGGCCACCGCGACCGGGCCCCCGGCCGCCACCAGCGCCACGATCAGCGCCGCCTCCACCGAGCCCAGGCCGCCCGGCGTCGGGACCAGGGCGACGGCGACCGTGGCCGCCAGGTACGCCAGCGCCATGTGCGCGGGCGGCACGTCGAGGCCGAGCGCCTGTCCCACCGCCACCAGACCGGCCGCCTGGAGGGCGGGGAAGGCCAGCGAGCCGCCCCACAGCGCCAGCGCCCGGGCCGGGCGCGTGTGCACCGAGCGGGCCTCGCCCAGGGCGGCGCGCACGAAGCGGAACACCGGCTCGCGCACCCGCCGTACCAGGAACAGCGCGGCCAGTGCCACCGCCACCAGCGAGCCGGCGACGGCCAGGACCGGACCCACGTCCCCGTTCGGGAGCAGGCCGTCGAGCCGCAGCGCGTCCGGGAAGGCGACGAAGAACACGGCCATCAGGCCCACCCGGGCGATCGACTCGGCGAGCAGATACAGGGCCAGCGCGGCCGAGGAGGTGGCGAGCGGCACCCCGCACACGGTCATGAACCGGAGGTTGACCGCGCCCGAGCCGAGCCCCGTGGGCAGCAGATGGTTGGCCGAGCCCGCCGCGAGCTGGGTGGCCAGCAGCCGCCAGCGGGGCAGCGGCTGGACCACGGCGCCCTGCCGGGTGAAGGCGGCGGCCACCCAGGTCAGGCAGGTGGCACCGCCGGCCGCCAGCAGCCAGGGCCAGGAGGCGTCGCGCAGATGGCCGAAGCCCTCGACGAGGACCGGCCAGTGCCGCACCGCGATGACCGCGACCAGCACGAGCGGGATCAGGGTGAGGAGGTGCCGCACGGGGATGCGGCGGACGAGCCGGGGGAGACGGCTCTCACGGAGGTCGGGGATTCTTACCGCTGTCACACCGGGAGAGGTTTTCCGTGCCGCCCCAACTGCGGATGGCAAGAGGGGAGACACCGGATGACGGCCGGGAAGCGGGTGAGGGCGCATCGGGTCCTTCGGACGAGGGGACGGCGAACCGGCATTGACCTCAACGAGGCTTGAGGTCGTACGTTCTCCCCCATGAGTATGGAGACCACCGCCTGGATGCAGCTGCACAGCGTGATGACCGCCCAGCAGGAGCGGCGCCCGTTCGAACGGGCCACACTGCGCCGCATCGCCGCCTTCGCCCGCCCGCACCGGGCCGGGATAGTACGTTTCGTCCTGCTCGGGGTGGCGACTGCCCTGCTCGCCGTCGCCACCCCGGTGCTCGCCGGCCATGTCGTCGACGCGATCGTGGCGGGGCACGACACCGGCGCGGTCGTCCGGCTGTCGCTGCTGATCGCGCTGGTCGCGGTCGTGGAGGCGGCGCTCGGGGTGCTCGGGCGGCGGCTCTCGGCGACGCTCGGGGAGGGGCTCATCCTCGACCTGCGCACGGCTGTGTTCGATCATGTGCAGCGCATGCCTGTCGCGTTCTTCACGCGTACTCGTACGGGAGCGCTGGTCAGTCGTCTCAACAACGACGTGATCGGCGCGCAGCGGGCCTTCGCCGGCACCCTCTCCGGTGTGGTCAGCAACCTGGTCACGCTGGTGCTCACGCTCGCGGTGATGCTCACCCTGTCCTGGCAGATCACCCTGCTCGCGCTGGTGCTGCTGCCGCTGTTCGTGGTGCCCGCCCGCCGGATGGGCGGCCGGATGGCCCGGATGCAGCGCGAGGCGGCCGCCCTCAACGCGGACATGGGCACCCGCATGACCGAGCGGTTCTCCGCCCCCGGCGCCACCCTGATCAAACTCTTCGGCCGTCCGGAGGAGGAGTCCGCCGAGTTCACCGCCCGTGCCGCCCGGGTCCGCGACATCGGTGTGCGCACCGCCACCGCCCAGTCGGTGTTCATGACCGCGCTGACCCTGGTCTCCTCGCTCGCGCTCGCCCTGGTGTACGGCCTCGGCGGCTGGTTCGCGCTGCGCGGCACCCTGGAGCCGGGCGCGGTGGTCTCCCTCGCCCTGCTGCTGACCCGCCTCTACGCCCCGCTCACCGCGCTCGCCGGGGCCCGCGTCGAGGTGATGAGCGCGCTGGTCAGCTTCGAGCGGGTCTTCGAAGTGCTCGACCTGAAGCCCCTGATCGAGGAGAAGCCGGACGCCCGCGAGGTCCCCGAGGGCCCGGTGGCCGTCGAGTTCGAGGACGTCCGCTTCGCCTACCCGGCCGCCGACCAGGTCTCTCTCGCCTCGCTCGAAGAGGTCGCGGTCCTCGACACCCGCGGTGGCAGCGAGGTCCTGCACGGCATCTCCTTCCGCGCGGAACCCGGCCAGACCGTCGCCCTCGTCGGCTCCTCCGGCGCCGGCAAGTCCACCATCGCCCAGTTGCTGCCGCGCCTGTACGACGTCGACGAGGGCGCCGTCCGCATCGGCGGTGTCGACGTCCGCGACCTGACCGCGGGCTCCGTGCGTGCCACCCTCGGCATGGTCACCCAGGACGGCCATCTCTTCCACGACACCGTCCGCGCCAACCTGCTGCTCGCCCGGCCCGCGGCCACCGACGAGGAGCTGTGGGACGCCCTCGGCCGCGCCCGGCTGGACGAGGTCGTACGGTCGCTGCCCGACGGCCTGGACACGGTGGTCGGCGAACGCGGCTACCGGTTCTCCGGTGGCGAGCGGCAGCGGATGACCATCGCCCGGCTGCTGCTGGCCCGCCAGCGCGTGGTGATCCTCGACGAGGCCACCGCCCACCTCGACAACACCTCGGAGGCGGCCGTCCAGGAGGCCCTGACCGAGGCGCTGGAGGGGCGTACGGCCGTCGTCATCGCCCACCGGCTGTCCACGATCCGGGCCGCCGACCAGATCCTGGTGGTCGAGGCGGGGCGGATCGTGGAGCGCGGCACCCACGAGGCGCTGCTGGCGGCGGAGGGGCGGTACGCGGAGCTGTACCGGACGCAGTTCGCCGAGGTGCCGTCGGCGTGAGACTCGCCGAGGTGCCGTCGGTGTGAGCCGTGCGGTCCCCGCCGCGGGGCCGCGGGCCGCTTCCGATCGCGGGTTCGACGTGGCTGGTGGCGCGCACGCGGCGGCGGCCGCGCATCCACGCGGCCCGCGCCTCTTTGGCGCGCGACCCCTTGACGCGACTGGTCCGGACCTTTAGCTTCACGCCTTAAACAAAGCCTCACGGATGTGCTCGACGCCCGGTGACCACACGGGTGTCGACCGCATCCGTGTCGCATCCCCCCGCGTGAAAGGCCACCCCCCGCAATGGCCAGACCTCTCCCCACAGCCGTCTCCATAGCCGCGTTGACGCTCTCCGCAGGCCTGCTCACCGCCTCCCCCGCGCAGGCCGCCACCGGCACCGTCACCGGCCTCGCCGGCAAGTGCCTCGACGTCGCCGGCGCCAACTCCGCCGACGGCACGGCCGTCCAGCTCTACGACTGCAACGGCACAGCCGCCCAGCAGTGGACGGTCGGCAGCGACGGCACCATCCGCGCCCTCGGCAAGTGCCTGGACGTGACCGGCAATTCGACCGCCGACGGCGCCAAGCTGCAACTGTGGACGTGTACCGGCGGCGCGAACCAGAAGTGGACCGTGTCGTCCGCGCACGACATCGTCAATCCGCAGGCGAACAAGTGCATGGACGTCACCGACAACAACTCCGCCAACGGCACCCGGATCCAGATCTGGAGCTGCGGCGGCGGCGCCAACCAGAAGTGGACCGCGCCCGCGGCCGACGGCGGCACCACCCCGTCCTCGCCGATGGCCGTGGCGCCCTACCTCTACAACGGCTGGGGCGACCCGCCGAGCCCGACCACGATCACCAACGCGACCGGCGTGAAGTACTACACGCTCGCCTTCGTGCTCAGCAACGGCTACTGCAATCCGCAGTGGGACGGCAGCCGGGCCCTGACCGGCGGCGTCGACCAGCAGACGATCAACACCGTGCGTGCGGGCGGCGGTGACGTGATCCCGTCCTTCGGCGGCTACAGCGGCAACAAACTGGAGAGCTCCTGCTCCAGCGCGAGCGAGCTGGCGGCGGCCTACCAGAAGGTGATCAACGCCTACGGCGGCCTCAAGGCCATCGACATCGACCTGGAGGCCGACGCCTACAGCAACGGGACCGTGCAGCAGCGGGTCGTGGACGCGCTGAAGACGGTGAAGGCAAACAACTCCGGCCTGAAGGTGTACATCACCATCGGCACCGGGCAGAGCGGCCCCGACACCAGCCTGATCAACCGGGCCGCGTCCTCCGGGCTGGGCGTCGACGCCTGGGCCATCATGCCGTTCGACTTCGGCGGCGCGGGCCAGAACATGGGGAACCTGACGGTGCAGGCGGCCGAGGGCCTCAAGAACGCGCTGAAGTCCGCGTACGGCTACAGCGACGACACCGCCTACCGGGACATGGGCATCTCGTCCATGAACGGCGTCACCGACAACAACGAGACCGTCACGGTGGCCGACTTCCGGACCATCCTCGCCTACGCCCAGCAGCACCACCTGGCCCGGCTCACCTTCTGGTCCGCCAACCGCGACCGGCCCTGCACCGGCGGTTCCGCCGACAGCTGCTCCGGCGTGAGCCAGTCCGACTGGGACTACACGCGCGTCTTCGCCGGATACACCGGCTGATCCCCCCCCACACCTCGGACTAGGAGATCCAGTGCTTCGCCTTTCCCGGCGCCGCAGACCGACGACCGCCGCAGTGCTGGCCGTTCTCGGGGCCTCCCTGCTGACCGCCGCCCCGTCCGCGCACGCGGCCACCACCGCACTGCCCACCGGCTTCGCCACCCTCACCAACGCCGCCAGCGGCAAGTGCCTGGACGCCAGGTCGGCCGCCACCGCGAACGGCACCGCCGTCCAGCAGTACACCTGCAACAACACCACCGCCCAGCAGTGGAGTCTCACCGCCACCAGCGACGGCTACGTCCGGATCAACAACGGCAACAACACCGACCAGGTGGTCGACGTCACCGACGTCTCCACCGCCGACAACGCCCTGGCCCAGCTGTGGGCCTACGGCGGCGGGGCCAACCAGCAGTGGCTGCCGGTCGACGAGGGCGGCGGCGCCTACCACTTCGTCAACCGCAACAGCGGCAAGTGCCTCGACGACCCGGCCGCCTCGACCGCGGACAGCGTGCAGCTGGTCCAGTACACCTGCAACGGCACCGCGGCCCAGCGTTTCCAGGTCGCCTCCGTGACGCCGCCGTCGTCCGGCACCCCCGACCTCGGCCCGAACGTGGTCGTCTTCGACCCGTCGATGTCGGCGTCGACCATCCAGAGCCGCCTCGACTCGATCTTCCAGCAGCAGGAGACGAACCAGTTCGGCTCCCAGCGCTACGCCGTGATGTTCAAGCCGGGCACCTACAGCGCGGACGTCAACGTCGGCTTCTACACCCAGGTGCTGGGCCTCGGCCTGACCCCGGACTCGGTCAACATCAACGGCGCGGTGCACGCCGAGGCCGACTGGTTCCAGGGCAACGCCACCCAGAACTTCTGGCGGGGCGCGGAGAACCTCTCCGTCACCCCGACCGGCGGCTCCGACCGCTGGGCGGTCTCGCAGGCCTCCGCCTACCGCCGGATGCACCTGCGGGGCAACCTCGCCCTGGACGACGGCGGCTGGTCCAGTGGCGGCCTGATCGCCGACAGCAAGATCGACGGCCAGGTCAACTCCGGCAGCCAGCAGCAGTGGCTGACCCGCAACTCGCAGCTCGGCAGCTGGACCGGCGCCAACTGGAACATGGTCTTCGTCGGCAGCCAGGGCGTCCCGGGCACCAGCTTCCCCAACCCGCCCGACACGACGGTCTCCCAGACCCCGGTCGTCCGGGAGAAGCCCTTCCTGTACGTCGACAGCGCCGGCGCCTACCAGGTCTTCGTGCCGTCGACACGGTCCAGCTCCAGCGGCACCAGCTGGAGTTCGGGCACACCGTCCGGCACCTCGCTCTCCCTGGACAGCTTCTACGTCGTGAAGCCGGGCGCCACCGCCTCGCAGATCAACGCGGCCCTGACGGCGGGCAAGAACCTCCTGGTCACCCCGGGTGTCTACCACCTCGACCAGACCCTGCAGATCAACCGCGCCGACACCGTCGTCCTCGGCCTCGGCCTCGCCACCTTCGTCCCGGACAACGGCATCACCGCCATGAAGGTCGCCGACGTCGACGGCGTCAACATCGCGGGCCTGCTCTTCGACGCCGGCACCACCAACTCCGCCACCCTGGTGGAGGTCGGCCCGAGCGGCTCCGCCGCCTCGCACGCGAGCGACCCCACCTCGCTGCACGACGTGTACTTCCGCGTCGGCGGCGCGGGCGTCGGCAAGGCCACCACGAGCCTGGTCGTCAACAGCGACAACGTCATCGGCGACCACATGTGGATCTGGCGCGCCGACCACGGCAGCGGAGTCGGCTGGACCACCAACACCGCCGACACCGGACTGGTCGTGGGCGGCGACGACGTCACCATGTACGGCCTGTTCGTCGAGCACTTCCAGAAGTACCAGACCATCTGGAACGGCAACGGCGGCCGGACGTACTTCTACCAGAACGAGATGCCGTACGACCCGCCGAACCAGTCGTCCTGGACGAACGGCTCGACCAAGGGCTACGCGGCCTACAAGGTCGCCGACTCGGTCACCAGCCACCAGGCGTACGGCCTCGGCAGCTACTGCTACTTCAGCAGCAATCCGAGCGTCGTCGCCGATCACGCCATCGAGGCACCGACCGGCTCGGGCGTCAGGTTCACCAGCATGGTGACGGTCTCGCTGGGCGGCACCGGCACCATCACCCACGTCATCAACAACAGCGGAGGACCCTCGAACTCGTCCACCAACGTGGCGGACCTCGCCTCGTACCCGTGACGGACAGGCCATGACCCCGGCGCGGGGGGGGGGGGGGGGCCCCCGCCCCCCCCCCCCCCCCCCCCCCCCCCCCCCCCCGGGGGGGGGCGGGGGGCCGGGGACAAGGCCCCACCCCCCCCCCCGCCCCCCCCGCGC
>NZ_JBFBJL010000093.1:0-28334 GCF_040686075.1 Streptomyces sp. NPDC086519
CCGCCGGAGAAGAGGATCACCGGTCGTTCGAACTCGCCCGCCACCTCGCGGAAGATGTGGACCGCCTCGGACTCCAGCGCGTCCAGGTGCGACAGCGAGAAGGTGGTCATGCCAGTCCCCGCTCCACCAGCAGCGCGTGCACCGCGGCCGCCGACTCCTGCGGGGTCTGGTCCTGGGTGTGCAGCACCAGCGCCGGATCGGTGGGCGGCTCGTACGGGTCGTCGACACCGGTCAGCCCGGTCATCTCGCCCGCGGCCTGCTTGGCGTACAGGCCTTTCACGTCCCGCTCGCTGCACACCTCGACCGGGGTCGCCACATGCACCTCCAGGTAAGGTGTCCCGCTCTTCTCGTGCCTGTTCCGCACCGCTTCGCGGCTGTCGGCGTAGGGGGCGATGACCGGGACGACGGAGAGCACGCCGTTGCGCGCGAGCACCTCGGAGACCAGGCCGATGCGCTGCACGTTGGTGGTGCGGTCCTCCCGGGAGAAGCCGAGGCCGGCCGAGAGGAAGCGGCGTATCTCGTCGCCGTCGAGGACCTCCACGCGATGTCCCTCGGCCTTGAGCCGGTCGCCGAGGAGGCGGGCGATCGTCGTCTTGCCCGCGCTCGGCAGCCCCGTCAGCCAGACCGTGGCTCCCTGAGCCCTTGGCGTGGTGGTCATGCGCAACAGACCTCTTCCTTACCTTTGGACGAACTCGCGTACGACCTGTCGAAGGGTAGGTAAGAACTCTGAGAGGAGTGGTCAAGGAAGCTTAGGTTTAACTGAGTGACTCCCAGTGTGCAAGAGGTGACACTACCCTGTCATGTGCATTTCACAAGTGGGCGTCCGTGGAGCGGGCGACGACAGGGCGCCCAGGGAGTCGGTCACAGGCCGACGAAGGTGCCTCCGGCGTCCCGCAGCCGATCGTGCAGCGCGTGGAAGACGGCCGCGGAGCGGGTGCCCGGCCAGTCGGCGGGCAGCAGGCTCGCCGGCAGCCCGGGGTCGGTGTACGGCAGGTGGCGCCAGGAGTCGAGAGCGCGCAGATAGTCACGGTAGGCGTCCTCGGGCGGGGTGTCCGCCCGGTGCTCCCAGTCGCGCAGCACCGGCTCGTGGGCGTCGAGGAACTGCTCGTGCGCCTTGGCGATCGCCGTCAGGTCCCACCAGCGGGCGACCGCCTCGGCGGTGGGGGCGAAACCGAGGTGCTCACCCCGGAAGAAGTCCACGTACGGATCGAGGCCGAGTCGGCACAGCGTGTGCCGGGTCTCCTCGAACAGCCGGGCCGGGGCGATCCACACGCCCGGCGCGGCGGTGCCGAAGCCGAGTCCGGCCAGCCGGGAGCGCAGCACGTGCCGCTTCTGCCGCTCCGACTCGGGCACCGAGAACACCGCGAGCACCCAGCCCTCGTCCTCCGGCGGCGCGCCGGCGTACACCCGGCGGTCGCCGTCTTCGAGCAACTGACGTGCCTCAGCGGAGAGTTCGTACCCAGCGGCGCCCTGCGCGGTACGGGCCGGGGCCAGCAGCCCGCGTCGTTTCAGCCGGGACACCGACGAACGCACGGAGGGGGCGTCCACGCCCACGGCGGCCAGCAGCCGGATCAGCTCGGCGACGGGCACCGGGCCGGGCAGGAGGCGGCCGTACGCGCCGTAGAGCGTGACGATGAGGGACCGCGGGGCGTGTTGCTCGGGCACGTTGATCATTTTAGGTCCCCGGCATCACTGCTGGTCACCTTCGGTGCCCGGCTGAATGAGAGTCAGGGTTCGGGGGCCCGCCCCGGGCCCCTAGTGCCGGGTCAGGCGGCGACGGCGAGGCGGTCGGCCGGGCCGCGGTGCGGCGGGACCACGCTGCCGTCGGGGTGCAGCTCGCCGGTGTCGTCGAAGACGATCGCCCCGTCGCACAGCAGGGTCCAGCCCTGCTCGGGGTGGGCGGCCACGATGTGCGCCAGGCCGCGGTCGGCCGTCGCGCTCGGGGACTGGTGGGAACACATGGCGCACCTCCACGGGTCTGCCTCCGGCACGGACGCCGACCGGCATGACCAGACCATGCTCCTGCCGTGAACGCCGGGGAACCCCCTGCCGCGACCTGTGACAACACGCGGACAACTCCCGGACGCCGCCACGACGGACGCCGCGGCTCCGGGACCCGGGCGGCGCCCGGGGACGGCTCGTCGTCAAGGAGCCGGCGCAGCACATCGACCTCGTGCACCGCCGTGTCCAGCGCGGCCGCCGCGCAGGTGCACGGCTCCGGACGGTCGGGTTGCGGTGCCGGTCCTCGTGGTCCTTGCCGCCCGCCCTCAGTCGGTCGGCTCGGCCGGGAGGAGCGAGGCGAGGGCGGCGTCGAGGCGGTGGGTGGCCTCCTCGGCGACCGGGCGGAGGGCGTCGAGTCCGGTGAGGGCGACCATCGTGTCCGGGTCGAGGGCCTGTACGGCGGTGCGGTCGCCGTCGCGGCGTACGACGACGTTGCAGGGCAGCAGCAGGCCGATGGAGCGGTCGGTGTCCAGGGCGCGGTGGGCGAGGGCCGGGTTGCAGGCGCCGAGGATGAGGTAGTCCTCCATGTCCGCCGCGGCCGGGCCGAGCTTGGCCTTGAGGGTCGCGGTGACGTCGATCTCGGTGAGGATGCCGAAGCCCTGGGCGGCGAGGGCGTCACGGGTGCGGGCGACGGCGGTGGCGAAGTCGGTGTCCAGGTGGACCGTGCGGTCGTAACGCATGGCGGTGCTCCCTGCCTTTGTGTCTGCTCGCGTAGCCGGGACGCGGGTCCTGTCGTGTGCGCGAGGTGCCCGTGTGATGTCACTCGCGCTCCCTGCCTCCGATAATACCCCCGGGGGTACTCATGCTACCGTCGAACGCATACCCCCTGGGGTAATTCTTCGCTGGATGGGAGTACCTTATGTTCTTCGTCGACACGATCGAGGTGTCGGGGCTCGGCAACCGCAGCTATCTCGCCGGCGGTGAGCGGACGGCCGTGGCCGTCGACCCGCCCCGCGACGTCGACCAGGTCATCGCGGCCGCCGTCCGGCGCGGGGTGCGGATCTCTCATGTCGTCGAGACGCATGTCCACAACGACTACGTCACCGGGGGCCTGGAGCTCGCCCGGGTCACCGGCGCCGCCTACCTCGTGCCTGCCGCGGCTCGCGTCTCGTTCCAGCGGGTGCCGGTGCGCGACGGCGACCGCGCGCGGATCGACACCGGCGCGGGCCTGACGCTGCGCGCGCTGGCGACACCCGGCCACACCCCGCACCACACCTCCTACGTGCTGGAGGAGAACGGCACGGCGGTCGCCGTGTTCACCGGCGGCTCGCTCCTGATAGGCAGCGTCGGGCGCCCCGACCTGGTCGAGCCCCGGCTGACGGAACACCTCGCCCGTGCCCAGCACGCCTCCGCGCACCGGCTGGCCGCCGAACTGCCCGACGAGACGGCCGTGCTGCCCACCCACGGCTTCGGCAGCTTCTGCTCGTCCTCCCAGGCCGAGGGCAGCGACACGACCATCGGCAAGGAGAAGGCGTCCAACGAGGCCCTCACCCGGGACGTCGACACCTTCGTCGCCGACCTGCTGGCCGGCCTGGACGACATTCCCGCCTACTACACGCACATGGGCCCGGCCAACGCCGGCGGCCCCGCGCCCGTCGACCTGACCCCGCCCGCCGTCGCCGATGCCGAGGAGATCGCCGCCCGGCTGGCCGCGGGGGAGTGGGTGGTGGACCTGCGCAACCGCGTCGCCTTCGCCGAAGGGCATGTCGCGGGCTCCTTCAACTTCGAGGCCGAAGGGCAGCTCGCCACCTACCTGGCCTGGCTGATCCCGTGGGGCAAGCCGGTCACGCTGCTCGCCGAGTCGCCGGAGCAGCTCGCGGCGGCCCAGCGTGAGCTGGTCCGGGTGGGCATCGACCGGCCGGCCGCGGCGGCCACGGGCGGACCGGCCGACTGGGTGCGCGCGGGCGAGGTGCCGGCCTCCTTCCCGAGGGGCACCTTCGCCGACCTCGCGGGGCGGATCGCGGACGTCGTCGTCCTGGACGTGCGCCGGGCCTCGGAACGGGCCGGCGGGTTCGTCGAGGGCTCGGTCCACATCCCGGTCCACGCCCTGCACCGCCGCCTGGACGAGGTGCCCGGCGGCGAGGTGTGGGTGCACTGCGCGGGCGGCATGCGCGCCGCCGTCGCCGCCTCCCTGCTGGACGCCGTGGGCCGGGACGTCGTCGCCGTGGACGACTCCTTCGACGCCGCCGAGAAGGCGGGACTCACCGTCCGCACGCCCTGACACGGCGGCCGGACTTCCTCACCGAGACGGGAAAAGGAGCGAGAGACCGAGATGAGCATATTCCGACGAGCCCGGGGCGGCCCGGGGCGCGTGAGCGTGCAGGAGGCGGCCGCGCGCACCGGACACGGTGGCGCCGACGGCGCCGTGCTGGTGGACGTGCGTGAGCCGTACGAGTGGCAGGCCGGACACGCGCCGCGAGCCGTGCACCTGCCCCTGTCCGCGCTGGCCGCGGGCGCGGAGCTGCCCGCTCTCGCACAGGCGCGGCCCCTGGTCGTGATCTGCCGCTCCGGCAACCGCTCGCAGCGGGCCGCCGAACTGCTCGTCGCCCGCGGCTGTGACGCCGTGGACGTGATCGGCGGGATGCAGGACTGGGCGGGAGCGGGGCTGCCGGTGGTCGACGGGCGCGGCCGGAACGGCATCGTCGCGTGAGCGCGGTCATACTCGCCCTGGTCGCCGGGGCCGTCATCGGCCTGGCGCTCGGCGCGCTCGGGGGCGGCGGCAGCGTCCTGGCCGTTCCCGCGCTGATCTACCTGCTCGGCTTCAGCCCCGTCGCGGCGACCACCGCGAGCCTCGTCATCGTCACGATCACGTCGGCCACCGCACTGGTCGCGCACGCCCGTGAGGAACACGTCCGGTGGCGTACGGGGCTGCTGTTCGCCGCGGCCGGGATCGGTCCGGCGATGGTGGGCGGCGCGCTCGCCGCCCATATCTCCGCCGCCGTGCTGACGGCGGCCTTCGCCGTGGTCGCGGGCGTGGCCGCCCTGCGCATGCTGCGGTCCCGGCAGGCCGCGGAGGGCGTCGTGACGGTACGGCCGGGGCGTGCCGCGGCGGCCGGCGCCGGGCTCGGCACGGTCACCGGCGTCCTGGGTGTCGGCGGCGGTTTCCTCGCCGTACCGGCGCTGGTGGGCGTGCTCGGCATGCGGATGCGCAACGCGGTGGGCACCAGCCTGCTGGTCATCACCGTCAACTCGCTCGCCGCGCTGACGAGCCGTGCCGGTACGGTCGAGGGGCTGGACTGGGCGGTCGTCGGCCCCTTCGTCGGGGCCGCGATCCTCGGAGCCTGGGACGGGAAGAGGCTGGCCGCGAAGGTCTCGGGGCGCACGCTTCAGCGGATCTTCGCCCTGGTGCTGCTGGCCGTGGCCGCCTTCATGCTCGTCGACGCGGTGCGGTGAGGCACCTCGTGACGTGTGCTCACGCCAGGGACAGGAACAGCTTCTCCAGCCGGGCCCGCATCGCCTCCGGGTCCTCGCCGTTCTTACGACCGGACTCCATGTCCGTCACACACCGCTGCAGGCCCGTCGCGATGATCGCGAAACCGGCCCGGTCCAGCGCGCGGGAGGCGGCGGCGAGCTGCGTGACGACCTCTTCGCAGTCCCGCCCCTCCTCGATCATCCGGATCACGCCGGAAATCTGACCCTGTGCCCGGCGCAGGCGGTTCAGTACGGCCTTCAGCTCCGCACCCGCAAGATCCAGTTCCACGACCACTCCTCGAAAAATACCCCTCGGGGTACTGTACGTCCCGGTTCGGGACCACGTCGACCACCAAGGATCACACCTGCCATGACCACTTCCCCCGCTCCCGCCGCCCTCGGCACCGACCAGGCCCGCACCCGCCTGCACGAGCTCACCGTCATCGACGTGCGCACGCCCGCCGAGTACGCCTCCGGGCACCTGCCCGGCGCCCTCAACATCCCCCTCGACCACATCCGGCGCGCACTGCCGGAGATTCGGCACGCCGCCGAGCGCGGCGACGTCCTCGTCGTCTGCGCCTCCGGCGCCCGCTCCGAGAACGCCTGCAAGCTCCTGGCCGAGCAGGGCATCACCACGGCCACCCTCGCCGGCGGCACCAGCGCCTGGGCCGCCCAGGGGCACGACCTGCACACGCCGGCGGCCTGCGACACCCGGGCCGGCTGGAGCATGGAACGCCAGGTGCGCTTCACCGCCGGCACCCTGGTCCTGCTCGGCGTCGGCCTCGGGGCGTTCGTGCACCCGGCCCTCCTGCTGATCTCGGCCGGCATCGCGGGCGGCCTGGTCTTCTCCGCGCTCACGAACACCTGCGGCATGGCGGCCGTGCTCGGCAAGCTGCCGCACAACCGCCCGCGCGCGGCCGACCTGGACGCCGCCCGAGCCGCCCTCCGCAGCCGCTGACCCCTGCGCCCCAGGGGCGCCCCCGAAGGTTCCGGGGCGCCCCGGGCGTCAGCTCGCCCCCGTCGAGCCCACGGCCCTGCGGCGCACGTCGTCCCGGTGTCGCTCCGGGCGGACGGGCGGCAGCGGGACCAGCAGCTGCGCCGGCGGTGCCGAGGCCGTCGTCACGGTGCCAGCTCGACGCTGGTCTCCGGCGGCTGGTGGAGGGTGTTGTGGACCGTGCAGTGCGAGGCCACGGCCAGCAGGCCCGCGCGGCGCTGCTCGGGCAGCTCCGGCGGCGGCTCGATCACGACGCGCAGGGCCGCGACGCGTGCCGGGCCGTCGGTGGACATGGTGAACTCCGTGCGGACGCGCAGTCCGGCGCGGGGCAGGCCGTGCCGGTGGAGGTAGCGGCCCGCGTAGAAGGCCACACAGGTGGCCAGCGAGGCCGCGAAGAGCTCGGTCGGGGTGGGCGCGGTGTCCGTGCCGCCCGCCTCCGGCGGCTGGTCGACCTGGAACCGGTGGCCGCGGACGTCCACCGTGTAGGTGTCCCGCTCGACGTGGACGACCTCAAGACGGTGCACGTCCGTGGACTGCGGCCGGTTCGTGCCGAGGGACTGCGGTGTGCTGCTGGTCATGGCCGGGCCCTTCCCGCTGGCGGTGGCTGTTCCGGATTCCAGTCGACCGCCGAGCGCGGGGGCGGGGCGAGGGGCCGACGGGGTGCGGTGGGAGCCGTTCGGCCCTCGCACCCGCTACCGCCGCGATATACCCTGCTGGGTATTTGTTCAGGGGGTTCGCGGCGAGAAGCGGCCCCCGGGGGGCGCTGAGCCCGGGCGAAGACATACCCGGGTGGGTACCCGGATCGGGACCTGTGGCCCATGCTCGGCCGTCGTCTTCCGCACGACAGTGGGGGCATGGGCAAACACATCGTGATTCTCGGCGGCGGTACCGCCGGCACCATGACGGCGAACCGGCTGCGGCGCACGTACGCCGAGCGGGATCTGCGGGTCACGGTCGTCGATCAGGATGACGACCACCTCTATCAGCCCGGTCTGCTGTTCGTGCCGTTCGGGCTCGCGCAGCCGCGTCATCTCGTGCGGTCCCGGCCCCGGCAGCTGGACGCCGGCGTCGACTACAAGCAGGCGCGCATCGAGCGGGTGGACCTGGACGCCCGGACGGTGCACCTCGCTGGTGGCATCCTGTTGTCGTACGACGTGCTCGTGGTCGCCACCGGAGCGACGCTGCTGCCGGAGGAGACCGAGGGGCTGACCGGCGAGGGCTGGGGCGAGAGGGTCTTCACCTTCTACGACCTGGCCGGTGCGACCGGCCTGCACGAGGCGCTGGAGCGGTTCGACGGCGGCCGCGTCGTGATCGACGTGGCGGACCTGCCGCTCAAGTGCCCGGTGGCTCCGCTGGAGTTCGCCTTCCTCGCCGACTGGTACTTCCAGCGGCGCGGCATCCGCGACAAGGTCCAACTCACTTATGTCACCCCGCTGGACGCGGCCTTCACGAAGCCGGTGGCGGCGAAGGCGCTGGGCGGGCTGCTCGCGGACAAGGGGATCGAGCTGGTCACCGAGTTCACGCTCGGCGAGGTCGACGGCGCCGGGGGGCGGCTGGTCTCGTACGACGAGCGCGAGGTGCCCTTCGACCTGGCGGTCGTCGTGCCGCTGCACGGCGGAGCGGAGTACGTGGGCCGCTCCGAGGGGCTGGGCGACGAACTGGGCTTCGTGCCCGTCGACCCGCACACCCTCCAGCACCCCGACCGCCCCGAGGTGTTCGCGATCGGGGACGCGGCGGGCCTGCCGGCGTCGAAGGCGGGATCGGTGGCGCACTTCGAGGGCGAGGTGCTGGTGCGCAACATCGGCCGGTTCCTGGCCGGGCGGCCGCTGGACGCCTCCTTCGACGGGCACGCCAACTGCTTCGTGGAGACCGGCTTCCACAAGGCCCTGCTGATCGACTTCAACTACGACACCGAGCCGCTACCCGGTCACTTCCCGGGCCCGGTCGGCCTGCCGTTGCTGAAGGAGTCGCACGCGAGCCACCTCGGCAAGCTCGCCTTCGAGTGGCTGTACTGGCACAGCCTCCTGCCCGGCCGGGAACTGCCCGGCATCGGCTCGGCGATGCCCGAGCACGGCAAGCACCACGTATCCGCCTGAACGAGAGGAGCACACCGTCATGCCCACCGCCACCTACGACGACACCGCCGTCCCCGTCGACGACGAGGGCTTCTTCACCGACCCGGACCGCTGGACCGAGCCGATGGCCGGGCAGATCGCCCGCGAACTGGGGATCGGTGAACTGACCGACCGGCACTGGATCGTCATCCGCTTCATGCGCGCCCAGTACGCGGCCAAGGGCACCGGCCCCACCGTGCGCGTCCTCGGCAAGACCTCCGGCGTCAGCGTCAAGGAGCTGTACCAGCTCTTCCCGAAGGGTCCGGCGAAGACGGCCGCGAAGATCGCCGGGATCCCCAAGCCGCGCGGCTGCATCTGAGAACTCCGAGAAGGAGGGGTTTGCCATGGCGGACACCGCCACGATCGAGAAGGTCTCGATCATCGTCTCCAAAGGTTCCCTGGAGGGGATCTACCCGGCCCTGATCATGGCCAACGGCGCCCGCGCCGAGGGCATCGAGGCCGACCTGTTCTTCACCTTCTTCGGCCTGGACGCCATCACGAAGAAGCACTGGGAGCACATCAAGCTGGCCACCGTGGGCAACCCCGGACTGCACCTGCCGACGCTGCTCGGCGGCCTGCCCGGCGTCCCGGACCTGGTCACCCGGTACATGGAACGCAAGATGGACAAGCTCGACATCCCGCCGATCCCCGAGTTCATCGAGATGATCGCCGACACCGGCGCCGGCATCTACGCCTGCAAGGCGTCGGTCGACCTCTTCGAACTCGGCAAGGACGACCTCGTCGACCAGGTCCAGGACATCATCACCGTCGGCGAGTTCTACAAGCACGCGGCCGGCGGCCAGATCATCTACACCTGAGACGACCGGCACCGGACCGGGTTGCGGGACGCGGACGGCACATCAGATGTCCCGGAAGATCTCGATCTGTGCCCCGACCGTGTTGAGGCGTTCGGCGAGGTCCTCGTAACCGCGGTTGATCACGTACACGTTGCGCAGCACGGACGTGCCCTCGGCGGCCATCATGGCCAGCAGGACGACCACGGCGGGGCGCAGCGCCGGCGGGCACATCATCTCGGCGGCGCGCCAGCGGGTCGGGCCCTCCACCAGGACCCGGTGCGGGTCGAGGAGCTGGAGGCGGCCGCCGAGGCGGTTGAGGTCGGTCAGATAGATCGCGCGGTTGTCGTAGACCCAGTCGTGGATCAGGGTCTTGCCCTGCGCGACCGCCGCGATCGCGGCGAAGAACGGCACGTTGTCGATGTTCAGGCCCGGGAAGGGCATGGGGTGGATCTTGTCGATCGGCGCCTCCAGCTTGGAGGGGCGGACCGTGAGGTCGATCAGGCGGGTGCGGCCGTTGTCCGCGGAGTACTCGGGGCTGCGGTCGTGGTCGAGACCCATCTCCTCCAGGACCGCGAGCTCGATCTCCAGGAACTCGATGGGGACGCGACGGACCGTCAGCTCCGACTCCGTGACGACCGCCGCGGCCAGCAGGCTCATCGCCTCCACCGGGTCCTCGGAGGGGGAGTAGTCCACGTCGACGTCGATGTTCGGGATGCCGTGCACGGTCAGGGTCGTGGTGCCGATGCCCTCGACCTCGACGCCGAGCGCCTCCAGGAAGAAGCAGAGGTCCTGGACCATGTAGTTGGAGGACGCGTTGCGGATGACCGTCACACCGTCGTGGCGGGCCGCGGCCAGCAGCGCGTTCTCGGTCACCGTGTCGCCGCGCTCGGTCAGGACGATCGGGCGGCTGGGCCGGATCGCCCGGTCGACCTGGGCGTGGTACTGCCCCTCGGTCGCGGCGATGTCCAGGCCGAACCGGCGCAGCGCGATCATGTGCGGTTCGATGGTCCGCGTGCCCAGGTCGCAGCCGCCGGCGTACGGCAGTTTGAACTGGTCCATGCGGTGCAGCAGCGGCCCGAAGAACATGATGATCGAGCGGGTGCGGACGGCGGCCTCGGCGTCGATGGAGTCCATGTCGAGGTCGGCCGGCGGCACCAGCTCCAGGTCGACGCCGTCGTTGATCCAGCGGGTGCGCACGCCGATGGAGTTGAGCACCTCCAGCAGGCGGTACACCTCCTCGATCCGGGCCACCCGGCGCAGCACCGTGCGCCCCTTGTTGAGCAGTGAGGCGCACAGCAGGGCCACGCACGCGTTCTTGCTGGTCTTCACGTCGATGGCGCCGGACAGCCGACGGCCGCCCACCACCCGCAGATGCATCGGGCCCGCGTAGCCCAGCGAGACGATCTCGCTGTCCAGGGCTTCACCGATTCGAGCGATCATCTCAAGGCTGATGTTTTGGTTGCCGCGCTCGATGCGGTTGACAGCGCTCTGACTGGTGCCGAGCGCCTCCGCGAGCTGTGTCTGTGTCCAGCCGCGGTGCTGCCGGGCGTCACGGATGAGCTTGCCGATGCGTACGAGGTAGTCGTCTGCCATGGGGCCGAGGTTATCTCAGATATGAGATGGCGCCTGTTGGGGGGTCCGTTCGGGTGATGCCGTGTCAACGAGCCTACGCGTTCGGCCCGTCGACCGTCGTCGCGAGGCGCGCCATGGGGGGTGAGGGCACGTCAAGGCGGCTCCCGTCGTGTGGTCCGTGGGGTCATGAATTCCGTCGGCCGTTGTCCGGGGGGCTTTCACCCGTACGCTGGAGTGGAGTTCGGCAAGCCATTCTCCGGCAGGTCCCACCAGGCTCAATTCGGCGGGACCGGAAATGCCCCAGGTGGTCATGGAGACCGCCTTGTTCGCCGGAACCGTGGAAGCGCCGCCGATCACCCCACCCGGATCCCCCGACGTCGATCGGGGAACTGCCTCGACGGCGTCCGAAGGCGAGATCACCAAGCCGTTCCTGGCGAGCATCCGCAACGGAATCCGATTCCGGGCACGTTGTGCCGTTCGCCGCCGCCGGTGCTCTGCTCGAAGGCGCGCCGGCGGCAGCGCCCGGAATTTTCGCGCGCGCACCGCACCTGGTGGGGACCGCACCTGTCTCGAAGGATTTGGGCGACGGAAGGCGTGCCGAGCGACGGCGGCGCATACGGCCGTGCCCTGAGGATTCCGGACGGGAAACCGGAACCCGGCGCGACTGCCGCCCTGCCGGGCCGGGCCGGTGCCCGACGCGTGACGGGCCGCTGACCGATCTGGGCCGCCCTGCGCAGGTCAGGAGGCCGGTGTCCGGACCGGCAGGACCGGTCCCGCGCACCGGCCGACGGCGCACGGGGTGTCGGCGCCGGCCTTCGGCGGCGTGCCGGGCGGCCGCGGGCCGGCGCCGCCGCGATCGGTCGCGGTGCCGCTGCCCACGGCCGATTGCGGCCCTGCACGACATCTTTTCCAGGACCGGCGCACTGTGGATTCCGGTGGCCTGCGTCTGTGTCCGCGTCTGCGCCTATCCGCCGGTCGTCGAATACCGTCCGGAAAGGTGCTTGGAGATCGGTATTCCGGGCTGAGCCGCGGCGAACCGCCGGATCGTCCCCCGACTTCTCCCGGCCGACGAAGAAGTGTGCATGCCCGGCCCCGGAACGGATCTCCCCATTCGTCTTCCGGGACAACTCCGGCTCTTTCTCCGTACCCGTCCCGGACTTCTCCCGGAATTCTCCCGGACGAACACTCCGCCATCGGAAACCGCTGCGCGGCGGCCGTCTCGCCGACCGGTCGGGCGCGCGCGTCGACACCGGGCTCACGGTTTCCGGAACATGGGGGACGGATTCCGTACTCGTCGCCGGACAGCGTGAATTGACGGGGCCCGCGCCGGGCGATTCACGGCCGTCGTCGGAACGGCGGAGGGGGCCGCCATCGGCATCGGCGTGCTGTCCGCCGACCGGGTGGACCGCGGCCCGGGCTGCCCGCTCGGCGAGAGTGCGGCGGGCGTCCGCTCGGCTTCGCTCGGCTTCGTTCGGGCGAGGGCGCCCCCATCGTCGTACGCCGTCCCGTGCCGCTGTGCGCCCGCCGGGCCGGGCCGGGAAGCTCCTGCGGAACGTGCGGGGCGTGGTGTCTGCGTCCGCCTCGCCGTGAGGCTCGCCGAGGGACCTTCGGTCACCCCGGTGCCGCGCCCTCGGCCCGGCCCGGCGCCCTCGTCGCCGCACCGCGCCCGCGGAGTCTCCGGCGGCGGCGCACCACGCAGCGGGTCTGGGCATGACCAACCGGCCCCCGTGTACTAGAGTTATCTCGACATCGAGATATCTGCCTAGGCGCACCGTCGCCGCCATTCCAGTAAGGCATGCCTAACTTAGTCTGACCTAACTGGATCGGCCAAGTCGGCGTGGCGGCACGATTGACGGTGGTACGCGCACATCAATGAAGGAGACTGTCGTGTCGGCGAACAGCTTCGACGCCCGCAGCACGCTGCAGGTGGGCGACGAGTCGTACGAGATCTTCCGGCTGGACAAGGTGGAAGGCTCGGCTCGCCTTCCGTACAGCCTGAAGGTGCTG
Organism: Streptomyces sp. NPDC086519; assembly: GCF_040686075.1. NCBI lineage: Bacteria > Bacillati > Actinomycetota > Actinomycetes > Kitasatosporales > Streptomycetaceae > Streptomyces > Streptomyces sp. NPDC086519. Next base: position 12,897 of record NZ_JBFBJL010000093.1, read on the forward strand.
CTGGAGAACCTGCTCCGCACGGAGGACGGCGCGAACATCACCGCCGACCACATCCGCGCCCTCGGCAACTGGGACTCCCAGGCCCAGCCCAGCCAGGAGATCCAGTTCACGCCGGCTCGCGTGATCATGCAGGACTTCACCGGCGTGCCCTGTGTCGTGGACCTCGCGACCATGCGTGAGGCCGTGAAGGAGCTGGGCGGCGACCCCGCCAAGATCAACCCGCTCGCCCCGGCCGAGCTGGTCATCGACCACTCCGTCATCGCCGACAAGTTCGGCACTCACGAGGCCTTCGCGCAGAACGTCGAGCTGGAGTACGGCCGCAACAAGGAGCGCTACCAGTTCCTGCGCTGGGGCCAGACCGCGTTCGACGAGTTCAAGGTCGTGCCCCCGGGCACCGGCATCGTGCACCAGGTGAACATCGAGCACCTGGCCCGCACGGTGATGGTGCGCGGCGGGCAGGCCTACCCCGACACCCTGGTCGGCACCGACTCGCACACCACCATGGTCAACGGCCTCGGCGTCCTCGGCTGGGGCGTCGGCGGCATCGAGGCCGAGGCCGCCATGCTCGGCCAGCCGGTCTCCATGCTCATCCCGCGCGTCGTCGGCTTCAAGCTGACCGGTGAGCTGAAGCCGGGCACGACCGCCACGGACCTCGTCCTCACCATCACCGAGATGCTGCGCAAGCACGGTGTGGTCGGCAAGTTCGTCGAGTTCTACGGCGAGGGTGTGGCGGCGACGAGCCTCGCCAACCGCGCCACCATCGGCAACATGTCGCCGGAGTTCGGCTCCACCGCCGCGATCTTCCCGATCGACGGCGAGACCCTGAACTACCTGCGCCTGACCGGCCGCTCCGACCAGCAGGTCGCGCTCGTCGAGGCGTACGCCAAGGAGCAGGGCCTCTGGCTGGACCCGAAGGCCGAGCCCGACTTCTCCGAGAAGCTGGAGCTGGACCTCGCCACCGTCGTCCCCTCCATCGCCGGCCCGAAGCGCCCGCAGGACCGTATCGTCCTCGCCAACGCCGCCGAGCAGTTCAAGGCCGACGTGCGCAACTACGTCGACACCGCCGACGAGGCCGGCAAGGAGTCCTTCCCGGCCTCCGACGCCCCGGCGTCCGTCAACGGCGTTCCGTCCAGCCCGGTCACCGTGACCGCCCCCGACGGCACCTCGTACGAGATCGACCACGGCGCGGTCACCGTCGCGGCCATCACCTCCTGCACCAACACCTCCAACCCGTACGTCATGGTCGCCGCCGCCCTGGTGGCCAAGAAGGCGGTCGAGAAGGGCCTGACCCGCAAGCCCTGGGTCAAGACCACCCTCGCCCCGGGTTCCAAGGTCGTCACCGACTACTTCGACAAGGCGGGCCTGACCCCGTACCTCGACAAGGTCGGCTTCAACCTGGTCGGTTACGGCTGCACCACCTGCATCGGCAACTCCGGCCCGCTGCCGGAGGAGGTCTCCAAGGCCGTCAACGACCACGACCTGGCCGTGACGTCGGTCCTCTCCGGCAACCGCAACTTCGAGGGCCGGATCAACCCCGACGTCAAGATGAACTACCTGGCCTCCCCGCCGCTGGTCGTCGCCTACGCCCTCGCCGGCTCCATGAAGGTGGACATCACCAAGGACGCCCTCGGCACCGACCAGGACGGCAAGCCCGTCCACCTGTCCGACATCTGGCCGACCGAGGCCGAGGTCAACGAGGTCGTCGCCAACGCGATCGGCAAGGACATGTTCAACAAGTCCTACGCCGACGTCTTCGCCGGCGACGCCCAGTGGCAGTCGCTCCCGGTCCCCACCGGCAACACCTTCGAGTGGGACGCCGAGTCGACCTACGTCCGCAAGCCCCCGTACTTCGAGGGCATGCAGATGGAGCCCGCCCCGGTCTCCGACATCGCCGGCGCCCGCGTCCTCGCCAAGCTGGGCGACTCGGTCACCACCGACCACATCTCGCCCGCCGGTGCCATCAAGGCCGACACCCCGGCCGGCAAGTACCTCACCGAGCACGGTGTGGAGCGTCGTGACTTCAACTCCTACGGCTCGCGCCGAGGCAACCACGAGGTCATGATCCGCGGCACGTTCGCCAACATCCGCCTGCGCAACCAGATCGCGCCGGGCACCGAGGGCGGATACACCCGCGACTTCACCCAGCCCGACGCGCCGGTGTCGTTCATCTACGACGCCTCCCGCAACTACATCGAGCAGGGCATCCCGCTGGTCGTCCTGGCCGGCAAGGAGTACGGCTCCGGCTCGTCCCGCGACTGGGCCGCCAAGGGCACCGCGCTGCTCGGCGTCAAGGCCGTCATCGCCGAGTCGTACGAGCGCATCCACCGCTCGAACCTCATCGGCATGGGCGTGCTGCCGCTCCAGTTCCCGGAGGGCGCCTCCGCCGAGTCCCTCGGCCTGACCGGCGAGGAGACCTTCTCCTTCACCGGCGTCGAGGAGCTCAACAACGGCACCACCCCGCGCACGGTCAAGGTCACCACCGACACGGGCGTCGAGTTCGACGCGGTCGTCCGGATCGACACCCCCGGTGAGGCCGACTACTACCGCAACGGCGGCATCATGCAGTACGTGCTGCGCAGCCTGATCCGCAAGTAGGCGCAAGGGGCCTGCGCGGGCCGCGTCCCCGGTCAGCCGGGGACGCGGCCCTTCGCGTTCCGGCGCGCGTTGCCCGCACGTGACATCGTCAAAGCTCAGTCGGAACACAGGGTTCCCTCAGCGAACCGGCACAGACTTGCTACATGTCCGCCACCGCAGGGGCCCGAACCGGCCGCGTCCGCGTCCTGGCCGTCGACGACGAGCCCGGTCTCACCGAGCTGCCCGCGGCCGCCGTCGCCGACGCGGGCCGGCGCCCCCACCCGGCGCCCGGCGGGCAGACCGTCCTGCGGCCGGCCCGCGGCCGCGCCCCGCACGCGGTGCTGCTCGACGGGATGCCGCCCGACCTCGACGGCCTCCAGGTGCTGCGCGGACTCCGCTACGACAGGCCGAGGCTGCCCGTCCTGATGCGCACCGCCCGCGACGCCGTCGAACACCGTGTCGACGGCCTGGAGGCCGGCGCCGACGACTGCGTCACCGAGCCCTTCTCCCCGGAGGAGGTCGTACTGCGGCTGCGCGCGCCGCTGCGCCGGGCCGGCACCGAACAGCCGCCTGCCGACGACTCCGTACGCGTCCTCGGCGACCTGGTGCTCACCGGCGAGTCCCGCGCGGTGCAGCGGGCCGGCACCCCGATCAGGCTCACCGCGAAGGAGTTCGACCTGCTCAGCCTGCTCCTGGACCGTCCGCGCCAGGTGCCCGGCAAGAAGACCCGGATCCTCGGCCACGTCCGGAGCACCTCCCTCGACGGCGGCGGCAACCTCGTCGAGGCCTACGTCTCCAGCCCGCACCGCACGATCGACCGGGGCCGGGCACCGGCGATCCGCACCGCGCGCGGCAGGGGACACGTCGTACGGCCCGTGGAGGACGGCAGATGACCACCCGGCTGCGGAGCCGGTCGCTGCGCACGCGGCTGCTCGTGCTCATCACCGCCGTCCTGGTCTGCGTGTGCGCCGCGATGGCCCTGACCACGGTGTTCGCCCAACGCGCCTATCTGCTGGGCAACCTGGACAACCGGGTGAGCGACGCGCTGGAGCGCAACGCGGGCGGCGCCGCCGTGCACCCGGGGCTGACCCGCGACCTGGCCTTCCTCGACGAGGGCGGCCAGCCGGCCGGCATGCTCGCCGCCCGCATCGACGCCGAGGGCGACATCCTCAGCGCGGCCGTGGTCGGCCACGACGCGCCCCCGCGCTCGCTCACCACCGCCCAGACCGACGCCCTCAAGGGCATCGCGCCGGACGGCTCGGCCCACACCCGCGTGGTCCCCGGCCTCGGCACCTACCGGGTCGCCGCCCTCGACGCGAGCGGCATCCGCGTCCTGACCGGCCTGCCCATGGACGACGTGCTGGACACCATCAGCGGCCTGGTCGCGGTCGAGACCGCGGTCGCCGTCGTCGGCCTCACGGCCGCCGGCTGCGTCTGCGCGGTGGTGATACGACGGCAGCTGCGCCCGCTCGGCCGGGTCGCCGCCACCGCCGTCGAGGTCTCCCACGCGCCCCTCGGCCGGGGGCAGGTGACTGGCCTGACCCGGGTGCCCGAACAGGACACCGACCCCGGCAGCGAGGCCGGCCAGGTCGGTGCCGCCCTCAACCGGATGATCGACCATGTCGAGGCGTCCCTGGCCGAACGCCGGCGCGGCGAGGAGCGCATGCGGCGCTTCCTGGCCGACGCCAGCCACGAACTGCGCACGCCGCTCGCCTCGATCGCCGGGTACGCCGAGCTGATGAACCGTGGCACGGACCGCATCGAGCCGGGCCTGGCCTGGCGCCGGGTCAACGCCGAGTCGGCCCGGATGCGCAGCCTGGTGGAGGACCTGCTGCTCCTGGCCCGCCTCGACGAGGGCCGCCCGCTGCAGGCGGCCGAGGTGGACATGGCAGCGCTGGTCGCGGAGGCGGTGTGGGACGCGCGGGCGGCCGGCGCCGGTCATGTCTGGCAGCTGGAACTCGATCTCGACGGCCCCGCGCTGGTGCTGGGCGACGAGGCCCGCCTGCACCAGGCGGTGGCCAACCTGATGGCCAACGCACGGGTGCACACACCGGCGGGTACGACCGTGACCGCGACCGTCGAAGCCACCGCCACCACCTGCGTGATCCGGGTCCGGGACGACGGCCCCGGCATCCCGCCCGCCCTCCTCCCGACGGTCTTCGAACGCTTCACCCGGGCCGACAGCTCCCGTACCCGTGCCGGCGTCCTGGAGGGCGGCTCGGGCCTGGGCCTGGCGATCGCCTCGGCCATCACCACGGCCCACGGCGGCCGTATCGACGTACAGAGCGCCCCGGGCCGCACGGAGTTCACCCTCGAACTCCCGGTCACCGAGCTGCCGCCGTCCGGAACGGCGACCGTCGCCCGCACGGCGCCGGTCTAGTTTCCAGGGGCTCGGCCGGAGAAGGGCCAAGCCCGTGCGTCCGGTGCGGAGGCCGGTGCGCCCGGCAGCCGTGCCTGTTCCCGCTTCAGTTCGCCGAACCCGCGGCGCGCGCAGGCGGCCGGCTCCTCGCTGGGGAACGGCACGAGCGACAGACGACCCGGGTGAGCCGCTCCTGCCGCTGGGCCGGCCGCGGGCCGTTGAGGTACGTGGCGGGGTACCCGGCGAAGGCGAGGGCGATCGTGACGGCGGCTGCGATCATGCGCCGGTCGTATGGGCGTGATCAGAATCCGACGAGGGAGTCGAGGTCGATCTCGACCGGGAACGGCAGCTCGGTGATGAGCTTGCCGTGGTGTGCCGGGTGCAGGGGGCGGGGATGTACGACAGGGTGTCCGCGTTGAGCCAGTACTCGTGCACCGTCAGCTTGTGGTCCCGGTCGAGCTCGACGCGCCAGTAGCAGGGGACCTTGGCCGCGGCGAACTGGGCGGGCTCGCTCACGCGGTCGTCGCGGCGGGAGCCGGGGGACACGACCTCGACCACCAGGGTGAGGTGGGCCGTTGGAATGCACTCCACCTCGAAGAAGTCGAGTTTCCGAGGGTCGAAGACAATGGCGTCCGGTTTGATGACGTTCCGGTCGTCCACCATCACGCACTGCTCGACCACCACCTCGTAGGGCTCGGTGCGTGCGTCCTCCAGGGCGCGTGCCACCTTGTCCCGTACACGGTTGTGCCAGAACCTGGTCCGCCCACGAGCCACGATCACTCCGTCCACGAGTTCCCGGTCGAAGGGCAGCTCCAGATTCTTGACCTGGTCGAATGTCCAGCCGTCAGCAGGCGGGAACATCCAGTTGTCCTCGTTGGCCGGTCCCTGCTGGCGTGTCGTCATCACTGCTTCCATGGGTGAGAGAGTGGACGCGGTTACGCGTCGTGATCCTCTGTACGAAGGTATCGCCACTCGAAGCAGTGAAGCCATGCCGCGCCGTTTACAGCCGCCCCCGTCCGCGCTAGCTTCACAGGAGAGCGGGGGTGGGAGCGCTCCCATATTCGCCCCTGCGGACCGGAACCCGCCGGGACGGCGGGCCCGCTTCCACCCCGCGTTCGCCTCCATGACCCGCGCACGACCGTTCACCCCACACAGAGGTATGAATGTCATGCATATGACAATCCTGCGGTCCTCGTGCCGCCCGGGACTTCCCCGATTACCGCTCCCCACCCGGGGCCGGGCCCTCTTCCTCGCCCTTCTCGCCCTGGTGACCACCGTCCCCGCCCTCGCCCTGATCCTGGCGGCGGGCACCCCGGCCCAGGCTCACGGTACCCCCATGAAACCCGGCAGCCGTACCTTCCTGTGCTGGCAGGACGCGCTCACCGACACCGGGGAGATCAAGCCCGTCAACCCGGCCTGCAAGGCGGCCGAGCAGGTCAGCGGGACCACGCCGTTCTACAACTGGTTCTCGGTACTGCGCTCGGACGGCGCCGGCCGCACCCGCGGCTTCGTGCCGGACGGCGAGTTGTGCAGCGGCGGCAATCCCAACTTCACCGGCTTCGACCTGCCCCGCGACGACTGGCCGGTCACCCACCTCACCTCCGGCGCCACCGTCGACTTCTCCTACAACGCCTGGGCGGCGCACCCGGGTTGGTTCTACGTCTACATCACCAAGGACGGCTACGACCCGACCCAGCCGCTCACCTGGGACGACCTGGAGGACCAGCCGTTCCTGACCGTCGACCACCCGCCGCTCAACGGCACCCCGGGCACGGTCGAGGCCAACTACTCCTGGACCGGTACGCTTCCGGCCGGCAAGACCGGACGGCACATCATCTACATGGTGTGGCAGCGCTCGGACAGTGCGGAGACCTTCTACTCCTGCTCGGACGTCGTCTTCGACGGCGGCAACGGCGAGGTCACCGGCATCCACGACCCGGGCAACCCCACCCAGCCCCCGCCGGGCACCTGTACCGCCACCAGGACCACGACCAACACCTGGCCGGGCGGCTACCAGTCCGAGGTCACCGTCACCAACAGCGGTGACGTGGCGATGCTCGGCTGGATGGTCGACTGGACGCTCCCCGGCGGCCAGTCGGTGGCCAGCCTCTGGAACGGCGACGCCACCTACAGCGGGCAGGACGTGATGGTCCACAACACCGACTGGAACGGCTCACTCAGTCCCGGCCAGAGCACGACGTTCGGCTACGTCGTCCAGGGCGACGGCGGGGACAGCGCGACCGGCCTGCCCTGCCAGGTCGGCTGACCCGCGTGATCCGCTCTGGGCGGACCCGGTGTCGGTGCACACCGGGTCCGCGAGCCGGGCAGGCGAGGGGGTGGGTGGCCTGCCCGGGTGGGAGTTGCTCGTAGTGCCACGCGCGCGCTTGCCGGGCGACTTGCGCCGACGCCGTGACGGTCGACAACGTTGTCTCATAGTCTCTGTATGACTCTACCGCCCCAACCGACAACGATGTCAACCCACTTCGGATCGCCCGACCGGGTGAACCGGGGCGATGGCGTCCGCGGCAGGCGCGGTCTTCCGTGGTACCGGACTGCATTGATGCGCGCCTTGGAGCGGACGTCGCGATGCCGCGGGCGCGGACAGGGATGCGGTGGCCACCCACGTCTTCGCGGCCAAGCCAGTCACGGCTCCTGACGGCAAGACCGTCGAGAGCGTCCGGCTCCCCGAGGAACAGCGGCCTGCACGTGTTCACTCGCGCTGTCGGCTGAGCCCGGAACAGACACAGGGGGCGGGCCCGTCCCGGCCCGCCCCCTGTCCGTGCCGCTTCCTCAGGCCAGCAACTCCACCTCCGCGAGGGTCGATTCACTGTCCAGGACGAGCCGGTAGTGCGAGTACGCCCCGGGCCTGTGGATCGTGAACGCCCGGGTCTGGAGGTCCCAGGCGAAGGACTCGCCGGAACGGCGGTCCACGGTCTGCCAGTGGGTGCCGTCCGTCGACGCCTGGAGGGTCCAGCCCGTCGGGGCCTTCGTGCGGTCCGACGGCGAGGTGAGCGTGTACTGGATCCCCTTGGCCGTCCGGGTCACCGGCAGGTCCACCGTCGTCACCGTCTCCTGGGTCGCGGAGGTGTTGTCGAACAGGGAGCCGGCGCCGGTCAGGACGTCCGCGCGCGGGGCCGGGACCTTGTCGTCCTCGGTGATCGAGACCGGGGCGGCGTCCTTGCCGGTGCCCCAGGCCGACGGCTTCGGACCCATCGTGAAGTCGATGACCCCGCCCTTGGAGACGAGCGAGTGCGGGAGCGAGGTCGACGACCAGGTCCGGCCGTTGACGCGAACACCCTGGACGTAGATGTTTCGCGCGCTGTTCCGCGGGGCCCGGACCACCAGGTCGTGGCCGTTCTCCAGGTGGACCGTCGCCTTCTTGAACAGCGGCGAGCCGATCGTGTAGTCGCCGCTGCCCATCACCAGCGGGTAGAAGCCGAGGGCCGAGAAGAGGTACCAGGCCGACTGCTCGCCGTTGTCCTCGTCGCCGTGGTAGCCCTGGCCGATCTCGCTGCCGAGGTAGAGCCGGGAGAGCGCCTCGCGGACGTAGGCCTGCGCCTTCCAGGGCTCGCCGGCCGCGTCGTACATGTAGATGACGTGGTGGGCGACCTGGTTGGAGTGGCCGTACATGCCCATCCGGACGTCCCGGGCCTCGGTCATCTCGTGGATGACCCCGCCGTACGAGCCGACGAAGTCCGGGGAGGCCGTCTCGGGTGTCGCGAAGAACTCGTCGAGCTTGTCGGCGAGGCCGGACCGGCCGCCGTACAGGTTGGCGAGTCCCCGGCTGTCCTGCGGGGCGGTGAAGGCGTAGCCCCAGCCGTTGGTCTCCGTGTAGTCGTAGCCCCACACGCGCGGGTCGTACGCCGAGGAGTCCACCCGCCAGTCGCCCTGGGCGTCCTTGCCCTGGAAGAACCCGGCCTTGGAGTCGAAGAGGTTCACATAGTCCTGGGCGCGGTTGAGGAAGTAGTCGGACTCCTCCTTGTAGCGCTTCTCGCCCGTCTTCCTGTACAGCGCCCTGCCCATCTCGGCGATGCCGTAGTCGTTGACGTATCCCTCCATCGCCCACGACAGGCCCTCGCGGGTGTCGTCGCTGGTGTAGCCGAGGAAGGGGGAGGTGGACATGCCCTTGCGGCCGACGCCCGAGGAGGGCGGCACGACCGTGGCGTTCTTCAGGGCCGCCTCGTACGCCGCCTTCGCGTCGAACCTCACTCCCTTGACGTAGGCGTCCGCGAACGCCACGTCCGAGGAGGTCCCGGTCATCAGGTCGGCGTACCCGGGGGAGGACCAGCGCGAGGTCCAGCCGCCGTCCTTGTACTGCTGCACGAACCCGTCGACCATCTCACCCGCCTGACCTGGTGTCAGGAGCGAATAGGCGGGCCATGTCGTGCGGTACGTGTCCCAGAAGCCGTTGTTGACGTACACCTTGCCGTCCACGATCTTCGCACCGGTGTGCGTCGGGGTGTCCTGGCTGGTCATCGGCGAGAACGGGGAGGCGTACTGGTACGTCGAACCGACCTTCTCGAAGCCGGAGTTGGGATACAGGTACAGCCGGTACATGCTGGAGTAGAGGGTGGTCAGCTGGTCGGCGGTGGCGCCCTCCACCTCCACCTTGCCGAGCAGCTTGTCCCAGACCTGCCGGGCGTGCGCCTTGACCGTGTCGAAGGAGGTGCCGTCCGGGATCTCCTGGCGCAGGTTGTCCTTGGCCTGGTCGACGCTGATCAGGGAGGTGGCCAGGCGGAGCGTGACGGTGTGGTCGGAGCCCGCGGCGAAGCGGAGGTAGCCCTTGACCCCGCTGGAGTCGCCGCCGGTCACCGGCTTGTCGAAGACGCCGTAGACGAAGAGCCGGGTGGCGCCCGTCGACAGCCCGGACTTCACGTCCGAGTAGCCGGTGACGGTCCCGTGCTCCTTGTCGAGGGTGAGGCCCGCCTGCTCGGTCACGTTGTCGAAGATCACGCTCGCGTCGTCGCCCGGGTAGGTGAAGCGCAGCGCGGCCGCGTGGTCGGTCGGTGTTATCTCCGCCTTGAGGCCGTTCTCGAACCGGACCCCGTAGTAGTACGGCCGCGCGGTCTCGTTCTCGTGCCGGAAGGCCAGTTCGCGGGCCTGACGGCCGGTGTCCGGGGTACCGGCGGCGACGGACGGCATCAGCTGGAAGGTCTGCCGGTCGCCCATCCAGGGGCTCGGCTCATGGCTCGCGCTGAACGCCTGGATCGTCGGCAGGTTGTCGTCGTTGTTCGCACGTGCGTACTCGTACAGCCAGCTCTCCGAGGACGCGTTGGTCACCGGCGTCCAGAAGTTGAAGCCGTGCGGCAGCGCCGTCGCCGGGAAGTTGTTGCCGCGCGAGAAGCTGCCGCTGGAGTTGGTGCCGCGGGTGGTCAGCGCGTAGTCGGACAGATGCGCCCTGGGCTTCTCGGGGGCCACCGGCTTCAGGGACACGTCGTCGATCCAGCCGCGGAACTTGGCCGGCCCGGCGGGGGAGTCGTACCCGACCAGTATCCGGTCGACCGTCTTGCCGGCCGCGACCGAACCGATCACCGACGAGATGGTGTTCCACTGGTTGACGTACAGCGCCTTCGAGGCGCCCTGCCCGCGCGGCGACAGGGCGAACCCGTGCTGGTCGACGGCCCCCAGGTCGCTCAGGTAGGTGCCGTCCGTGAAGGCCAGGTCCACGGCCACGTTCGTGGCGTCGTAGTCGAGGTCGCCGTCGGCCATCGAGGGGAAGATCCGGTACGCCAGCCGCGTGTCGCGGCCGACCTTCACGTTCACGTCGAAGACCTTGTTGTACGAGTACGCCCGGCCGCCCGCCGTGTGCCGTCCGGCGTAGCGCAGTGCGTGCGTTCCGGTGAACCCGGCCCGCGCCTTCGCGGTCGGCGAGCCGCTCGGGCCCCTGTCGACCAGCGAGAGCATGTCCTGGGGCACCGGCCCGCCGCTGCCGCCCGTGGAGAACTGCACGTCGGCGATCTGCAGGATGTCCGGGGCGCCGTTGTTCTTCGTGACGTCGAGCCGGAAGTGCTGGTACTCGGCGGGCGCGGCGAGGTCGTAGGACTTGGTCTGGAACCGCTCCGAGAAGGACTCGTCGGTCCGGGTGTCGACGGTCTTCCAGTCCTTGCCGTCCGTCGAGCCCTCGAGGGTCCAGTCCTCGGGGTCGCGCTCGTCGTAGTCGTTGGCCGAGGTGAGGGCGTAGGTCACCAGCTTGACGGGCTTGTCGAAGTCGAACTCGGCCCAGCCGGTGGGCTCGAAGGTGAGCCACTTGGTGCCGGACTCCCCGTCGACGAGGTTCTCCTTGACCTCGCCGGCGCCGGTGTTCTCGCCGCTCGCCCGCACGTCGGTCACATGGTCGGTGACATTGCCGGGGATGCCGGTGCTGTAGCCGCCGTCCACGCCCGAGGCGCGCGGGGCGCCGCCCGGGTCGGCGTCGACGGTGTCGGTCCAGTCCGGTGACGGATCGCCAGACTCGAACGAGGATGCGAACTGCGTCGCGGCGGCCGGGGCCTTGGCCGGCAGCGCCACCGCGGCTCCCTGGGAGCCCAGGGTCATGACTACGGCGGCCGCGATGACGACCGCCGTACCAGATCCGTGTCCTGTTCTTCGCTGCGTTCTCCGCTGCATCACAACGGGTACCCTCCCTGCCACATGAGACAACGTTGTCAGCTGCTGGCGCAGGAACCAGTAGGTGGTCAAGTGACCCGTGATGTCAAGGGTGTTGGGTGCGGCATTCAGGGGGCTATGTCGGCTCTTTTTCCGGCAAGACGTACAGAGATCGCTCATATTTCCGACAGGTCTCAACTAGGAAAAGACCCATGGCCAACCTTGCATTCGATCTTGCCCCGCCGACCGGAAGTGGACTATACCTGTCGGCGTTTCCCGCATGACTTCCTGCACGACCCAGCACTACCCGACCGCGGTGCCGGGAGGATCCGGTTCACCGCCTGAGTCCTGGAGAAGGCGAGGACTTGAGCATGGGATCCACCTCCGCTGCCCACCACGGTTCCGATTCCGCAGCCGACCACCGTTCCGAGGGTGTCGGCCGCCGCGACCTGATCAAGCGTTCGGCCGCACTCGGCCTGATTTCGGTCCCCACCGTCGGATTCCTCTCCGCCTGCGCCAGCAGTGGCGGCGGCGGCCAGTCCAAGGACAAGGCCGGCAAGAAGACGGCCAAGAACCCGCTGGGTGTCAACGAGACCGCGAAGATGGAATTCGTCCTCTTCGACGGCGGTTTCGGCAAGGAGTACGCCGAGGACGCGGTGAAGATCTACGAGAAGGACTTCCCGAAGGCCACGGTCAAGTTCTCCGCCACCCAGAAGATCCAGTCCACCCTCCAGCCGCGCTTCAACCAGGGCACCCCGCCGGACCTCATCGACAACTCGGGCGCCGAGCAGATGGACATGGGCGTGCTCGTCGGCAAGAAGCAGCTGGCCGACCTCACCCCGCTCCTCGACGCGCCGTCGTACGACGATCCGAACAAGAAGGTCCGCGACACGCTGCGCCCCGGCATCGTCGAGATGGGCCAGTTCGACGGCGACCCGGTCTGGATCATGTACTACGCCTACACGGTCTACGGCGTCTGGTACTCGCAGAAGGCCCTGGACTCGCTCGACGCGGAGTACCCGCAGACCTGGGACCAGATGATCGCCGTCTGCGAGAAGGCCAAGAAGAAGGGCATGGCCGGCTGGACGTACGCGGGCAAGTACCCGTACTACATCCCCTTCTCGCTCTACCCGATGATCGGCAAGGTCGGCGGTGTCGAGGTCCTGAACGCGATCGACAACCTGGAGCCGAACGCCTGGAAGCACCCGGCCGTCAAGGCGTGTTTCGAGGCGTACTACGAGCTCTACAAGAAGGGCTACATCCTCAAGGGCACCCCCGGCCTCGACCACATCCAGTCGCAGACCGCCTGGGCGCAGGGCAAGGCGCTGTTCATCCCGAACGGCTCCTGGGTGGAGAACGAGTCGGCGAACGTCATCCCCTCCGACTTCAACCTCGCCGTCTCCGCGCCCACCGGCATCGACAAGAACGACAAGATGCCGTTCGGCACCATCTGGGCCTCCGGCGGCGAGCCGTTCATCGTGCCGGCCAAGGCGGCGAACGCCCCGGGCGGCATGGAGCAGCTGCGCATCATGCTTAGCGAGGCCTCCTCCAAGAACTTCACGACCAAGGTGAAGTCGCTGACCGCGTACAACGGCGGCACCGACGGCATCACCCTCACCCCGGGCCTCACCTCCGGGGTGGCCGCGCTGAAGCTGGCCGGGTCGAACGTGGTCAACCCGCGGCTGCAGGACTGGTACGTGCAGCTTCAGAAGGAGAAGATCGGAGTCGCCGGACTCGGCGAGATGATGGCCGGCCGGCTCACCCCGGCGGAGGCCATCAAGAAGATCCAGGGCTTCGCCGACGAGGCCGCCAAGGACACCTCGATCAAGCACTACAAGCACCAGTAACACTCACCCTCACGGCACCGGAGTGGCGATGCAGCACGGCAAGTACCGGTTCATTGTGGGGTTTCTGGCGCTGCCCCTCGGACTGTACGCGCTCTTCGTGGTGTGGCCGTTCATCCAGTCCATCTACTACTCGTTCACGGACTGGACCGGCCTGAGCCCCGAATTCAAGATGGTCGGCCTGGACAACTACCGGAGGATGCTGCACGACGACATCTTCTGGAAGTCCTTGCAGCACAGCTTGATGTTCGCGGTCGTGCTGCCGCTGGTGACGATCAGCCTGGCGCTGTTCTTCGCATTCATGATCAATGTCGGCGGCCGGAGAAGGAGGGGCGGCCCGGTCATCTCCGGGGTCCGGGGCTCGTCCTTCTACAAGATCGTCTATTTCTTCCCGCAGGTGCTGTCGATCGCGATCGTCTCGCTGCTGTTCGCCTTCGCCTACAACCCCGACAGCGGCGCGATCAACTCACTGCTCCGCGGCATCGGCCTGGACAGTGTCCAGCCGCTCTGGCTGGGTGACCCGAGCCTCGCCCTGTGGTGCGTGATGGCCGTCCTGGTCTGGTCCACGGTCGGCTTCTTCGTGGTCCTCTTCTCCGCGGGCATGGCCTCGATCCCGACGGACCTCTACGAGGCCGCGCTGCTCGACGGCGCCGGCCGCGCCACCACCTTCTTCCGCCTCACCCTGCCGCTGCTGTGGGACACCGTGCAGTCCGGCTGGGTCTACATGGGCATCCTCGCGCTCGGCGCCGAGTCGTTCGCGGTCGTACAGATCATGACGACCGGGCCGGGCGGTCCCGACTACTCGACGACCGTGATGGTCCTGTACGTGTACCAGAAGGCGTTCCGGGACGGTCAGGCCGCCTATGCCACCACCATCGGCGTCGCCCTGCTGGTCGTCACGCTCGCCTTCGCGGCGGTCGTGATGCGGCTGGGCCGTCGCGAGCGGCTGGAGTACTGAAGCGATGACGACGACCGAGACCGGCACCACCGCCACCGAGACCGCCGTCCCCGCGCCGGAGCCGGTCCGGCGGAAGCGCGAGGGCGGGGTCCTCAACGTCTTCTCCCACGGCATCCTGATCATCTGGGCGTTCATGGTGGTCACGCCCCTGCTGTGGGCGGTGATGACGTCCTTCAAGGACGACCGGTCCATCTTCAGCTCGCCCTGGGCGCTCCCGGACAAGCTCCACTTCGAGAACTGGGCGCGGGCCTGGACCGACGCCAACATGAGCGATTACTTCCTGAACACCGTCCTGGTGGTCGGCGGCTCGCTCATCGGCACCCTGGTGCTCGGCTCGATGGCGGCCTACGTCCTGGCCCGCTTCGACTTCCCGGGCAACCGCTTCATCTACTACCTGTTCATCGGCGGCATGAGCTTCCCGATCATGCTCGCGCTGGTCCCGCTGTTCTACGTCGTGAACAACATGGGCCTGCTGAACACGCTCCACGGCCTGATCCTCGTCTACATCGCCTACTCGCTGCCGTTCACGGTGTTCTTTCTCACGGCGTTCTTCCGCACGCTGCCCACCTCCGTGGCCGAGGCGGCCTTCGTCGACGGCGCCTCGCACACCCGCACGTTCTTCCAGATCATGCTGCCGATGGCGAAGCCCGGCCTGATCAGCGTGGGGATCTTCAACTTCCTCGGCCAGTGGAACCAGTACATGCTCCCGACGGTCCTCAACACGGACCCCGACAAACACGTCCTCACCCAGGGCCTGGTCCAGCTCGCGGTGAGCCAGGGCTACAAGGGCGACTGGTCCGGCCTCTTCGCCGGCCTGGTGATGGCGATGCTCCCGGTCCTGGCGGCGTACATCATCTTCCAGCGCCAGGTGGTGGCGGGGCTGACGGCGGGCGCTTTGAAGTAACGAAGCGTCTGCCAACCCAAAGGGGCGCGGACAACTGCGCGACCAGCCACGATGCGCCCGCAGGCGGCCACGAGGCCCCGTTCCCACGCCGTCCTTCACCTGCTGACCAGTGGCCTAGATGTTCTGTCCTGGGAGGTTGTGGACGGTGACAGGGCTCACGGCTGATCGATCTTGAAATGGGTGAGGGCCTTCTGGCCTGGTGTGGATTGCGACA